>BTQP01000205.1:0-3010 GCA_036985935.1 Acidimicrobiia bacterium | reverse complement strand
AAGAACGGCAGGAGGGTTACTGGTCGTCTACCTCGTAGCCCTGGTCGTCGATAGCGGTAACGATCGACGAAAGATCGACCTGTGCGGGGTCGTATTCAACGGCCACTGTGCGGTCGTTGATGGACACCTCGGCCTTGGCAACGCCATCCATGGGTGCGACAGCGCCTTCGATGGAGGTCTTGCAGTGGCCGCACGAGATGTCTGGTACGGAGAGAGTCACCTGGGTCATTTCGGAACCTTTCTGGCGGTGAGACCTGGTGCGTAGCGCAACGTCTCGAGCAATTCGTCTACAACCTGTGCAGATCGACCCTGCTCAACATGTTCGAGGACGCACGTCTCAACGTGATTCTGTAGGAGCACCCGGTTCACGCCTTCGAGTGAACCTTGAAGGGCAGAAACCTGCTTCATGATTTCGGGGCAGTAACGCTCCTCCTCCACCATCCTGAGCACCGCATCGACGTGACCACGTACGGTCTTGAGCCGGTTGAGCGCCGAGAGTTTGAGTTCTGGTTTCATGTCCATCGTGTGTCCCACCGTCGGCAGTGTACCCCACCCCGGGTGGGGTACACACGTTTTCTCCAGATTTCCCATACACCCTGTGTGACAGGCGTCTGACCGCGTGATCCACCGGTGTCACGGTCTCAGCAGGACCCCGATTCGCCGAGATGTGATCCACGAGCCGAGGATGCCGAGTGCGACGAGGTACGCCACGTTGATCAGCATCGTCCAGTCTAGGATTCCCAGCGTCAGTCCGCGCACTAGCACGACGCCGTGGAACAGTGGCGAGATCCACGTAACGGTCTGGAGCCATTGCGGATATACGTCCAACGGGTAGAACGTTGCCGAGAACAAGAACAGCGGCAACGTGATCAACGTGACAAGGTCGAGATCCTGCCACGTACGCATATAGGTCACACCTGCGGTGGCCAGGGCGCCAAACGCGAATCCGATCAGGATCGCTGCGGGGAACGCCAGGATGCCGAGCGGAGATTCGACCAACCCCATCACGGCCATCACAAGCAGGAAAGCCGCTGAGTAGATGCCGCCACGAGCAAGGGTCCACACGATCTCGCCCGAGGCGACTTCGCCTGGCTCGACCGGAGTAGCGAGTACTCCTTCGTAGATCTTGCCGAACTTGAGTTTGAAGAAGATGTTGACCGATTCGAATACTGCACCGTTCATTGCTGACGCCGCCAACATCGCCGGCGCTGCAAACGCCGTGTAGGGGACCGCAGTGCCGGCGACCTCGACATCACCAATGAGTTCGCCGATACCGATACCGATCGCAAACAGATAGAAGATCGGTTCGAAGAAGCCCGATACGAGAACGGGCCAGAACGACTTCATCGAAACGATGTTCCGTTCAACGATGTATCGACCGCGCCACCTGCGGCGCAGTGGCGGAACAACTCGGGCGGTCAACGTGTCCGATGTCATGGCGTCATCCTTCGACGCATCGGCCCAACCGCGATCCACGTCGATACGACGGAAATGGTGACCAGATATCCGATGCTGACCCACCAGCTGACGGCAGGCGTGGTTCCCACGACGATCGCCCGAGCGAGCTCGACGCCGTGGTAGATGGGTGTGATGACCGCGACCGGTTGCAGCCAACCGGGCAAGTTCGTGATCGGGAAGAACACTCCCGAGAACAAGAACATTGGGATGACAACGAACCGAAAGAACATCGGGAGACCAGCAACGTTCTTCAGTCGAACGGTGAACGCTGTCGTCGCTGCGACCATTGCGACACCAACGAACATCGCCGGAACGACGGCTGCGAGTGACTCGAGCAGCGGTGCGATCCTGAATGCAGCCATGACAACAGCAAAGATCGTCGACACCATGAGAACGCGCAGTGCCCCCCAGTAGATGTGGCCGAGCACAAGACTCGGGATTCCGATCGGCGTGGCGAGACGGGCCTTCCAAGTCTGGGTCCATTCGATGGCCGCCATCACCTTCCACGAACCTTCGCCGGCTCCCGTCTGCATGGCGGTTGCAACGAGCAATCCGGGGGCAAGAAACGCGAGATACGAAACACCTTCGATGCCGGCAGGCAGATTCGCATCAACGAGAGAGCCGAGTCCCACGCCCATTGCAAGCAGGTACAGGATCGGGTTGAGGAAACTCGTGAACACGGACCCCCGCCACGTTCGGCGGTAGGTTCGAACCTCGGCCTCAACGACCCGCAGCGAGAGCGGTATCGCCATCAATCCACCAGCGTTCTGCCGGTGAGCCGCAAGAACACATCTTCGAGGGACGACCGTCTTGCCAGGACAGTGTCTGGTTCGAGATCCGACTCAGTGACCGTTGCAATCACCTTTTCAGCGTCGTCGGTGTACACAAGGGCGCGATCGGCGAGGAGTTCAGCCCGGTCGCCCAGTTCCTCGACTCGTGACGCCACCGACTCGAGTATCCCGACAGGGAATCGAAGCTCGACGACGTCACGCGGCGTGTACTGCGCGATGAGGCCTGATGGTGAGCCTTCGGCCACGATCTTCCCCTTGTCCATGACGACAAGCCGGTCACACAGTTGCTCCGCCTCGTCCATGTAGTGGGTGGTGATGATCAGCGTCACACCCTCCTGCTTGAGTCGATACAAGCGATCCCACAGAACGTGGCGGGCTTGCGGATCGAGGCCGGTTGTCGGTTCGTCGAGGATGAAGAGGTCAGGTTCGTTGATGAGCCCACGAGCGATGATCACACGCCGCTTCATCCCGCCCGAAAGTGCGGAGATCTTCGAATCGCGTTTCTCGTCCAGCTGGACGAACGTGAGCAGTTCGTCGATACGTTCCCTGATATCAGCGCGTGACAGGTCGAAGTATCTGCCGTACATCATCAGGTTGTCGTAGACGGTCAGTTCTTCGTCGAGGTTGTTCTCCTGAGGGACGACGCCGAGTCGTGAACGCAGTTGTGGCCCGTCGGTCATGGGATCGAGGCCAAGCACCGACAACTCACCACCCGAGATCGGACTAACGGCGCCGATCATCCGCATTGTCGAGGTCTTGCC
>BTQP01000204.1:0-3038 GCA_036985935.1 Acidimicrobiia bacterium | reverse complement strand
AGATCGGAGAGGTTGGCTGCGAGATCCATCTCTACCGGCCAATCACCCCCCTCATCGAACCCGGGCGTCGATCGGATGTGGTCGATACTCGACATCCATGCCTCATGGTCCCGCTCGTTGTGCTGCGGTCCGAGCGGTTCCAGTCGAAACCCCGGCCCATCGAACTGCTCGGGGACCACGAAATCGTCCGGAACGAATGAAACTGACATGCCGGCCAGTCTACGGATGTGCTCCCCGCAGGTATCGTGACCTGTGCCGAGCACACAGGACTGATGACAACAACGCTGCCAACAGGAACCTTGACGTTCCTGTTCACCGACATCGAGGGATCTACGAAGCTTCTCAGGCGCGTTGGCACCGACGAGTTCGCCCACCTGCTTGGCTTCCACCATCAGATCATCCGCGACACTGTCGCTGCTGAAAACGGCGTGGTTGTCATGTCTGAGGGTGACGCATTCTTTGTGGTGTTCACCGACCAGGCCGCTGCAGTGCGAGCCGCGACCGCTGCCCAGGGTGCGATCGCGCAGAGCGCTGACCTCCACCGCCACGGACTGCTCGTACGCATGGGTCTGCACACGGACGAAGCAACGCTCGGCGGTGACAACTACGTCGGTATCGGCGTACACGTCGCTGCACGGATCAGCGCTGCTGCCCACGGAGGCCAGATACTCATATCTGACCGCATCGCTTCGACTCTCGAAATGCCAAACTCGACAGTGCGCAACCTCGGTTCGTATTGGCTCAAGGACATCGCAGATCCTGTAGCTCTGCACCAGATCCTGGCTCCGAACCTCCCCGATGAGTTTCCTCCCGTCGCCGCATCTCCAACGAGGCCGTACAACGCTCCCGCCGTCCTCTCTACTTTCATCGGGCGCGACGCCGAGGTTCAGCGTGGCCTCGAACTACTCGAGTCGGCACGCCTCGTGACACTGACCGGTCCCGGGGGGACAGGCAAGACACGACTGTCCTTGGCGATCGGTTCAGCCCTGACCAACCGCTTCAACGATGGAGTCTTCTTCATACCCCTTGCGGGGATCGCCGACGAAGCAGGCGTCGTGACGGCGATGCTGGATGCCCTCGATGCGCCAGCGTCCACGGGCGCGACGTCACTTGAGGAGTACCTGTCGGCGTACCTGGCAAATCGTGAGACGTTGCTCGTCGTCGACAACTTCGAGCAGGTCCTCGATGCTGCAGGCATCCTCGCCAGCGTGCTTGCCGCCTCGGCTCGGACACGGATCCTTGTCACGTCGCGTATCCCGCTCGGTCTTGCCGGCGAGCAGGAGATGCACATCGAACCACTTGTACAGTCACCGGCCGTCGAGCTCTTCATTGACCGGGCAACATCAGTGAAACAAGGATTCGCGGTAGATGGCGTCTCCCAGGCGGCGATCGAGGAGATCGTGCGGCGCCTGGACGGATTGCCGCTCGCTATCGAACTCGCAGCAGCGCGCGTGCGCATGATGACACCTCGCCAGATCGCCGATACGTTGACGCCGCTGACCCTTGCCCAACACACGGCGGATACACCGGCTCATCAGCAGACGCTGAATGACACGATCCGGTGGAGCTACGACCTGCTGTCGGTAGCCGAGCAACGACTCCTGACACGGCTTTCGGTATTCATCAGTGGATCTGCACTCGACCAGGTCATAGCGGTGTGTGACCCTTCGGCGATCGGACTTGATCCGTTGACGGGGCTCGACGCGCTCGTCACTCAGAATCTACTCGTTGCAGACAGCGATGGGCAGGAGTTCCGGGTCCGCATGCTCGAAACCATCCGAGAGTTTGGGCTGGTGATGCTCGCTGAGGCCGGCGGGCTGGACGAGATGTTCTCCCGGCACCTGGACGCATACCTCGAGCTCGCCGAATCGGCCACACCCCAGAACGAAGGACCAGAGTCGATCCAATGGATGGACCGCCTGGCGGCGGACCATGCCAATATCGAAGCGGCCCTCACGCGAGCCATCACTGCGGGCGATGGCGAGCGCGCCCAACGGTTGACCGCGGCCCTCTGGCGGTACTGGCAGTCACGCGGTCACCTCGTATCGGGCCAAGAGCACGCCTCCCACGCCCTCGCGACGCAGGGCGCACCGATCGACGTACGAGCGAGCGCCCTCGATGCCGCCGGCAGTATCGCCTATTGGCGCGGTGACGTCCCAGCAACCCGTTCCTTCTATGAGCAGGCCCTTGATGCCCATCGTATCGACGGTGACCCCGCCGGTATCGCCAATGCCCTGTACAACCTGTCGTTCCCGGTCGCGGACCAAGGGGACACCGACGAAAGCCGCGCCCTACTTGACGAAGCCAAGGCTTTGTTGGAGCAGCAGGGCAACATCCGCCTGCTGTCTGCGACATACACCGCGATCGCCAGATCGTGGATGTACGAGGACAGCCAAGAAATGCGCGAAGCCGCCGCCTTGTCCATCGAGTATTCCCAGCAGCTCGGCGAGACGATGGACCTTGCGTGGGCGCACAGCGTCTTCGGTTCGGGCTTGTTCTACGCGGACGAGTACGACCTCGCACTTGAAGAACACCGGCGTGCCCTGACGATCTTCGTGCGGTACCGCGATATCGGGGCGATGACGATCAGCGTCACCGCGATTGCAGAGACAGCCCGCAAAGTCGAAGATCTCGCATCAGCTCTATTTCTTGCGGGAGGGGTATCGACGATGTGGGAGACCTCGGGCACGGGGCTCGTGACTCCCCACGATGTCTCGCTCGCAGAATTCATCTCGCCCGAGGCGCGTTCGTTTCTTGCTCAAGAACTCCAGAACCGTTTCAACGACGGCGTTCATGCCTCACTGGAGGAGGTTGTCGAAGCGGCGCTGGAGTACCGCATCTCCTAGGTCACCGGAATTGAGAACGGGATCGATCATGCCAGCATCCGATCGAACGTCAGCGTCATCCGTCTACCTCAGAGCCGTGAAACTTTCGACCAGAGCACTGTGAAGCTTCTCCACGTTTTGCGGGTCCCACTCGGCGAGATCTGCTCTGAGGAATGACGTCTGGTCGATTCTGTTGTCGAACACCGCTGCGGG
>BTQP01000203.1:0-3040 GCA_036985935.1 Acidimicrobiia bacterium | reverse complement strand
GTGAGGCCATCGCCGTTTTCACCGAGTCCGTCCAGCGCGGTTCGCAAGGCGTTGTGGGCGATCTTGAGCCCGCCAAGGTCGGCGATATTCTCACCCAGGGTCAGCTCGCCGTTGACGTTGAGGCCGTCCTCGATTTCGTACCCGTTGTATTGCTCCACGACCACGCGTGCGCGTAATTCGAACTCTTGCCGGTCGTCGGCGGTCCACCAGTCCCTGAGATTTCCGTCTGCATCGAACCGGCTGCCCTGGTCGTCGAACCCGTGCGTGATCTCGTGACCGATGACCGACCCTATCGCTCCGTAGTTGACCGCGTCATCGGCGTCGAGACGGAAGAACGGGGGCTGAAGGATGCCCGCGGGAAAGACGACCTCGTTGCGAAGGGGGTGATAGTACGCGTTCACCACGTGTGGGGCTAGGGACCAATCGTGTGGATCTACCGGCTGCCCGAGTGTGGCCATCTGTCTTGCAAATTCGAACCTCGATGCAGCCTCCCGGTTGCCGAGCCACGTGTCCCGGCTCAATTCCAACCCCGCGTAGTCTCGCCAGACATCGGGATACCCGATCTTGTAGCCGAAACCCGCGAGTTTCTCTAACGCCTGGGCCTTTGTCTCGTCGCTCATCCATGTCAGTTTCCTGATGCTGGACTCCATCGCACCGAGCAGATTGTCGACGAGATTCTCCATCCGGGTTTTGGCTTCGGGCGGGAAATTGTCGACAACATACAGCTGGGAGACGGGCTGCCCGATGTCGGCGCCGGCGGCCCCGAGAACACGCTTCCAGCGATCCTTCTGTGCTTGCTGACCTCCGAGGGTCTTGCCGTAGAACTCAAAAGCCTCGTCGCTGAACCTCTTTGGCAGTGCCGATGCCGTCCCGCGCAACACATTCCACCTGAGGTAGGTCTTGATGTCGGAGATGGGCGTCGTGTTCATCAGCGAGTCGATGGACGGGTAGAACTTCACGTTGTCGATGCTGAATGAGGATTGCTCACCTGCGCCAATTGATGCAAGGTACCGCTCGAAGCCAAAGGTCGGCATCAGAGTCCGCGCGTCGGCCATGTCGACCCTGTTGGTCGTCAGCTCGACGTCGCGCATCTGCACGTTCGTGTACGACATCTCAGCGATGGCTGACTCGACGGTAATCACCGTGTCAGCCGAAGCGGCGGGGTCCCGGACGCCGAGCAATGTGAACATCGTTGTGACGTGTGCCCTGTACATCGAAAGCAACTGTTGGGACGTCTCATCGTCTCGCAGGTAGTAGTCACGGTCTGGCAATCCGAGCCCGGCCTGGCCGACGTACAGGAGGTTGACGGTGCTGTCCTTGAAGTCCGGAATCGACGCCACGTCGAAGAACCCGCCTATGCCTGACCTGTGCATGTCGGCAACGAGGGGAGCGAGTTCGGATGTTTCTTCGATCGTTTCGATGCGTCTGAGAATCAGCTCGATTGGCTCTAGATTCAGGGCTTCGATGCGTTCAGTGTCCATCCCCGATGCGTAGTAGTCGCCGACGAGCTTCGAAATGTCGTCGCGTGTGGGATCATCCGAAACAACGGACTCGAGGATGGCGAGGAGGATTTCTTCGTTTCGGGAGTGCAGCTCATGCGCTGCGCCCCATGCTCCGTATTCCTCAGGCACGGGGTTCGCATCAAGCCAACCACCGTTTGCGAATCTGTAGAAGTTGTCGGACGGCGATGCGTCGCGATCCATGTCCTCTTCCCGGAACACACCGTCGTTCGGCGAGATCGGGAGTCCTTTGTCGTGCGTCATCGAGCCTCCTGTTTGCTGAAAGATACGGCTCAGCGCGCAGCGAAACGCCGCACGCAGACTCGCGGCCATCAACGTGGCACAATGTCGTGCGGTGGTCGGGTTGCCGCAGCGAGGGTATGGCAGGAGGACACGATGGAAGAGGTTCGGGCGGCCGAGATCCGGCTGATCGCACGATATCGTGACTACTACGCGCGAACCGATCACGACGTGTTGCGCGAACTCGAGCGGCGGACCCTCGGAGCCGACTATGGCGGCAACGGGTACACCGATGTCGTTCAGGCAGCCCATTTCGTTGAGCTTCTCGGTGTCGGGACCGGGGACCGTGTTCTGGAGCTTGGCTCAGGTGCCGGGTGGCCAGGTCTCCACCTCTCCAGGATCTCCGGTGCACAGGTTGTGATTTCCGACATCGCGTGGGAGGGGCTTGCGTGGGGGAGTCGAAGAGCAAAAGCCGACGGTCTCGATGCTCACGCCGTCGCCAGTTCTGGTCTGACGCTGCCATTCAGAGACGGGACGTTCCACGGAGTCACCCATTCGGACGTTCTGTGTTGACTGGATGACAAGCTCTCCGTGTTGAGAGCGTGCAGGCGGGTCCTCACCGAGTCGGGCCGACTCGTGTTCAGCGTTGTCTCAGTGCCGGAGGGTGTTGTCTCTAGCGGGGTGTCGCTCGATGCGTATGAGTTCGTGGCAACTGGTACGCCGTATGTCGACATGCTTACAGCGGCAGGCTTCGTGGACATACACGCCGAAGACGCGACCGATGCGTACATGACGATCGCAAAGGCGTGGTTGGATGCCATTGAAGATCTGGAGGTCGACCTTCGCCGAGCACTCGGCGACTCCATCTTCGACGACAAGGTTTCAAGTCGCAGAGCCGGACTCGTTCAACTCGAGGCAGGAGAACTCGGCCGGACGCTGTTTTCTGCTACTGCTGCCGGATGATCAGGGTCGACGTTGTCTCGTGCCTCGTAACCAGGTCCGAGATTGAGCTGGCTTGAGCTGGTAGCTTCCACTTTGTGAGCTTGGCTCTTCGTCACTTCGTGCTCGCAGGCTCGTGCTCCCCCCTGCATCGCTCCTGCGTCGCTCTGCCGTCCCCCCTGAAGGGAGGACCGAAGAACTCGCAGGCTCGCCCGCCCCAGCATCGTCGCTGACTGCCGTCCCCCTAGGAGGAAAGACCGAAGAACTTGCCCCATCTGCGTGGCTTCTCAACGGCGTTTTGTGCCACGGACGACCAGGAGTACACCGATGGCCATCGTGAGCAACCCGATCACGACCCACTC
>BTQP01000202.1:0-3053 GCA_036985935.1 Acidimicrobiia bacterium | reverse complement strand
AGCGATGAGTTCAAGCCGGACATCTACGCAGACGGTGTGAGGAGCGAGATGCTCGCAGCGATCGAAACCAAGGTCGAAGGCCAGGAACTGACGATCTCTGCACCTGTAGAAACGAAGGCGGAGGTCATCGACCTCATGGACGCACTCAAGGCGAGCCTTGCTGCGAGTGCCGATGGAAACAGCGAGCGGAAGTCGGCGAAGAAGACATCCCGCAAGGCGACCGCGAAGAAGCGAGTCCAGTCGAAGAAGTGACATCCGACGTGCCACAATCACAACGCTTCACGGTGCAGCAAGTAGCACACATGACGGAGCTGTCGCCACGTCAGATTCGGTCGTACGTCTCGCTCGGAATCCTGAACCCCGCAACGGGTCTACATGGTCGCTTCGAATTCACGTTCCAGGATGTGATCGTTCTGCGCGCGGCCAGTGAATTGCTCAACAACGATGTGCCATCGTCGTTGATCCATTCGGCGATGTCAGCGCTCCAGGAACGCCTGGTCGAGGACGACCTCCTGACATCGTTCAACCTTGTTGCCGAGGGCGGGAAGGTCGTTGTAGTGCGTGACGGTGACAGATGGGATCCCCTTACGGGCCAAGAAGTTCTCAACCTCGATGTCGAACCACTGTCTATCGCTGCAACTGAGATCTGGCAGTCTTCAGGTGTGCTCGACGCCGAGGAATGGTTTCTTCTGGGTGACGAGGCTGAGAGCGACGATTCGTTGCGTGCCGTTGCGGCGTACGAGCGGGCGATCGAACTCGATCCTCGACACGTTGACGCGCGAATCAATCTCGGGAGACTCTTTCACGCAGCCGGCCGCTTCTCCGACGCGATCGAACAGTACGCGATCGCTGTCGCCGTGGAGCCGACGAATGCGATCGCGTGGTTCAACATGGGAGTCGCTCTCGAAGATGAGGGAGTACCTGACCGGGCCATCGATGCGTATCTTCACTCGATCGATGGCGACGCTTCGCTGGCCGACGCACATCACAACGTCGCAGCGCTGTACGAACGCACGGGAGATGTCGACCGCGCCCTGCAACACCTGCGCGAGTATCGCAAACTTGTCACGTAGACGAGTGCGTGGCCCTGTTCCGGGCCGTGGGCTGGTGGCTGACCACGGCTAGGCTTGTCCCCGAAACTCGAAAGGACTCCCTTGACAACACAGACGAAGAAACAGTGGCCAACCTGGATGATCGTCGTGGCGATTCTCATCCTGCTTCCACCGCTCGTGTGGGCGCTCAGTATCACCCTCAACATCGTTGCGGCGATGTCTATCGGTGGCATCCTTCTGGTGGTCGCCATCGTCGTGTTGTTCATCAAGATCAAGGCGCGCGTGGACGAGCAGCGGTGAGGCTCCATCGTATGTCAGAACCGAGATAGGTCCCGGCGCTCGCGACGCCGGGACCTATCTGTTGCCTTGCAACCGCCGCAACCGGTGAGATCCCGGTCCCGACACAGGTGCGTGAGTTCGAAGGTAGGCAGTCGTCGGTAGGGACGGTAGGCCGCCACCGAACGAGGTCAGAAATTGCGAAGCTAGCCTGGTCAGGTGGGCCCGTGACCGTCGACTGTCTACTGTTTACTGTCTACGTGTTTCGATGTACCCTGTAGAGGCAAGTTCCGCGGTTGCACTAACTCACAGAGTTGGTTACCGTAATGCTTCGTCGGTCGAATCCGACCGGCTACTGCTGCTTGTTCAAAGCAGCGGTATACTGTGAGGCCCTGCGGAGTACAACCTTGTGTTGCGCGCTGCAGGATCGGCTCCTTGACAACTGAACAGTGCGTCAATCGATCATCGTAAGATGAACGATTGAGATTGACAGGCGCTTGCCGAACGGCCAACCAACTGGGCGGTCACCGGTGAGCGTTTCATATATCCATCAGACCAACCACTTCGGTGGAAGGAACGATGGGTGTACAAAGCCAACGGTCATGCAACTAAAGAGGATCCCGTCCTCGTATGACCGCATCCTTTTGAGGGATGAAAAGAAACTCCTGGTCTGTATTTCGATACAGACACAGGATCTGTTCTCATCGAGAACTTCGATGGAGAGTTTGATCCTGGCTCAGGACGAACGTTGGCGGTGCGCTTAATGCATGCAAGTCGAGGGAGAAGCAGTCGTTCCGTAAGGTTCAGCTGTGGAAACCGGCGAACGGGTGCGTAACACGTGAGAAACCTGCCCCCCAGACCGGGATAGCCCGAGGAAACTCGGATTAATACCGGATACTCTCTTTGGATCGCATGATCCGTTGAGGAAAAGTCCGCTGCTGGGGGATGGTCTCGCGGCCTATCAGCTTGTTGGTGAGGTAACGGCTCACCAAGGCTAAGACGGGTAGCTGGTCTGAGAGGACGATCAGCCACACTGGAACTGAGACACGGTCCAGACTCCTACGGGAGGCAGCAGCAGGGAATATTGCACAATGGGCGAAAGCCTGATGCAGCGACACCGCGTGCGGGATGACGGCCTTAGGGTTGTAAACCGCTTTCAGGAGGGAAGAAAATGACGGTACCTCCAGAAGAAGCTCCGGCCAACTACGTGCCAGCAGCCGCGGTAATACGTAGGGAGCAAACGTTGTCCGGATTTATTGGGCGTAAAGGGCTCGTAGGCGGTTCAACAAGTCGGTCGTGAAAGCCCGGGGCTCAACCCCGGGAGGCCGGTCGAAACTGTTGTGACTAGAGTTCGGTAGAGGTGAGTGGAATTCTCGGTGTAGCGGTGGAATGCGCAGATATCGAGAGGAACACCATTAGCGAAGGCGGCTCACTGGGCCGATACTGACGCTGAGGAGCGAAAGCGTGGGGAGCAAACAGGATTAGATACCCTGGTAGTCCACGCCGTAAACGATGAACACTAGGTGTAGCGGACTGATTCACGTCTGCTGTGCCGTAGCTAACGCATTAAGTGTTCCGCCTGGGGAGTACGGCCGCAAGGCTAAAACTCAAAGGAATTGACGGGGCCCCGCACAAGCGGCGGAGCATGCGGCTTAATTCGATGCAACCCGAAGAACCTTACCTGGGTTTGACATCATGGGTCTAGCTGTGGAAACACAGTGTGCT
>BTQP01000201.1:0-3058 GCA_036985935.1 Acidimicrobiia bacterium | reverse complement strand
GGATGACTTGTGATGACGATCTGCCTCAGGTGTTCTGGGCTCACCTTCGTGTAGACCTGGGTTGTAGAAAGGCTGGCGTGGCCGAGCATTTCTTGAACTGTTCGCAGGTCGGCGCCGCCCTCAACCATGTGTGTCGCTGCCGAGTGTCGAAGCACATGCGGTGAGAGGCGGCTGGAAGCGATTCCTGCAGCCTCTCCGTAGCGTTTGACGAGTCGCCACACTGTTTGGCGACTGAGACGGTTTCCACGAACCGTGAGAAAGAGCGCACCGGAGTCCGCACCGGGCCTTCGAATCGTCATGCGGTCTGGTAACCATGCCTGTATCGCGGTAGTGGCGAACGAGCCGACGGGAACGATCCGCTGTTTGTTGCCCTTCCCTGTGACAAACGCAGTGGAGGTTTCAAAGTCGACATCGTGCTGATCGATGTGGATGAGTTCCGAGACGCGGCAACCGGTCGCATACATCGTCTCGAGAATCGCTCTATCGCGTCTACCAATCGGCGTCGTTGTCGCTGGCTGTTCAACAAGGCGAACTGTCTCCTCAACGGTCAGCGCTTTTGGAAGGGACTGAGGACGCTTCGGCGCCTCGATCGATGCTGTTGGGTCGTTGTCCGCATACCCCTCCGAGAGCAAGAAGCGGTGGTAGCTCCGTATGGAGGCGAACTTTCGTGCAATCGACGTGGTTGCGAGTCCGGCCACTCGCAGCTGGGCGAGGTGCATGCTCACGGTCTTTTCGCCGACATCCCCGGCATTGCGGGTGATCGTTTCGTTGTATTGCTTCAGATCTCGTGCGTAGGCCGATGCGGTGTTGACAGACAGTCCCCGTTCCGCTTGCAGTGACGTGATGAACTCGTGCCCATGCTCAGGCAGATCCATCGAGCATCTCCGCGATCAGAATTCCAGCCACGGTTTTTGCGTCAATGATCGAGCCCTCGCGCACACGGGCCACGGCCTCAGCCCACGGCATAGTGACGATGTCGGCAGATTCCTCCTCGGCACCTACGGGTCTGGCAGTCCCAGGGACCGGGTCAACCGCAAGATAGATCGAGATCTTTTCGTCGCTGAACCCGACCGCTGTCAACAGATCAGTGAGGTGAAGAAGCTCTCCTGCTATGTAGCCGGTCTCCTCTGCCAATTCGCGGCGTGCGGCGTCCTCACGCGATTCGCCCGGTTCATCGAGTTTGCCAGCCGGGATCTCGAGAACCATACGAGAAACGGCCGCTCGGTATTGGGAAACCAGCACGACATCTGTGCCACTTCGCGGCACCACAGCTACGGCGCCGGGGTGTTCGATGACGATCCGCTCGACATGCTCCCCGTCAGGTGTTTCGACCGTTCGCATGACGGTTCTGAGAAATCCGACGTTTGACAACGTCTTTGAGGAGATGATAGTGAAACCGGATGGGCGTTTCAACGGACGGGGTCGGTGACGCCCGCATCGATCGTTTCGGGTAGTGGAGTCGAGGCGAACGTCTTTGCGGCCGCGACGAACCCATCGAACAATGGATGCGGCTTGTCTGGACGGGAGATGAGTTCCGGGTGTGCCTGTGTTCCGATGAAGTACGGATGTTCTGGGATCTCGACGAATTCCACCAGGCGGCCGTCAGGCGAAGTACCCGACATTGTCATGCCCGCCTCTTCGAGCGCTGGGCGATACTTGTTGTTGACCTCCCAGCGATGGCGGTGGCGCTCATATACGACCTCGGACCCGTACAGACCTCTGGCGAGGGAGCCCTCAGCGAGTTTGGCGGGATACAACCCGAGTCGCATGGTGCCTCCCTTGTCGGAAACATCCTTCTGGGTATCCATGAGGTCGATGACGGGGTCAGGTGATACGGGATCGAATTCGGTCGAGTGGGCATGGGACAGACCGAGCACGTGTCGTGAATACTCGACCACGGCGCACTGAAGACCGAGGCACAAACCGAGGAACGGTATGTCATTCTCTCGTGCGTAACGAATGGCCTGGATCTTTCCTTCGATTCCACGGATACCGAAACCTCCCGGTACGAGTACGCCGTCGAGACCCTCGAGGTAGGAATCTACGAGCAGTCCATCGACATCCTCGGCAGGTATCCAACGAATGTTCACGTTCACCCTCGATGTGCGCCCCGCGTGTCTGAGAGCCTCGACCACCGAGAGGTATGCGTCAGGAAGATCGACGTACTTTCCGACGATCCCGATCGTCACGTCACCCTCGGGAGATCCCATCGCTTCGACCATCGATTCCCACTCGCTCAGGTCCGGTTCGTGAGCCTCAAGCCTCAGTTCACGCATCACGACATCATCCAAACCGGCTGCCCGAAGGGCGAGCGGCACTGCATAGATGTTCGGAACGTCCAGCGCGTTTATCACGGCGTCGGGCTCAACGTCGCAGAACAGGCTGATCTTGCGTGTTGCCGACTCGTCGATCGGGCGATCGGACCGCACCACGATGACCTCGGGCATGATGCCGCGGCTGCGCAGTTCGGCAACAGAATGCTGCGTGGGTTTTGTCTTGAGCTCCTCGCTCGTTCTCAGGTAGGGGACGAGAGTTACGTGGATGTAACACGTGTTTTCTTCGCCGATGTCCTTGCGGATCTGGCGTATCGCCTCGAGGAATGGCAGCGACTCGATGTCACCGACCGTGCCACCCACTTCGGTGATCACGACATCGACGTCGTCACGCTGGCCGAGTTTACGGATGCGGGACTTGATCTCGTTCGTGATATGTGGAATGACCTGCACCGTTGCGCCGAGGTAGTCGCCTCTGCGTTCCTTGCGTATGACCGATTGATAGATCGACCCGGTCGTGACGTTCGAGTCGCTACTCAGACTTTCGCCTACGAAGCGTTCGTAGTGCCCGAGATCGAGATCGGTCTCACCGCCGTCATCGGTGACGTAGACCTCGCCGTGTTCGAATGGGTTCATCGTGCCAGGATCGACGTTGATGTATGGGTCGAGCTTCTGGAGAACGACCCGGTAGCCCCTGGCCTTGAGGAGCCGTCCCAGCGACGCCGAGGTGATGCCCTTACCAAGGCTCGATGTCACCCCGCCGGTTACGAATACGTGTTTTGTCA
>BTQP01000200.1:0-3063 GCA_036985935.1 Acidimicrobiia bacterium | reverse complement strand
TGCTTGCTCATCTTCTTGCGGCGCTTCTTTATCAGCGAACCCATGCAGGTGAAACCTCTTCGTCGAAATGTGGATGGTCCCGTGCGGGGCCTCCGACAACACGGACCGCACCGACCGCCACAGGATAGGGTATTTCTGCGACTGACGTTCGTCGGCCAGGCGATTGCGGGTTCACTATCATGGCTCGATGCAACCGATCATTGGAATAACAGGGCGTCCGTACGACATCGAGGCTGTTCAACTCGAGATCAAGCTCCACGGTGTCACCGACACATATACATCCTCTGTCCGCCGTGCCGGTGGGCTCCCGTTGATGGTTATCCCACTCAATGACAACGAGATCGACGACGTGCTCGATCGCCTCGACGGCGTGATGTTCACCGGTGGTGGGGATATCTCCCCCGACACATACGGTGTCGAAGCCGAAGAAACGATTCGTGGGGTGCGTAAGGAGCGCGATCTGTTCGAGTTCGCGCTGGCGCGCAAGGCGTACGAGCGGAAGATCCCCGTGCTTGCCATCTGCAGGGGACTCCAGGTCGTGAACGTCGCCCTCGGAGGAACACTCGTGCAGGATCTACCGAGCCACACGGACGTTCACAACCACGACATCGTCGGTGAGGGCGTGTACGAAGCGCACCTCGACCTGGTGGTCGAAGAGGGTTGTCGTCTCGCTGGCATCATCGGGTCAGGAACTCAGAACATCAACTCGATCCACCATCAAGCCGTCGATCAACTCGGTGAGGGCCTCTTCGTCGTGGCGCGGGCAGCGGACGGCACGATCGAAGCAATCGAACACGAAGACTCGAGTTGGCCGCTACTCGCGGTGCAATGGCACCCCGAGTTTCTCTCGGTCGCTGATCATGGCCCGTCGAATGAGCTCTTCGCAGCGTTCGTCGAGTCTGCTGCCAAGTACAGGGCCGATGCCTGACCGCCAGACTGACGAGGACATCGACGAGTCAGTCTTTCATATCCTGTTTCTCTGCACCGGCAACATCTGCCGATCACCGCTTGCACAGGTGATCGCCCAGGAACGATTCGGGGATGCCTTCCGCTTCACGAGCGCCGGCACCCATGCCGTAGAAGGCACCGAAGCCTCCGAGAACTCCAGGATCCTGGCGAGCGAACGGGGACTCGATCTGTCATCGCACCGCGCAAGGCTGCTAGCGAACTGCGCCCAGCCAGATGCGATCATTGGCATGGAACAACATCATCTGGTCGCCGCACGCCACCAGTTCCCAGATCTGGACGTATCTCGCATCCGCCTCCTCGCCCACCCTGTCGGAATTGCAGATCCTTACCTTCGCAGCCTCGATGTGTACCGCAGGGCCGCCAAGCACATCGATGCCGCCTTCGACATCCTCGACCTAGAAGAGGTTCAAAGCAGCCCGTCGTAGTCGACGTTGAGGACGAGAACCTCGCCGCTCGTGCCGAGTACCCCACCCATCGCACCGATGACGCGGCCCCGGTTCTCCTCCGTGGTGAAAGCAAGAGCGGTAGGTCCGGCACCCGACCAGCAAGCATGAAGCGCTCCCGCTCGTGTTGCGGCCTCGATGAGCTCACCGGTAACAGGCGAAAGCGACGCCCTTGGGGCCTCGTGCAGTTCGTCCCCTGCTGCATGAGCGAGCACGTCTGCGTTGGCGTCGGCTAGCCCCTCGATGAGGAACGCGAGCCGGCTAAGGCTCCGCGCTGCAACGTCGAAGGTCACTGTCGTGGCAAGCGCAGCGCGCGCGTCGTCGGTGTGAAGGGACTCGTGCGGAATCGCAACGACCGGCAGAAGTGTGGGATGCAACTCGAGTCGTTTCACGCCCCCGCTGGCCACGGCGACGAGTCCGCCGAATACAGCAGCAGCCGCGTTGTCGGCATGGCCCTCGAGTTCCGTGACGATCTCAAACACGCGCGCGGTCCCCTCGTCGGATCCTGTCGCTTTGAGCGCTGCTCCGGCCACCGAGGCCGCAACCGCGGCTGAGGAGCCGAGGCCGCGTGCCCGCGGGATCTCGTTGGACAGGGTGATGTGCATCGGGCGTCCCACAGCGAGGGTCACGGCTTGTGCGACGAGGTCCGTGTCCGACAGGCGCGATGTCGAGCCGTCCTCGGTGATTGTCATCGACTCGCTGGTTTCGGCCGTAGCCTCGCAACGGAGCTTGAGGGCGAGACCGAGGGTATCGAACCCTGGCCCGAGGTTCGCAGACGACGCCGGCGCCGACGCTGAACCGATCATCGTCTCACCGGCTCGATGAAGATCCTGACGGCTTCGGGAACCGCATCGCGGATGGCATTCTCGAGTGTCTCGATCGCGGCAACCTCGTCCACGCCTTCGTCGAACGCGACATCCGCAGTAACGAGGATCTCATGCGCTGCCATCTGCATGGTGAGCAACCGCTCGACGTGATGGACCTCCTCCACACTCAAGATGGCGACACGGATCGCAGTTCTATCTTCCCTGCCGGCGGCCTCCCCGATCAGGAGCGCGCTCATCTCACGCGCGATGATCAGGGCTACTCCGATGAGTATGAGTCCGATGATGATCGATGCGACACCGTCCCAGACCACGGAACCCGTGACCTCTGTGAGGATGAGGCCAGCGGCAGCCACGACGAGACCCGTTACGGCAGCGCTGTCTTCGAACAGGACGATGATGAGTGCCGAGTCCTTGGACTCTTTGATCATCTGCCACGCGCCCTTCGTCCCCCGGATACGGTTGAACTGGCGGATCGCTGGTATCCATGCGAGGAAGATCTCGAACGCGCCTGCAATGGCGAGAACGATGAGGGAGAACACGAGGCCTTCCCCTTCGTGTTCCCCCGGGTTCATGATCCGTTGGAACCCGTTGAAGATCGCGATGATGGCACCACCGGAGAACAACACCACGGCCACCATGAACGACCAGAAATACATCGCCTTGCCGCGTCCGAAGGGATGCGTGACATCGGCCTTGTACCGTGAAACGGCATCGCCGCGCAACAAGAAGAGTTGATTGCCCGTGTCGGCAACCGAGTGGATCGCTTCGGCAAGCATCGCAGTGCTACCAGAAACCCCAGCCGCGATGAACTTCGTCACCGCGAT
>BTQP01000199.1:0-3068 GCA_036985935.1 Acidimicrobiia bacterium | reverse complement strand
ACCGAGGGATCGCTCGACATCGCCCTCGCGGCGGACGGATACGCAGGAATCGTGACAAGCAATCGACCGAGAGGCCTCCCCCTGGGTCTCGAGGATGTGCGCGCCGCCGACTACGACGGAGACGGAAGGGCAGACCTCGTTACGTTCGACGGGATCAGCAAGCAGGTCTGGCTGGGGAACACACCACTCGAAGACGGGCTTCCGCTCGAGGTGTGGTTCGAGGATGAGGACCCCGAGTGCGAAGAGGGAGAATCCGTCGCCGCTGCCAAAGACCTCCACTTCACTTCCAGTGACGCTATCGCCGAAGGGTCGTATGAGTGGCGCCTGGCCAACGACTTTGCAGCTGGCTGCAATCCCCACGATGAGGGCTGTGAGCCCGGATTGGTGGATCGTCAGATGTTCAGCGAGTTCCTCGCCTGGATCGATGGTCTGGTCGCTGTGCCTGGAAACGAGTCGCTGAGTGCGAGTAGGGCACTGATACGCGCCGGGTACGACGTTCCGTGCTCGGAGAACGACCGCGAGTGCTGGAGCAGCCCCATGCCGCGTTCAGAGGTCGCAAGCCTCTTCGGACAGTTCCTTGCCCAACGTCGTGGCGATGTACCGGCACCGCATCGCTGGGTGCTGCCGGCAGTGACATACATACCTGAGACTCATTCGCCGTCGTGACCAGAACGTGCACCAGCGGAAGGTCCGCCAACGTCCGAGGGCTCAGCGAGAAGTGCGGCGGCGGTCGATGATCGCGGCGGCAAACTGACGAACTCGCGTTGCGTGGGTCGCTCCTTGAAGATGATGCGGACGAAGGCATAGACAACGAGCGGTACGAAGTAGATGCCGAGACCCCAGAAATACCCGACCGGCTCTAGGAGCTCCATGAGCACCGCCACCGCAAAGGGCCCGACCACGGATCCGACGCCAAAGACGAACACGATTCCCGCTGCGGCCACGACCAGCTGATCGCCAGGCATCGAGTCGTTGATCTGGGACACCGCAACGGAATACATGGGGAACGCGAGACCACCGTATGCGCCAATGACCAGGAACTGCAACGCACTCCCTGGCTCGACAAGGATCCCTGCCACAGCCACCATGATCGCGAGCGCCGCCATCGACAGGATGACTCGTCTGCGTGGCACACGGTCGGACAGCCGGCCGAGCGGGTACTGCGCAAGGGCACCGCCGACCATCGAGGCCGCGACGAACGCGCCGACCAACGCGGGATCCATCCCGATCTTTGTGGCGTACACCGCACCGAGGGCGATAACAGAGCTCCCGGCAGCACCCGCGACTGCTACGGCGAGCACACCCAACGGTGCGGTACGCCAGAGACCGCCGAGTGACAGCTTGACCGGAATGACGTCCCTGGGAGTCGGAATTCGTATCATCGCCACGGGCACGACCGCGAGCGAGATCAGGATTCCGACGAGGATGAACAGCGTGGAACCCGCTGGGCTGGCAACTCCGAGCAAGAGCTGACCGGTTCCGAGTCCGAGCGTAACAACGAGCATGTACACCGATAGGAGTCGGCCTCGTGTCTCGTTCGAGGCACGCTCGTTCAGCCAACTCTCCACGGTCACGTACAAGCCCGACATGCAAAGACCGAAGACGAACCGCAGGACACCCCACGCGACAGGGGCCACAAGGAGCGAATATGTCAAGGCGGTCGCACTCGCGAGCGCTGCGAGGCCGGCGAACACGCGAATGTGACCGACAGAGACAAGCCATCGCGGAATTGTGAGGGAACCCACCAGGAAGCCGACGTAGTACATCGACATCACGACACCGATTACAACGGTTGCGAACCCGTCGAGGTCGGCGCGCACCCCGATCAGAGATCCGACGAGACCGTTGCCAACCATCAAGAACGCCAGGCCGACGAACAACGGCAACACCGGCGTCAGGACTCCAAATCTGGGCGGAGAACCGTTGCCCATGACCCCTCCACATACGACTTCAACCGGCACGCAACTCTACTCGCCTCGACCCGCCTGCCGTCGCGCCACAACGCACAACCATTTTTGTCTTCCAACCGATACCTCCCAACCGCTAGAGTCTCTCCTCATGGAGACACCTCAGGACACCGGTGACGATGCCACCGCCGCACCGAATCGCATTTCTCGATACATAGCCTTGAGCCTCTTCGGGTTCCTGGTGATCGTCGTCGGCGTCGCCACTGACTATGTGCTTGATGCGAACAACTCCGGACTTACCGTGGACGCCTCCCTGTTCAGCGTCAACAACGTCGGCCACTTGTTGCTTGGAATCGGCATCGTGGTGACCGCGGTTGGGCTTGCCCTAGCGGCGTCCAACATGATCGACACCGCAGACGGCGATTCAGGGGTACTGCGAATTGGCCGACTTGCGCTTGGGGTCGGTCTCGTCGTGCTGGTTGTGTCCGTGGTCTATGTAGTGACCGGGCCAGGGCTCGGCAACAGCCACAGCAACGGCGTCAGTGACGCGCTCTTGTTATCCGACGGAGTGGATCGATCGCGTCTCCCAGCCGAGGAAGCGCTAGCACTTGCAACGCTCGCATGGAGTCGACCCGGCAGCCTCGCCGAGGATGCAGGGATGGTCCACCTGGGCATGGAGGACGACATGGAGTCCTTGGTTGCCGAGCAAAGCCCTGGCTCGGAGAAAGCCCTCGCTGACCAGCTCGCCGTGGCGACCGGAGCACTCCCCCGACTCGACACCGTCGCAGAGGTCGAGGCGCAGGGCTATGTGCAGGCTTCCAATGTGAGTGACGGCTCCGGGGCCCATTGGGTCAAGTGGTCCCTGGTCGATAAACCGTTCGATCCAGAAAACCCCTCGATGCTCTTGTTCGACGAGCTGACCAGGGGTGAACCCATGGAACTGATCGCGTACTCGTACTGGATCGCCTCAGACGGACCGCCCGAAGGCTTTGTCGGGAACTCCGACGAGTGGCACCCGCACGTTGGCATGTGCTTCCAGAACGGGTGGCTCAAGGACGACAACCTTCCCGACCGCCGCTCGTGTGCTGGTGACTGGGTGAACGGAAGCGACCTGTGGATGCTCCACGCCTGGATCGTACCCGGCGTTGAGAACGTGTACGG
>BTQP01000198.1:0-3090 GCA_036985935.1 Acidimicrobiia bacterium | reverse complement strand
CCTCCGTCAGCTTGCGGACTTGAGCCAACGGCGTCGCGGTTCTGAGCCCATGTTCCCCGCGATCACGGCCCGATTCGGCGCTATCTGGAGAAACCCGATCTCCTCGGCGGTCTCGGGACCCCCAGGGGAGAACGAGTTCAGGTCATAGTCAAAGACATCGTGCCACAGGGTTCGCCGGATCTCTTCGCCGGTACGAACGGTCGCTATCCCCCAGATCAGCAGCGTCTCCATGTCATTGGTCTCGAGCACCTGGTAGTGAAGGCTCACGGCAGGATTCGCCCGCACGTTACGGACCTTCACATACGTGAGGTCCACGGCGACCCAGATGTCACTCTCGTAGAACGCCGGGTACACAGGTGATACGTGTGGTTCCCCCGACGGCGTAACGGTTGCGAGGTAGGCCACGGGACCAAGTCGCCTCGTTGCCCGTTCAATGGTCTCGAGATTGATCGTGGTGTCGATAATGCATGCCTCCCAGGTTCAGATCACTATACTCGGATATATATTGTCCGCGTTTGAAGACAACTAACGGGTGGGAGGCTGTTCTGGAATTTGCGAGCATGGATCGGCCAACGTCTTCGGTCCCCCCTTCAGGGTCTTCGGTCCCCCCTTCAGGGTCTTCGGTCCCCCCTTCAGGGTCTTCGGTCCCCCCTTCAGGGTCTTCGGTCCTCCCTTCAGGGGGGACGAGCGAGCCTTGCGAGCTAGGGGGGCCTGCGAGCCTGCGAGCCCGGTACGGCGGGAACGCCGGAGGCGTTCCTTGGGAGTTGCTACGCAACTCCTGGGGCTTGAGCGAGCTGCTTCCACTTTGTGAACTTCGCTCCCCGTCACTTCGTGCTCGCAGGCTCGCGCTCCCCCCTGCATCGCTCCTGCGTCGCTCTGCCGTCCCCCCTGAAGGGAGGACCGAAGAACCCCTCGCAGGCTCGCGCTCCCCCTCGCATCGTCGCTGGCGCTCCTCTGCCGTCCCCCCTAAAGGAAGGACCGGAAGCAACTCATGGCGAAAATGAGTGAGGGTGTCGAATGGGCGATACATCTGTGCATGTTGCTTGCGATCGCCCCACCGGAATCATCGATCTCCTCGAAACGGCTGGCATCGTTCCACGAGCTCCCGGCGGCCTATCTCGCCAAACATCTCCAGGCTTTGTCGTCCGCCGGCATCGTTGAAGCGCTTCCGGGCCGTTCAGGTGGGTACCGCCTCGCAAGAGACGCAGAGTCGATCTCGTTCCTGGATATCGTCGATGCGATCGAGTCGGACGAGGCCTGGTTTCGATGCGGCGAGATCCGTCAATGCGGCCCAAGTGCGCAAGGACCGGGCGCCTACTCACTCCCCTGCGAGATCGCTGCCACGATGTGGGCTGCCGAACGTGCATGGAGGGACCACCTCGCATCAGTCAACCTGTATACCGCCACCGAAGGTCTCACTGCGATCGCCGGTCCTGCTCAACACACAGCAACACTGCAATGGCTGGGCGATGAAACAGGTATTTCACCGCAGGTGCGGGTGTCTGACACGTAGTACAGTCCCGGAATGCCTGATCCCGAACGCTCAACACCCGCGTACCACAAAGTCCTGTTGTCGAAACATTCGATGCCAGGCCTTGTGCTAGGAACCATCATGCTGTGGTTCTCGCTCGGATCGAGCCTGCTGCCGCGCGATGCGACGATGCAGGGAGTGGTGAGCGCACTGTCCTTTGTTTTTGGATATGGAATCGGCGTGTTGCTGTGGTTTCTCGCCAGGTGGGTGGGCAGGCTATTTGGCAAGAATCTGTCATGTGACATTGCACCTGGCTGGTTGCGCTTGACCTTTCTCGGGATAACCGGCGCGGTTCTCGCCGTCACGATCCTTCGATGGCCCACGTGGCAGTCAGAGCAGCGTCTACTGGTTGGCCTCGAAGAAATTGGTATCACGGACGGCCTCATGGCGGTCGTGTGGACGCTTGTCATCGTTGCGCTGCTCATGTTCATCGGGCGGTCGTTGATGTGGCTCGTCTGGAAGCTCGACGTGTTCAACGGACGACACACCTCTGTCCTCGTTGGGCGCGGTATCACGGTCGTCATACTCGTCGGCATATTCGGTGCTCTGTACTGGTTCGTCGCGAGCAGCGGACTGACGACGTTTGCAAACGAGCGTTTCGGACCAGGCGACGAAACGACACTCGAGGGCATAACACAACCGACTGCCCCCGAGTATTCAGGTTCGCCGGACTCGCTCGTGGAGTGGGACGACCTCGGGTTCCAGGGGCGCACATTCGCCGGAGCTGGCACGACAGTTGAGGACATCGTGGCGTTCTACCCGAATTCCCGAATGCGCACGAAAGTGCCGATACGCGTGTACGCAGGGCTGAAATCTGCGGAGTCCTCCGAGGCCCGGGCGCAACTCGTCGTCGACGAGCTGGTCAGGACGAACGCTCGGGAAAGAGCGGTTATCGCCCTCGTGGCGACGACCGGCACCGGCTGGGTCGACCCGATTGCATCCGCGGCGCTCGAGTACATGTACGCGGGCGACACCGCGATCGCAGCGATGCAGTACTCGTTCCTTCCGAGCTGGATCTCGTTCATCCTCGATACGGCGACATCGACGGAGGCCGGCATCGCAATAAACGAAGCGGTCATCGATTGGTGGGAGACACTGCCAGAGAACAACCGCCCCCGTCTCGTTGCCTTCGGCGAGAGCCTCGGCACGCTTGGTTCCGAAGCCGCCTATGCGCAAGACAGCCTCGACGCGTCCCTTGCGTTCATCCAGTCGAAGATCGACGGAGCGTTCTGGGTCGGTCCAACGGATGCAAACGAAATCCGATCACAGTTCCTGGACGAGCGAGACCCTTCCCCCGTGTGGGGCCCCGGGTACAGCGACGGCGCCGTCGTTCGCATGGCGAACGGACCGGGCGAAATCGACCCAAGCGATGCTTCCTGGGTGGAGCCGAGAGTCCTGTACTACCACCATCCTTCAGACCCCGTGGGCTACTGGAACTGGGAGACCTTGTGGACTCCCCAGGAGTGGACCGACAAACCTGTCGGAGACGACGTGCCCGATTCCGTACGCTGGATTCCGTTCACCACCTTCACCCAGGTGGTCGTCGACCTCATCAACGG
>BTQP01000197.1:0-3120 GCA_036985935.1 Acidimicrobiia bacterium | reverse complement strand
AGCCCGTGTTCCACCGACGGCAACCTGTGGACCGTTCACAATGCTGGTGGCGCTTCAGGCAAAGGCCTCAGAACGCTCGAATCGGCAACCTACAATTCGGTCAACACCGTGTATGCGAGGCTGGTGGATGCGATCGGGCCGGAGGCCGTCGTCGATATGGCACACCGGCTGGGAATCACATCGCCACTCCAGCCGTATCCGTCGATCACGCTTGGCGCGCTGGGTGCCTCTCCGCTCGAAATGTCAGCGGCGTATTCGACATTGGCGAACTTCGGTGAACGCGTCGAGCCCTATCTGATCGAACGCATTACGGCCGGTGACGGCACGGTGCTCTACCAGCACGAGGTCGAACCACGCCAGGTGCTTTCGAGTCAGATCGCAGCGGCCGTTGTCGGTTCCATGAAGAAGGTCGTGAGCAACGGGACCGCAAGAAGGGCAGATATCGGTCGGCCCCAGGCCGGGAAGACCGGTACGGCAACCAACTCACGCGACGTGTGGTTCGTCGGGTTCGTGCCCCAGCTCACGACAAGTGTGTGGGTCGGGTACGCAGACAGCCAGCTCCCCCTCGAGGAATTCACTGTATGGAATGACGTCGAAGGCAAAGAGCAGTTCTATCGCAGGGCTTTCGGAGGAACCCTCGCTGCGCCGATCTGGAACCAATTCATGAGGTATGCGACCGCCTACATTCCTCCGATCGACTTCCCGAAGGATCCTGCGGGCACATCGGTCTATCGCCAGACACCTTTTGCGACGGTGCCTCCACTCGCAGGTTCAACACGCGAAACCATTGATGGGCTGTACGCGGTCGGGCTCGAGGGCATTGTCGAGGAGGTCCCAAGCACACTTCCGAAAGATGCGTTGATCGGCATCAATCCACTGCCAGGCACGAAGATCAGACAAGGCAGCGAGGTGACCGTTCAGGTATCGAGCGGTGTCGCTCCGGCGCTTACCATGATCGATCTTCGTGGACTATCGGTGGACCAGGCAACAGTGCGCCTCGAGGAGTTTCGGGACCTGATCGCGCAGCCCATCACGTGGTCGTACAACGATCTCATCGTTTCAAACCCGGCATCGATCGGAACGGTGATCTCCACATCGCCAGGACAGGGGTCACCGGTTGGGTCTAGCGAGTCGATCATCGTGCGAATCGGCGTCGCCCCATAGGAGAGCGTTGCAGCACCAGTACGCTGCAACTTCATGGCATCACCAACACCTCCCCTTCGCAGGTTGTGGTCATACGCGTCGGGATACCGCCCGGCGATCGTCATCGCGTCCATCTGGTCCTTCCTGAACAAAGCGGTCGATCTTGCACCACCGTTCCTCATCGGCATGGCCGTCGACGTCGTGGCGAACGGATCGGACAGCCTGCTCGGCAATTTGGGGATCAAGGATCCGAAAACGCAGATTCTGCTGATCGCAGCGCTCACCTTCGTCATCTGGAGCCTCGAATCGATTTTCGAATACCTGTACGGCGTCGCGTGGCGCAATCTGGCCCAGTCGATACAACACGATCTGCGCGTCGACACATACGAGCACATCCAGGAGCTTGATGTTTCGTACTTCGAGGATCGCTCGTCTGGCGACCTGATGGCGGTGCTGAACGATGACGTGAACCAACTCGAGCGGTTCCTCGACATCGGTGCGAATGAGGTCATCCAGCTGCTCACGACCGTCGTGTTGATAGGCGCGGCCTTTTTCATCATCGCACCATCGGTGGCGTGGCTTGCGTTCCTCCCGATTCCCGTGATCCTTTGGGGCTCCTTTCGATTCCAGAGGAAGATCGAGCCCATGTATGCCCAGGTCCGCGAGGAGGCTGGAGCCATCAATGCACAACTCGCCAACAGTATCGGTGGCATATCGACGATCAAAGCGTTCAACTCGGAACAGCGTGAGGTCGAGCGTGTACGAAAGGCATCGGACCGCTACCGAACTGCGAACTCGGCGGCTATCAGACTCTCATCAGCCTTCACACCGATGATCCGTGTCGCGATTCTGGTTGGTTTCACCGCGACGCTGGTGTGGGGCGGGTTCCTTGCGATCGATGACCAGCTCAACATCGGTCTCTATTCCGTCATGGTGTTCCTGACACAAAGACTGTTGTGGCCTCTCACGCGGTTGGGCCAGACGGTCGATCTGTATCAGCGGGCGATGGCCTCGACGAAGCGGATTCTCGATGTGCTCGACGCCGACCCCACCATCATCGATGGGCAACTGAGCCTGCCCGAAGGAGCCACTACAGGTGCGATTCGTTTCAACCACGTCACCTTCAGCTACGACCCCGGCTTCCCTGTGCTGTCGGATATCGAGTTGTCAATCGCTCCGTCGACAACAACAGCCTTCGTCGGCTCGACGGGATCCGGAAAGACCACGCTCATCAAGCTGATGTTGCGGTTCTACGACCCTGATTCCGGGGTGATCGACCTCGACGGAACCGACCTGAAGAAGCTCACCCAGGCCGATGTGCGCAACACGATGGCTCTCGTCAGTCAGGACGTGTTTCTGTTCCATGGGACGGTGCAGGAGAACATCGCATATGGCGTCCCAGATGCCTCGTTCGAAATGGTGCGAAGCGCTGCCGAGACTGCGGAAGCGCATGAGTTCATCATGTCCCTACCGGACGGATACGACACGGTTGTCGGCGAAAGAGGTCAGAAACTCTCGGGTGGTCAGCGCCAGCGACTTTCTCTCGCAAGAGCTCTCCTGACCAACTGCCCGGTGCTCATCCTCGACGAAGCAACGTCGGCCGTCGACAACGAAACCGAGGCAGCCATCCAGAGATCGCTCGCTCGCGTTGGGCACGATCGAACGATGGTTGTGATCGCGCACCGGCTGTCGACGATTAGAAACGCTGACGTGATCTATGTCATCGACCAGGGTCGGGTTGCCGAGTCGGGAACCCACGATGAGTTGCTCGGTGCCAGCGGCATCTATCGCATGTTGTGGGAGGTCCAAACCGGAATGGCGACATCGGTAGACGGTAGACAGTAAACGGTAGACGGTAGACGGTAGACGGTAGACGGTAGAAGAAGGGCTAGCGCAACTTACGCGGTGCCTCCTGAAAAGGAGCCGCAGGCGACCGTACGCTCTACCGAAAGTGAGGCGCCAGCCGAACGTACCGTC
>BTQP01000196.1:0-3122 GCA_036985935.1 Acidimicrobiia bacterium | reverse complement strand
GCTCGGAGGCCACGCCATGCGCCGAGCGTGGTCCACGCATCTTCGTCGTTCGTGGCGCGGATACTCCAGCGTGAAGCGAGAATCTGAGGATGTGGCCGACCCGCGTCCCTCGCTGCCTTTCGCGCAGGGTCGATCACTCGTTCGAATGTGACCTCTGGTTGTTTCACGCTCGTGATGATGCCTTGCGCTTTCGTGGCTGCCAATGTCGCAGACTTCGGGCCGCCAGCGGCCATATAGATAGGGAGGTCGTGGACCGGTGGGCTATACAACCGTGCCCGGTCGGTTGAGTAGTAGTCGCCAGCAAAGGTGAGTTTCTCGCCGTCGAGCAGCCTGCGCATGATCTCGAGCGCTTCACTCATGCGGGCCGCCCGCTCAGCGTATTTCGGAAACGAATATCCGAGCGGACCCTCGTTCAGGTTCTCTCCCGTGCCAACGCCGAGGGAGAAGCGCCCGCCACTCAGACGGTCGAGCGTCGCAGCAGCCTGCGCAGCAACGGCCGGGTGATATCGCCAAAGGGGTGTGGTGACGCCAGTCACGAACTGGATCGTCGACGTTGCCTGGGCCATTGCGGCGATCGTCGCATATGCAAACCCTGAGGCACCGAGGTCATCTACCCACGGATGAAAGTGCTCTGACACCATCACCATGTCGAATCCTGCCTGCTCGGCGAGTACTGCGTGGCGCACCAGGACTTCGGGCTGGAACTGTTCGTGGCCGCAGAAGTACGCAAACTGTGTCAAGGGATCTCCGTGTATCGCAATGCTGCAGAGCCTAGGAGCATGCCGTCTGGTTCTGGTTGGTGCCGTGGTCCTTGGGAAATCGGGTCAAATCCGCGAGAGTCCTAACTGGCGGAGAAGAAACTGGAGGAAGACCATGCCCGTATATACACGGAAACTCGTTGCGGAACTGCTCGGTACCTACGTGTTGCTCCTGATCGGTGGGTTTGCGATCTTCGCGGCCAACATCGCTCCTGGCGCTTCCGGACAGCAGGGAACACCGCTGATACTCATCGCTCTGGGCTTCGGCCTTGCGCTTCTCGTCGGTTTGTACGCCTTCGGGGAAGTGTCGGGTGGCCACTACAACCCCGCGGTGAGCCTTGCGATGCTGATCGATGGTCGCATCGATGTGAGCACGTTCATCATGTACGTGATTGCACAGGTCGGAGGCGCCGTACTTGCGGGCCTGTCTCTCGCAGCCACCTTCTCGCAGGACTTCGTGGCGAGCACAGCCACGGTGCCGAACACAGCTCTTGGCGTGTCGAACCTCGATGCCTTCCTGCTCGAGTTGCTGTTCACTGCGTTCTTTGTTGCCGTGATACTCAAGGTCACCGAGAGCACGCAGTTCGGATCCTCGGCTTTGATCGCGATTCCGCTGACGCTGGTGGTCATCCACATTGCGCTTGTGCCGCTGACCGGTTCGTCCGTGAACCCGGCGAGAACCCTCGGATCGGGTTTGGTTGGAAGCGAGTTCACCGCCATCTGGGTGTACATGATCGCTCCGCTCATCGGTGCTTTCATCGGGTGGGCATTCTTCAAGCTCGTCACACTCGGCGAAGGAGGAGAGGCCTAGGTCTCAGATACGCCCGGATCTTCTTGCAATGAGCATCTGAGGGACGGACGACCTTGCGGTAGTCCGTCCCTCAGAGCGAGTCGACGATAAGCCGGATTCTGTCGAGGACGATCATCTATCTGGGACCGGCGTTACCACACGGCCTCATGCGACCTACCCGGAACGTAGCGGACGGGCAGCCCTGTTCCTGCTCGGTCTTGCTCCTGACGGGGTTTACCTAGCCGACCCGATCACCCGGGCCGCTGGTGAGCTCTTACCTCACCGTTTCACCATCACCGGCTGCGAACCCGTAAGGGCTCGCAGCTTTGGCAGTTTGCTTTCTGTTGCACTTTCCATCGGGTTGCCCCGCCTGGGTGTTACCCAGCGTCATGCCCTGTGGAGTCCGGACTTTCCTCAGCTGTTGCCAGCCGCGATCGCCTGTCGGCTCTTGCTGAACCGTAGTGCGCGCAGGCAGGTGCCGCACAGGGATTCTCGCGACCTCGATCATCATCGGCGTTCACGGGAACCAATTCCGCCGTTCGAGCGTCTTACGGACATGAAAATCCACGAAAGGGGCCAACCGTCATGACCACGATGGATGACACTCTACAAACTGATGCCTTGCAGGTTCCCGTCCTCGACGAGCGCCCCTGGGCCGTGTTTGCGGCATGCAAGGAAACCGCAGACGTTTCGTTCTTTCCGCAAACGAAGGATGAGGAGCGCGCTGCACTTGCCATCTGCTCGATCTGCCCTGTACAGGGGGAATGTCTCGACCACGCAATCGAATTGAAAGAGCGGTATGGCATTTGGGGCGGGTTGAACGAAAAGGATCGCCGCAAGATGGCAGCGAGCGCCGGCCGATAGCCGCTGCTACACGGCCCGTTCGCGGATCACGGTCCCGATTTCGAGGCGTCGAACCGATCGGACGCCTGGTATCAGCGAAAGCAGCGCAACCACGAACATCGACAGGCCCGCAACCACGATCGTGACCGGTCTGACGGACAACGAGAACGTGAAGGCGTCGTTGTTGAAAGATTCGATGAACCTGGACGACACCCACATCCCGAGTGCGATTCCCGGGAGGACACCGATAGCGGTGAGCAGCAGATTTTCACCGGCGACCATCCACGCGATCGTTCGATCCGGCATCCCGCTCGCCTTGAGTGCGGCGAATTCCGTCGATCGTTCCGACACATTCATCGACACCGTGTTGAACATGAGCGAGTAGGCCATTACGCCACCGAAGATCAGCATGAAACCGCCGAAAACGTAGAAGAGGGAGAGGAACTGCTGGAGCAGGTCATAGAGGCCTCTTGCGTCCGAGACGGCCAACACTCCCGATGTGCCTTCAATCGCGGCGATCGTCGTTTGGCGACTGAACGAGTCATCGAACGTCGCCATCACGGTCGTGATATATGGCTCCGCCACCAGGCCTTCGGGGTCGCTTACTCCTGCCAGTCCGAGTGCCTCGGTGAGTACGTCATACCGAACATACAGCGGTATGCCGAGCGGCTCGTCGACAAACTCGACCAGTTCGAGTGTGATCGATGTATCCAGATTGGGAAGGTCGATCG
>BTQP01000195.1:0-3131 GCA_036985935.1 Acidimicrobiia bacterium | reverse complement strand
CAGGACACAGCGGCGCCGTCGTGGGATTCAGTATCCCGTAGATTTCGAGCTTCTCATCGGATTTTCATCCCGGGTTCACAGATCATCGACAGTCGATTGTCATCCTTTCGGTATCAAGTTGGTATTCGAAAGGAGAATCCATGAAGAAACTGCTCGTATCCCTCCTCGCCGCAGGTGTTCTGGTTGCCGGCGCATTCGTCGCTTCGTCCGTCACGTCGGGCGCAGCAGACGCGCAAACGACCGATACCGGGGCGACGGAACAGGGCCAACGCCCCGAACGCGGAGCGATCCTCGACGAGGTCCTCGGCGGTCTGGTATCAGATGGCACGATCAATCAGTCCCAGGCCGATGCGGTGAAAGAGGCCCTCCAGGCGAAACGGGCCGAACTGAAAGAAAAGTTCGGTGACAGGGATCCGCGCGCTAGAGCCCAAAGGCGTGGTGTATTGAGGGGCCTGCTCGCAGATGGTGTCATCTCTGCCGACGAGATTGCTGAGCTTCCTGAGGATCACCCGCTCAGGACCGGTGACAGCCCGTTGTCGGAGCTTCTCGAGGATGACGGTCAGATCACCCGTGAGGAACTTCAGGCTTTCCGTGAGGCACATCGTGCCGAGCGAGAGGCGAACGCCGGTGCTACTGGCTGACTGTGTGAATGCTCTCCCGCTGAATTGCCCGGACCCTACGGTCCGGGCAATTTGGCGCGCTCCGTGATCAGCCACACTTCTGACCTTGGCTCCACCTGGAATTCTGCTGGCGCCTGCTCATTCCATGTCGTGATGTGCCGATTGACCGCGGACAGTGTCTTGCGAGCGTCCGCAAGGTCGGTGGTGTGGATCGCCTCGTGCAGCACCGACCCAACGTGTGTCTCGAATTCGTCGTGTCGTTCAGGTAGTCGATCGCGTTCGAAAAAGGCTCGCAACCACCAGTCCGGGTCGTTGGTGAGATTCCGGATCGGCTCACCGACACCGACCGTCGGCGTCAGGTCTCCGGCGGCTATCGCTTCATCGAGTTGGTCTTGTGCGTATCGTTCTACGTCCACGACACAAGGGTACCGGGTGCACACGACGGATTCACTCAGAACGGCAATGATCGGCGCCTATGAGGCCGCCGTCGCTGCGTGCGATCCCGAACCAGCGGTTTCGAGGGCGATATCGTTCGACGACCGCGGCGTCACTGTGGGAGCCACTCGCTTTGAAGGCGCTGTACCGGACGATCTCGTGGTCGTGGCGCTCGGGAAGGCTGCGAGCGCGATGGTCCGAGGCGCCGTAGCGAAACTTGGCGACCTCCGTGGAATAGCTGTGTCCAACCACGTCGAGTCCTGTCCGGTTCCGCTCTATGTCGGTTCTCACCCCGTTCCAACCAGCGACAGCCTGGCGGCCGGTGAGCGTCTCCTCGACTTCGTCGCTGGCCTCGAGGCAACGGACATCGTGTTGTATTTGATATCCGGCGGTGGATCTTCGATCGCTGTTGCGCCTCGTGAGGGCCTCACCGTTGCGGACCTCAGTGGTCTCAACGACGTTCTCTTGCGCTCGGGGATGCCGATCGGTGAAATGAACGAGATCCGAGCAGCAGTGAGTCGCATCAAAGGCGGACGGTTGGCGGATGCAAGCGGTGCGGCCCGGTCCGTGACGCTTGTGGTGAGCGACGTCGTAGGTGTTGGCGACTCCCACGTTGCGTCGGGACCCTCCCTTGGTGCCGGTATGGGTGCAGATGCCCGGTCGATAGTCGGGAAGTACGAGCTTGAGTCCCTCGTCTCCCCGGCGGTCGTCAACGCACTCACATCGGCGAGACCTCTGTCGCCTGACACAACTGGACCGTTCACGGTCATCGGATCATCGCAACTTGCCGCGGATGCATCTGCCCGCTACCTCGAAGAGCACGGGTTCAGCACCCGGATCGTCACCACCGCCTTGAGCGGTGAAGCGAGAACGCGTGCTGTCGAGATGGTTCGCGCGGCGATCCCAGGGACGGTGTCAATAGCTACCGGCGAGACGACGGTCGTGGTGACCGGATCTGGGAGAGGCGGACGCAATCAGGAGGCGGCTCTCGCTGCTGCTATCGAGATCTCAGGCACGGCCACCGTGTTCGGTGCGTTGGGAACGGATGGAATCGATGGCGATACACCCGCCGCTGGAGCTGTCGTCGACGGCACGACGAGCGCTGCCGCCATCGCCGCGGGTATCGACCTGTCTGGCTCACTTGACAACAACGACAGCTTCACCGCCCTGTCTGACCTGGGCGTGCACGTGACTCGAGGCGACACCGGTACGAATGTTGGCGATCTCTGGATGGTTGGCTAGCCAAGGGCGGCGAGGAAGTCCTTGATCGCGGTCTCGTACGCCTCCGGGTCGACGTTCCACGATCGGACGTGGTTGGCGTCGGTGGTGACAAGCGTCACGATGTCGGGCCGCAGTTCGGCCATTTCCTGACTTGTTGCGTACGGCACCGTGGTGTCCTTTGTCCCGTGGAAGATCAGCGTCGGCGCGTGCAGCTCGTTGGTCTGGGACAGATAGTCGGTCTCGGCCCAGTTGATGTCGAACCGCCACGCTGAGATCCACTTCGCGAATTGTGTGAGAACACCAGGGACTCTGATGGGCAGCAACGGGAGGTCGGATCTCGACGCCTGGAAGTCGAGAGTCTTCTCGAAACTCAGCACGGGTGAATCGAGTATCGCGGCCTTCGTGAAGTTCCTCAGCGGAGACTGAGTCAGGTAGCTGGTGACGATCGCGCCACCCATCGAATATCCGAAGAGAACGTGATCGATGGCGCCGTTTTCTTGCGCATACGTCACCGCCGCAGCGAGATCGACCCATTCCGTTTCCCCATACCTGTGAAAGCCCGACGGATCTCGTGCCTGTCCCACATCGTTTCGGTAGTTGATGACCAGGATCGGATACCCGAGATCCTGGAGGATGGGAATGGCCCGCAACGACTCCTGGAGCGGAGCTCCTTTGCCGTGCACGATGATCGCCCACGTATCTGAACGTCCCGGTATGAACCAGGCAGGGAATGAACCGACTTCGGACTCGGAGGAGTACTGGACGTTCTCGTATTCGATACCCATTGCACCAAGGGGGTCACCGCTGAAGGCGTAGGGATCCAAAGCGACCTTCGTGCCAACGACGGGAGCGACG
>BTQP01000194.1:0-3169 GCA_036985935.1 Acidimicrobiia bacterium | reverse complement strand
GCTGGACGGTGAGCGTCATAGGTAACCTGTTGCTCCAAGAGGGATCTGGGCCCGTGATTCCCTTTGCTCTGGCGTACGCGGGGAACGATTGACCATGACCACGGTTCAAGCAAAGGCAGTTATTGCACTGGCAAGCCGTCTCGGCGATTCCAAGCGTCCGTCACTTTCCCCGACAAGGTGGGATCGGTTCTCCACGACACTCGATGATCAAGGTATCGATGTTGCATCGGTGTTCGACGATGGTTTCGACGCCGCAACGATTGAGGGCGTTCAACCTGAAACGGCTTCCGCGGTCGCTGAACTGCTCGAGACCGCGGCTGCAGCGACCATCGAGGCATCCGACCTAGGCCAGTACGGTATCTCGGTCATCACAATCGTTGACGATGCATACCCCGCCGACCTGCAGAAACGTCTCGGAGCACTTGCACCACCAGTGCTGTTCGTTGTTGGCAACAGCACCCTCCTGACAGGGAACGGCATCGGCATCGTTGGCTCGCGCAACGTCACGCCAGAAGGCAAAGAGTCGTCCGAGGATCTTGCCCGTGCCGCCGTAGCCCTTGGTCGATCCGTCGTGTCAGGCGCTGCACGAGGTGTAGATACGTTTGCCATGAACGCCGCGTTCTTCGCCCGTGGCACCGTTGTCGGAGTCGTAGCTGACTCCCTCAAGGCTCGAATTCGTAAACCCGAGATCCTTCGGGCAATCGATGACGAATCGATCTGCCTTGTGAGCCAGCAACACCCATCCGCCGGCTTCACGCCGGCATCGGCAATGGCGCGCAACAAACTCGTATACGCGCTATCCGAAACGACCGTTGTGGTCGCCACGGATGTTGAGACTGGCGGGACATGGGCAGGAGCCACCGAAGCGCTGAAGAAGGGGTACAGCGATGTAGCAGTGTGGATGGGCGACGGAGCGGGACCAGGGAACGAACAACTCGTCCAGCAGGGCGCTCGAGCGATCAGTTCTGTCGAACAGCTATTGGCAGGGTCGCCAACCATCGAGACCGAACAACTTTCTCTCACTGACCTAGGCTGAGACAGTCCAACATCAGCCGTTACCCGATCGGCACGGGTTTCGTCAAGAGCTGAGGTGCCTCCAACGCCGCCGACGACGTCCCTACATCTCGAAACTGGTCTCCTTCGCATGGTGAGCTCAGTCGGTGAGACAAACAGGCCGTGCTTTCCAATACTCACAACTTGTGAGTCTGAGTTATCGGTGGACCTGCCATACAAGCCGTCACCTTTGTGTAGAGGCGCATTCGGTTAGTGAGGGGCCGCCGCATCTACTGCAGCTCGAACGGCCCTGAGCTTCTCGTCGACACTGAGCGCCCTGTTCCCCGGGCTCTGGGACTCCTCCTCGAGACCCTCCCAGTCGATGCTGTCGTTCATCGCCACGGCAAGGCTCACCGCCGCTTCGAATGTGACCAGCGAACCGTCGGTCGCCTGTTGAAGCCGATCCATCATGAGATCGTCAAGGGCAATCACCCAGACACCTGCATCCGGTGCAACCTCCCTCCACTCGGGTGGCCGAATGCCGTCGAGTGTCGAGGACGGAAACTCGACAAGCACGATCTCGCCATCGGGAAACTCGTAGGAAAGATGCCGATGACCAACGCCCGCCCACGCGAAGCTCCACTGCATCAGTTCCTCGCGCTCGGCAGGTCCGACTAGGCCAACGAGGTCGATATCGGTCGGGTAGTACGTCCCGGTGTGCGCGTTGACTGCCGATCCACCGACGAGCACGATATCCCGCTCCAGTACCGCAGCGATCGCTGCGACGAGGATGAGGTGGCGCTCGGAGGTGTCCGGGTCGGCGTGCGCTGCCATCTCGAAGAGCAATCTCGGATCCCGGATGGTCATGACCGAACCATCGCTCGTCGCTTGGTGTTGGCCGCCAACGCCCACGCCTCGTCACGCACGTCCTCTCCGCGCTCGGCCTTGTGACGAAGCCGCACCCACGGATCAAGCCCTCCTGAGCGTGCACGCTTCGCCAGGAGATCGGAGGGATCGATGCCGAGCGCCTCGAGGATGCGTTCGACCGTTGACCAACGAGGATCGGTCACACCGTTCTCGATGCGCGACAGATTGGGCTGGGCAATGCCGCTCTTGCGCGACAGCACAGCGAGCGTCATACCTCTGCGCAATCGCTCTTCCCGAATCTGCTCGCTCAATCGAACCATCGTTGCCTCCGTGGTGCTTAGCTTATTCACTATGTTCATGATAGCTTATACGCTAAATCTAGTCCTGTCGATCCCCCGAGATACAGTGTCTGCACGAAAAGCGCATGTGCGGTTGGTCGAGCCGGTGAGGGTCCTCAACCCTGACGTTTGTGTCAGAGGCGCGAGATACGTTGTTTACATGAACAAGAACAGCATCACCGTTGCAGGCGAAAACCTCGAAGATATCGAAGCGGCCCTGGACGGTTACGACATCACGTTCCAAGAGTGCGGGTGTGTGAACCTGTCCGGGTCCCTGCCCCCGGGGCTGAGTGTGGTTCTCCAGCGGGCCCTCAAGACGATCGAAGCCGAAGTCGCCACCAACAACCCCTACACGTGGCTCCAAGACGCAGGGCAGCAAACCATCCGGCAGCTGTTCCTGCGCATCGGTGCCGCCTACAGAGAACACAGGTGAAGCATGCGTACCGCGGGAGCGTTCCCCGGCGCCGGAGCAGGCGTCGAACCAGCCCACAAAGGACTGAAACTGCCGGCAGAGATCCTCACCCCGCACGAGATCCTCGCGATGCTCGCCGCGTGTCGCGACACCGTGACCGGTATCCGGGATCGGGCACTGATAACCGTCATGTACCGCTCGGGTCTTCGAGTTGGTGAAGCCCTCGCACTCGAACCCAAGGATGTCGACCTCCGTATCGGCGCCATTGCGGTCCTTCACGGCAAGGGCGACCACAGGCGTACGGTGGGAATCGACCCGGGTGCCACACCCATCATCGAGCGTTGGATAGAGACACGTTCTGAGCAACTCGCTCCCCCAGCAGGTGTCCCTTTGTTCTGCTCGCAGAAGTGCCGGACGATGTCGCGCTCGATGGTTCGTGAGATGCTCCTGCGGCTCGCCGCACGAACAGGCATCGAAAAGCGTGTCCACCCTCACGGGCTGCGCCACACAATGGCCTACGAACTGCTGATGGAGGGGGTGCCGATCCCCGTCATCCAGC
>BTQP01000193.1:0-3175 GCA_036985935.1 Acidimicrobiia bacterium | reverse complement strand
GGGGATAAACCTAGTGGACAACAGCGAGCGGCCCTTACGCAGGTGATCCTTCGAGGTCCGCTGGTTTGCCGTATCTCCGTTTGAACACGAGATATGCGACGGCTCCTGCCGGTATCGGCAACCAGAATTGGAACAGCCGGTACGCGAGGGTGGCGAGGGCCGCATCAGGGGCCGGGATGCCAGCCGCTGTGAGCATGAATGTGAGCCCAACCTCGACGAAGCCCAGTCCACCCGGCGTAAGGGGGATCATGCCGAGTACGGCAGATCCCGCAAACGCTACGAGGACGAGACTCGCTCGTGGTTCTGCCCCTACCGCGTACAGGGCAACGAAGAGCACCATGTAGTCGAGCATCCAGTTTGCAACAGCGGCCGCAAGTGCTTTTGGCCATCTCTTGCCGAGCGCCTCGACCACGTCGTTTCGGTTCGCCAACAGCCCCGTGGCGGAAAGCTCCCACTGCTTGTGCAGCTTCGTACCGATCCACATGCCGACCTTTTCGATGACCTTCCCCACGACAAGAAGCGGCTTGTCGTACTTCACGATCACGAACACCGCGCTGAACATGAGCACGAACAACACTGCGCCGGCAAGCGCTACCGGAAGAAGATCCTGCGGGATCGGGGAAGATACCGCAGCCACCACGAGTGCGACCCCTGGAAGCGAGAACAGCACGAGGTTGGAGATGAACGAAACGGCTGCAAGCGCAACCGCTGCCTGTTGGCGTGGCACCCCTGAAGCAGACAACATCTGGAAATATGTCGCACCAGCCGCGACAACCCCACCGGGGATAACTTTGGCGAGTGCGTTCGACACGAGTTGACTCGTTCCGGCAAGAAACCGCGAAATGTCGGGGACGGCTATGTGGGTCAACTCCCACGCCGCAGCAAACGCCCCCGTCATCAGCACAGCCATGAGGACGAACCAGTACCAATAGATTCCTGACAGATCCTCAGCAGAGGACAGGAAATCGACGAGTTTCGGCCACAAGAAATAGAGCACGACCGCCGCGGCAAGAAGAAAGAGCGATCGGACCGCAACGGTCTTCCATAGTGGCGGCCGGGGCTTTTCAGTCTGTGTTTGTTCAGCCATGTGGTTGATCGATCCCCCGATTGTGGTTCAAGTTAACCAGCCTGGCGAGCCGAACTTGGCGTTCAATCGGTCGAAGAAGCAACTCGAGCGTTAACAGCGTCGTTGGCATCGCACAGTTTCCGCATATGATCGAGGTAGGGCCAGTAGTCGACCTGGATCGTGTGGCGGGGTGCATCGAGGTACTGCTTCTGTCTCTCAAACGTGTCGACGACGATCTCAGCGAGCATCTCCCCATGCGAAGGCAAGGCAGCGCCGCCGATGAGTTGAGCGACCCATCGGGCCTGTTGCTCGGCGAGCGGAGGTAAAGCACCGACCGGTTGGATCAATCCGACAAAGTACAGACCCTGCACATCTGCGGGTACGACCATGTTGAACAGATCGGTCTTGTTGTCGCGAACTTCAACGACGTCCTCGCTCAGGAACGGAAAAGTGATGTTGTAGCCGGTTGCGTAGATGATCACATCGGCAGGCACCGCATCGCCGTTTGCGAAGATGACCTCTGTCCCTGACAACCGCGAGATGTCTCCCTTCACCGATATGTGCTCTTCTTTCGCCAACCGAAGCAGATCCTGAGACACCGTCGGATGCTGGGAGAGAAGGGGGGCGTCGGGGGTCGGAACGCCGTAGGAGGCCTGAGAGCCGCGGGTCGATACAAGCAACGCCCGATACACGAATCTCTGGACGCTGAGCGGCAGACGCGACGACGCCCTGCTCGAGAATGTATCGAGTGGTCTTCCGAGCAGATAACGCGGCAACACGTGCGCACCCGATCGAGTGGACAACGTAACCGACTTGGCGTGCCATGAAAGCTCACAGGCAATGTCTGCGCCTGTATTGCCCAAACCCACAACAACGACGTTCTTTCCGATGAACTGGTCAGGCGTGCGGTACTCCTGCGCATGAAGGATCTCGCCCCCGAATTCGCCCTGGTGGGTCGGCATGTTCGGATCCCAGTGGTGTCCCGAGGCAACCACCACGGCGTCGTATACATCGATCGAGGTCGAACCAGACTCGAGGTCTTCTACTTCAACGCTCCAGCGTTCTCCCTCAGGTTTCACCTGGACTACCCGGCGTCGGAAGCGGACCAGATCCTTGAGATCGAAGGCCGCGGCATACGCCTCGAGGTACTCGAGAACCTGGGTGTGGTGCAGATACGGATCCCATTGTTTCGGCGCAGCGAAGTCGCTGAACTCGAAACGTCTTTTCGACGTGTCGATGTGCAACGAGGCATAAGCCGGGGATCGTCCGTTGTCGTTGTCGTAGCGCCACAGACCGCCGACGTCGCTGCCCATCTCGAAGCACACAACCGTGTGCCCGCCATCGACGAGTTTCTTGATCGATGTCAACCCACTGATTCCCGCACCGATCACGCATACAGAAGACTGCTCATTCATGGGAAAGATGATGGCACAGAAACAGTGTTTGGCGGATCACTCAATCGCTCTCGACCGCTGGCGTGTCGAGCGGTCGGAGAAGATCCGGTGTGTTGTTCGCCACCTTGTTCACAAGCGTTGACACGGCATATTCGTCCATGAGATCTGCTGGATAGACCGTCATGAGGCTCTTGAGAGTGTCGATATCCGTTCCTGGATCCAGCCACGCATCCCACCGATCGGACGGCATGACAATCGGCATTCTGTTGTGGATGTTCTCGAGCAACGTATTCGGTGCGCCCGTGAGAATGGTGCACGTCACCAGACGCTCATCGGTTTCGGGGTCGTGCCACGAGGACCACAGTCCTGCGACCGGGAGCGGTCGGCCATCACGACCGAAGATGTAGTGAGGCAGTTTTCCCTTTGCCTTGCGTTCCCACTCGTAGAAACCATCGATCGGTATTAGACATCGGCGTTTCGCAAAGGACGACTTGAACATCGGTTTGTCGGCGATGGTCTCCGATCGTGCGTTGATCGCTCGCGATCCGATCTTGCGATCTTTCGCCCAGAATGGGATCAAACCCCACCGGAAAGAGGTGAGCACGCGCGAGTCGTCGTGGTCGACGACACCGTAGACCTGCATGGTTGGCGCAGCGTTGTAGTTCACCTTGAGGGTCTCGGTTCGCACGAACTCGGCACCGAAATGTTCCGCATA
>BTQP01000192.1:0-3176 GCA_036985935.1 Acidimicrobiia bacterium | reverse complement strand
TCGTCCGACGGTCTGATTCTCGAACGTGTCTTCGGCAAGTTGACGGAAGAGGATCTCGCGGAGAAGCTCACGAAATACTTCGGGTAGCGACTCCGCTTCGTACAAGGTACCCCAACGCGAATCGGGGACACCTCGTGCGAGATCAACAGACATCACGTTTCTTCCAGGGCGCAAGGGCGGTTTCGCCGATCCTCGTCGGCGTGATCCCTTTCGGTCTGATCTTCGGAGTGACCGCCTCAGCTGCCAACGTTTCGAGTTGGGCCGCATGGGCGAGCTCTTTCATCATCTTCGCTGGAGCGGCCCAACTCGCGGTCGTGGACATCCTTGGATCGGGCGGGACCGCCGCCGTCGCGATCCTGACAGCGGTCGTCATCAATGCACGCCATCTCATGTATTCAGCGGATCTGGGACGATATACGGGTTCTGAGTCCATGCGATCAAAGATATCAATGGCGTATGTGCTCACAGACCAGGCCTTTTTGGTCTGGAAACAAGAGTTCCCCGACACCGGCGCGACGACGGGATACCGGAGCTACTACTTCGGTGGTGCATTGACCCTGTGGACGACCTGGCAGATATCGACAAGCGCTGGATTCGTTCTTGGCGCGGCGATCCCCGCATCCTGGTCCCTCGAGTTCGCGATTCCACTCACATTCCTGGCCCTGCTCGTACTTGCCGTGAGGGACAAACCCGGGCTTGTCGCTGCGGCTGCTGGTGGTGCCGTGGCACTGGCGGCCGTGTCGATGCCGTACAACCTGGGCCTCATCATGGGCGCAATTGCTGGTGTCGGTGCCGGCATCACATCCGAGCGGTGGTTGACATGACCATGTGGAGTGTCGTCGTCGCAGCTGGTGTAGCGACCTTTGCAATGCGGTTCGTTTTCATCGGACTCTTCGGAACATTCCAGGTACCACCATGGCTAGAACGCGGCTTGAAATACATCGCACCGGCCGTTCTCGCGGCGATCACGGTCCCAGCCGTTTTCGCTCCAGGTGCGAGCTTCGATCTCGCAAACCCCTTCGTTCCTGCTGCGATCATCGGTGGACTCGCCGCCTGGAGAACCAAGAGCATCGGCGCTGCCATAGTGGTTGGTCTCGCAACGCTCTGGCTTCTGCGATGGGTCTTCTAGAAGTTTCTCGGCAGAAGAGACCTATCTACCGCCCTGACCAATTCGGTTCGCGATGGTCGAGAAAAGCTGATACCCCCTCTTTGGCATCGTCCGTGAACGACACCGCGGTGAGTCCGAGGTGAAGGTTATCGAGCGCCGTGTCGCGATCCATCGATTCGGTGGCGTAGAACGCCCGCTTGCCAAGCGCGAGAGCTGCCGGCGTCTTGGCGAGCAGCTGCGCCACGGTCGAATCGACGGTCGAATCGAGCAGACCTCTTGGGACGCTCTTTGTCGCAATGCCAAGATCCACGGCCCGGTCGCCCATGATGACCTCGCCGGTCATCATCATGTTGAGAAGCGTCTTTCTTGGCACGAGTGGGAAGAGCACAGCAGAGATCATCATCGGCCACAGACCGAGATCGATCTCGGGTGTTCCCATTTTGGCATCCTCGACCACGATCGTGATATCGCATGCCGCGGCGACGCCGAAACCGCCACCGAGAGCGGCACCGTTGATGCGTCCCACGATCGGCTTCGGCACTGCCGACATAGCCCGGAACAGATCAGCCAACCCACCCCGGAGATCGTGTCCCGACAGTGGGGAGTCGACGAAACCTCCGGCGAGGTCACCGCCCGCCGAGAAGGCCTTTTCGCCAGCGCCCGTCAGGACAATCACACGCACCGACTCGTCCCCTCCAGCCCGCTCTACCGTTCGGCGGAGGTCAACCGCAGCCTCGTTCGACAACGGGTTGCGACGTGCCGGGTCATCAATCGTGATCGTCGCAACACGGTCAACCCGTTCATATCTGATCATCGCGGCGCTCCTCGTGGTGGTGTCGCGAAACACTACCCAATTTCCCGCATGGATGGACTCAAGCAGGCCAGACCCATCGCTACAGTTGTCCCATGGAATGGATGATGCTCGTTCTCGTCATCGCTATCGTGCTCGGCGCGCTCCGCGGAGGAAAGCTCCGAAATCTCACCGAGATCCGCGTCAAACTGTGGTGGTTGCTACCCCTCGGATTTCTGATACTCGCTGCGGCGAATTTCCTCCCGCGGGAGGAGCACCGGCTCGCTGTCGCCCTGATCCTGATCTCGTATCTGCCGCTGCTCCTGTTCGTGTGGCTCAACCGTGAGTCGAGCGGTATATGGATCGCAGGAATCGGCATTCTGATGAACTTCACGGTGATCGTCATCAATGGCGGAATGCCTGTTCTCGCTGAAGCTGCCTCCGTGGCGGGGGGTGGAGATGGACAGCTCGTGCTCGGCGCAAAACACGTCGTCATGACCGCCGATACCCGCCTTCCATTCCTCGCTGACGTGATTCCGCTTCCGGGTTCCGTGTTATCGCTTGGGGATGTGTTCCTTGCGATCGGAATCGGAGTTTTCCTCGAGGATCAAATGCGCCAACCACTCACCCTCTTCGCACACCGTGTTACGGGTATTCCTGGGTCCGCAGTCGAACAGGAACGCTGAAGACGCAGCTAGCGAGTGGTTAGTAAGGGATTTCGCCGCGGAATACGAGGACTCTTCGTAACGAAGCCGCGACGGTTGGGTCGAACTCGTAAGCCGAACCTTGGTGGATCTTTTCGAGAGCCTCGACGGGCGACAGTCCCAGCTCGTAGTGTCCCTCGTCGTATGCGCTTGACACTTTGATGATCTTGGAGGACATCGGTACGTCGGGATCGATCTCGATACCGGGTGATCGATACGGGCGATGCTGCTGCTCGACGAGTTCGCCCACATGCTCCAGGTACGGGGCCTCTGCGATGATCTGGGCGCCCCACCGCGCGATGTCCTCGTCGGTGAATCCTGCCTTGAGGATCGCAGGTTCGTTGAGGGTGATTCGCCCGACGTCGTGCATCAGTGCCGCATATTCGAGCTCAGTCACATCCTTTGGGTGGAGGCCCAGCTCCTGGGCCACGGCGACTGCGAGATCCGAAGTACGGGTTGCATGTCCACGGGGTGCAAGACCGGCGACCTCGGGAATCTGTGCAAGGGCGCGGATCGTCTGGCCATACGTGACCCTCGTCGAGTGATATCTTTCGAACGCAAGGTGGCCGAACGC
>BTQP01000191.1:0-3183 GCA_036985935.1 Acidimicrobiia bacterium | reverse complement strand
TATCGGTGCCATTTCTCGCACCGGCATCGATGGAGAACCTCGACACGTTCACCGAACAGTCGACATTCCTCGCGGCCGACACATCCGAGATCGCAAGAAGACTCAACCGCGCCTATGTGTACCGAACATCGATACCCAAGCTCCTCGTGACAGGTGCGCTGCCCACCGTGGCGTCCACGAACGAGGTAGCAGCGCTGTCGGTGACACTCGCCTCGTCCCTTGCGGATGATTCCGCGGTTGTCGCGGACCTACCGAACGATCCCGCTTTCGCCACAACTCTTGCCCTTGCATCAGCCACGCTCGAGCTCTACGGCAACTGGCGGGGCGACTATCTGGAGGCCCTGACAGCGCAAGACATCGATTCAGCATCGGATCTTCTGGTCGCACTCGAAGTGCTGCGAACGGATCTCGCTGCCGCAACGAGAACCGACCTTCTAAATTTCCGTATCGAGATCGATTCCCGCATCGTGGAGCTAGCGAGCTCCCTGGACAACCACCTCGAGAACCTCAGTCGCTGACGGTCTCGTCGATGTCGAGCGATGCGGCTTCCTTCTCGAAGTCAGATGCCTTCTGGAATTCTTTGTACACCGATGCGAACCGTAGATACCCAACCTCATCGAGATCGCGTAGCCCGTCGAGGACGATCACACCGATCTCGTCGGCGTGGATCGAACCCTGTGACGTATACGCCGCTCGCTCGACCGTTGCGATGAGGTCATCCACCGCGTCCTGTGCGACGGGCCGGTCCGCGAGTGTGATATCGACTCCGAGCCTGACCTTCGAGGCATCAAATGGCTGCCGCCGTCCGTCACGCTTGATCACGATGACGACTGCCGCACGCTCGAAGGTCGTGAAACGGTGCCCGCACCGCGGACATGCGCGCCGGCGACGTATCGTCCTGCCTTCTTCGGCCTGGCGAGAGTCGACAACTCGTGTGTCGTTCGTCGTACACAGTGGGCATCGCATACCTCCAGCGTACCGCTGAGCGATTCGATCGGTTTCGTCACCCCGAGCGAGGAGTTCGTATTCTTTGGCGACGTGTTAGGAGGACGTCACCGGAATCTCGATGACCTGGCCTGCCTGAAGGCTTGACGCATCGACATCGTTGATACGTTCGATGACGGCCACGACCCTTCGTCGATCGGCACCGTCGGGTCCGTATTCGCCTGCGATGTGCCACAACGTGTCACCCGTCTTGACCCGATAGTCGACGGTGTCGGTAACGTCGTTGGTTGCGTTTCCCGCAGAGGCAAGGAGAAGCAACACAACAACAACCGTGATGGAGATGATGGAGAACGCTCTGAGTCGAGCGCCTGTGGATGCTGTCATGTCGCTGTCTCCTTTTACCCTGCTGCGACCCGAGTAGTCGGGTCGTTTCCCAGTTGCATGGGAGGAGCGTGAGCTCCCTTGAACCGAATGTACGGGTCGGGTGTGACACTTTCGAGACGCTTGGGCGCAGCCCCGTGGATTCACACAGACCGAACACCTGTTCGGTTCGCAAAGTTCAATCTATCGAACACGTGTTCGTTTGTCAAGTCGAACATATGTTTGGTCTGAACGCGAAAATCAGGTAGCCTGTTGTCATCTACGCGGAGGCATCGTGACCGAGCGAGCACAACTAACCACGAGACAACGAGAGATCCTCGATCTCATACGCACGACAGTCGCAAACCGGGGATATCCACCATCGGTGAGGGAGATCGGCGATGTTGTCGGTCTCAGTTCGCCATCTACGGTTCATAGCCATCTTTCGACGCTCGCCGCAGAGGGATACATCCGCAGAGACCCATCGAAACCACGCGCTATCGAAGTCATCGAAGACGACGGAGCGACCGCGATCTCACGTGCCGCCCTGCGTGATGTGCCGCTCGTCGGACACATCGCAGCGGGTTCACCGATCCTCGCCGAAGAGGACATCGAAGAGGTCTACCCCTTGCCGACAGAGCTCGTGGGCCAGGACCCGGTGTTCATGCTTCGGATCCGCGGTGACTCGATGGTCAACGTTGGCATCTTGGACCGCGACTACGTCGTGGTTCAAAAGCAGAGCACTGCACGCAACGGACAGATCGTTGCTGCGCTCGTCGATGGTGACGAAGCAACAGTCAAGACGTTCCACAAGTCAGACACTGCCATCACGCTGACACCTGAGAACGACTCGTACGAACCCATGATCTTCAGTGATGGTGTCGATATTCTCGGTGTTGTGGTTGCTGTGCTGCGCCGTATCGATTGATCAGTCGAGCACGCCTGAGTACACGATCTCCGCGGCGCCTTCTATCCAGGCACCCGCATCGTCGAACGTCACCGAGAGTGCGCCTCCCGGTAGATGCACCTCAATGGGTAGATCGATACCCGAAACGGTGTGAGCGATGTACGCAGCAGCGGTAGCGCCTGTTCCTGAGGCTGGCGTCTCTCCAACACCTCGTTCCCAGATGCGAGCCTTGATGCCACCCGACTCGAGGATCTCGAAGAACTCGACGTTGGTTCGATTGGGAAACAATGCGTCGTTCTCGATCTCTGGACCGATGATCGTGACCGCCGCCTCGTCGACATCGTCAACGATGAGCACGGCGTGCGGGTTGCCGATCGCGAATGGATGAACCTCTTGATCCCCCACCGTCAGGGTGCCAGTCCGAAACGGGTTCGGAACCCCGACATAGGCAACGACGGAATCCTGCTTGACCGTCACTTCATGGTCACCGACACTGGTCGACACGATGAACTCGGGCGCCGTGACCCAGCCACGGTCAAAGCCGACTCGCGCAACGCACCGCAGACCGTTGCCGGACATCTCGGCCTCTCCGCCGTCGGCATTCCACAACCGCATCGACATACGTCCGGCGTCGACCGGTTCGATCACGAGGACACCGTCAGCACCTATGCCCGTTCTGCGTGAACACCATCGCACGACGTCGCTGGGTTCGGGTTCGTACGGTCCATCAATGACGATGAAGTCGTTGCCGAGCCCTTGTACTTTCACGAAGTCCATTGCATCATCTCCCCGATTCGATTCACTGCCTCGCTGATGCGTATGTCCTCATCATCCTGCCATGTCATCCACGTGATGCGAGGATCTCGTCGAAAGTACGTCCTCTGTCGCTTAACGAGCGCATTTGTCGCCCTCTCCACTTGCTCGATCCCGCTCTCGAGCGTTTCTGACCCATCGAGCACGGCAAAGAACTC
>BTQP01000190.1:0-3206 GCA_036985935.1 Acidimicrobiia bacterium | reverse complement strand
GGGATCCCGAGATCGTCAGCCAACCTGCTGGTCGGCACGAACTCGAACTCCCCGAGCCGTACCTTGTCAGCGACGTACACGGTCGCCAACATCGCCTGCCAAACACCAAGTGAGTAGCTCAACTCGTGGGTCCCTTCTCGAACCGACCTCTAACTACATCAACTGTACCTGTAGTTAGAATATAAAGTCAAACCAAGCAGAACCACAGACGACGCGGAGTTCGTCGCCTGTGGTTCTCTCAGATCACGAATCAGCCGACGCGAACTCCTTCTCGGGTTCGGGTTCTTCGGTCGGTGTGCCCTCGATGGAGACATTCGGGATCCATTCGAGCCAGGACGGGAAGTACCAGTTGCGTTCGCCCAACAGCTTCATCGATGCCGGAACGAGGATCGTTCGCACGATGGTTGCATCGAGCAGTACCGCTACAGCGAGACCGAAGCCCATCTGTTGGAAGGTCGGGAGGCGTCCGGCAGCGAACCCGGCGAAGACGGCGACCATGATTGCTGCGGCACCGGTGATGAGCGCACCTGTTGTACGCAGACCGTAGGCCACGGACTCTGAGTTGTCCTTTGTGATGTCGAATCGTTCCTTGATTCTCGAGAGCAAGAACACGTGGTAGTCCATCGACAGACCGAACAGGACGGAGAACAGGAACAACGGAATCCAGTCCTCGATGACCTCGACCTGGCTGAACCCGAGCGCCGAAGCGATGTCCTTAACCCATTCCGGGCCGACTCCCACCTGGAAGAAGGCGACGACCAGCCCGTAGGCCGCTGCGACGCTCAGCAGATTCATCACGATGGCTTTCGCCGGGATGACAATAGAGCGGAAAGCGACCGTCAATAGCACGAAGCTCAGGCCGAGAACAACAGTGAAGACGATGGGCGTGTAGTTGTCGGTTTGGTTGAGGAAGTCAACGTTGATCGCCGTCTCCCCACCCACGTAGACAACGGTGCCATCCCCAAGAGCATCGGGAACGATGTCCGACCGCAGATCGCCGACAGCGTCAAGCGACTCGATCGAGTTCACATCGCCAAGCAGCACCACAGACAGAACCGCGAGCTCAGCGCGAGAATTCGGATCGACCGAGGTCGGCCCAAATCGTCCGTCACGGGCAATGCTCGACTCGAGTGCCGCGATTGTTCGATCCACGGACGCTCCTTCGACAACGATCTCAACAGGAGACGCAAGCCCCCCACTGAACTCTTCCTCGAGGATCACGAAGGCCTGTTTCGACTCGATTTCGTCTGGCAAGGTCGAGACGCCGGCGAAACCTGTCTCGATGAACAGGAAGCTCGAGGCGAACACGAGCAGGATCCCGGCGGAAGCCACAAGCGAAACCACCGGGCGGCCCATCACGATCTTCGTAACGCGGTCCCAGAACTTTCCGGTGCTATCAAGCGATCCCTTTCGACGAACGCGCAATGCGTAGATCTTGTCGCCCAGCAGCGAAAGCACCGCTGGAAGCAGCGTCATCGACGCCCCGACCGCAACGATGACAACAAGAATGGCGCCAATGCCGAGCGAGCGGAAGATCGTGTTCGGCAGCAACAACATTCCGAGCAAGGCAAACACAACGGTCATACCGGAGAAGAACACGGCACGGCTCGCCGTGCCACCGGATCGGGTGATCGCCTCCACCTTGTCGAGCCCACGAGCCCGTTCCTCCCGGTACCGCGACACGATGAACAATGAATAGTCGATGCCTACGGCGAGTCCGATCATCGTGATCATGTTCGTGACGAAGAAGCTGAGCTCGAAGACCTGGCCAACGAGAGCGGCTAGGCCCATCGCAACGGCGATCGATACGACACCGAGAATGATCGGGATCACGCCGGACACGACGGTTCCGAATACGAGGATGAGCACGATGAGCGCGACTGCAATCCCGATCATCTCGCCGGTGGCGAGGTCTTCCTCAGCAACACGATTGATATCGTTCGCCACAGTGAGCGGCCCGGCAACATGGGTTTCGAACCCTGGAGGTTCTTCGACGGAAGCAACCGCCTCAGCAAGTGTCTCCGCGTTCTCAGATGCGGCATCGACATCGTCTCCTGCGACTGTCACCGGGAGCAGAGCGGTACTGCCTGACTCGCTCACCGGTCCGTCTTGTGTCAGATACGACCCCACTCCGTAGACGACGTCGCTACCAAGCGAACCAATCTCTTGTTGCAGTGCACCGACGTAAGCCACGAAGGCCGGATCAGCTGCGGTAAGCGTCTCATGGGTGACGATGACGAATTCTGTGTTGGCGTCTTCCCCCCTGATCTCTTCTATGAGCTGAGCTGCCTGTGTTGATTCGGGGTTATCCGTGAAACTGACCGAGGTAGTCAACGCGGAGCCCAGCAGCTGTGAGGACAAGAATCCCGCGGTAACGAGAAGTACGACCCAAAGGCCAAGCGTTCTCCATGGATGAGTTGCACTCGCCCGGGCGAGCGATTGTGTTCCTAAGGCCATTGCATGTCTCCCTGATTTGATATACGCTGTATGCGTACAGTGTATGTTTACGGTGTAAATGTATACATACACTGTAAACTTGTCAAGGACGACGTGGAGAAACTTTTGATCTACGATGCAGGTGTGACCGCACCAACAAGAGAGACCCTGACCAGGGACCGCATCATCGAAGCGGCTGTCGCTTTTGCCGACCAACACGGTATTGAGGCACTTTCGATGCGGAAACTCGGTGCAGAACTCGATGTTGAGGCCATGTCGCTGTACAACCACGTGGCGAACAAGGACGACATCTACGACGGCATGATCGACTTCGTATTCGCATCGATTCCGCTACCCGATCCCGATGAGGACTGGAAGGTGGCGATTCGCAATGTCGGGATGGCCGCGATGGATGCCTTTACGCTCCATACGTGGACGGTGACACTGGTCATGGCGAGGGGAAATATGGGGCCATCGGCCCTTCGATTCACCGACCGAGTTCTCGGGGTCTTCACCGACGCTGGTTTCAGCGACGAAGATGCCCACCATGCATGGCAGATGCTTGCGTCACACACGGTGGGGTATGCGTTCCAGCAGGCAGCCAACCCGGGAGTCAAACACCACGACGTTGGCCGTGCGACCGATCAGTTCTCCGGAGCAGCTACCGAGTTCCCGCATGTCGCACGACTTGCTCCCCTGCTCGAATGCTGCGAATACGTCACCGAGTTCGCGTTTGGTCTCGACATCATCATCGACGGTCTCGAAGCCAG
>BTQP01000189.1:0-3218 GCA_036985935.1 Acidimicrobiia bacterium | reverse complement strand
AGGGCAACATCGCATACGGCCTCAAGATGCAGAACATGCCCAAAGCCGAAGCGGGACGTGTCGTCGCCCGGATGCTTGGGATCGCTGGCCTCTCTGGCTTCGAGAACCGGGATATCTCGTCACTGTCTGGGGGCGAGCGACAACGAGTCGCTCTGCTCAGGACCCTGGCACCAGAGCCATCGCTCGTCATGCTCGATGAGCCACTTGGCTCACTCGACCTCGCCCTGAGAGAGTCGTTGTTGGCTGAGATGCGAAGCATCATCGTTGACCTCGAGACGACCGCGCTCTACGTCACTCACGATCGCGTGGAGGCCTTTGCATTTGCCGACAGGATCGGAATCATGCGCAACGGAAGAATCGTGCGCGTGGGGACCCCGGCAGAAGTGTGGCTGGACCCCCAAACAACCTTCGTCGCACGATTTCTCGGTCATGCCAATGTGGTCGACGGTGCAGTTTTGGGACGGCCGGGCGAAACCATGCTTGTACCGATGGACGCGATTACGACGCAACACGACGGCCAACTCGTAACAACCGTCTTAGAAACGACGTTCTCTGAGGGTCGCTATCTCCACACGGTCGCCACCGACGGCGGGGTCACTCTCCGCGTCGCCACAGACGCGCCGTTGGACCGAGGGACAGGCGTCGGTATCTCATTCGACATGGAAAAGGTGCAGCCGTTAACCGTCGACGAGGTCTGAGGTCTTGACGACCCTTCCAAAGTCGGCACCGAGCGACAACGATGTGTACCTTGCGATCTCTCTCGCCCGGTAGACCTTGTGCGTCGGCGTCACGATGTCGAACGTGTGCGTGGCGTCTTCGACGAACAGCACCTCGTAACCAAGATCTGACCCAACCCTCGCGGTGGTCTCGCAGCACATATTGGTCTGGATACCGGTTATCGCGACGCCGGTTATCCCGTGTTTCTTCAACCACACGTCGAGGTCCGGCGAACCGTGGAATGCGGAGTGAACGTCCTTGACTACCAGGAGATCAGGATCACCCTTGACGACCTGCTTGAAGGCGTTGCCAGGAGAACCCTTGGCGAGCGGAGACGATGGTTTCGTCGAGTCGTGTCGCACGAACACGATTGGCCAGCTTTGATCGCGCCACGCCGCAATCAGGCGGCCGATGTTGGCCTCGCAATCAGGGTTGTTCCGCGGACCCCAGTACGACTCGTCATCGAAGCCCTTCTGGACGTCGATCACGACGAGTGCCGTACTTCCGTTCCAATCTGCCACGCTCACCCCCGGGTTGAGACGTTTGCCCATCGTGCAGCGCTCGCTGCAACCAGTCGCTCGAGTGTTACAGGATAGACCGTGTCAACGGTCCCACCCGCACTCCAGACGCAACGGTAGCGTGCGAGGCTCACGTCTGCGACAACATCCAGTGGTGTACGGTGACCCATTGCCGGTGTTCCTCCCGCCGGATACCCCGTGATCTCGAGAACCCGGTCACGCGAGGCGGGTTTCGCAGCGGATCCACCACGAAGGGCCGCGAGCTTGTTTTCGTCGACGCGACGGTCACCGGAGCACAGGACGAGCACGGGGGCACCGTCCACATCGAACACAAGGCTCTTTGCGATTGCCCCAAGTTCGCACCCCACAGCCCTTGCAGCATCGGCCGACGTTCTCGTCCCCTCAGGAAAGCGTTGCATGCGCGGGGCGATTCCGTTCGCGATTGCACTCTGCATGACTCTCTGCGCAGGTTCTGGGAGCGATTTGCCACTCCAACCGATATTCGCCTCAGTCACGATCCAGTCGACGCGGGCGTCGTGGGCAGCCATCGGCGTTTCCTCGACGATGGCAGCACGGGAGGTCACGCCGACTCGAGCAGTTGATTCGGGGATGCGGCCGAGCAGGCGGTCGTAGTACCCGCCGCCACGTCCCAGACGGCCTCCCTGTGCATCAAATGCCAGACCAGGAAGCAGGACAACGTCAATATCACCCTCGTCGATCGGCTCCGCACTCGCGCTCGGCTGACGGAAGCCGTATGGATGCGTCTCGAGAGCACCCGGATCGTATGCGTGAATGCTCATCGAACCGTCGGGTTCAACCCTCGGGGCAACGAATCGGACACGAGAGACTTCATGCAGAGGAGTCACGTCGATCTCAGGCGCCATCGGCACGAAACCGGCTACGACTCCGGCGAGCGGCGGCCACGCGGTGAGATTCTCGACAACAGCCATCGAATGCGACGAATGATCGATCGATGACGCCCAGGTCCTCAACTCGTCTTTCGATGTTGGCGAATCCACCGGACCGACACTACCTATGAAGCTGCTGCGAGTCGTACTACGAAGGACGTATTACGTTCTTCTCTATGAATTCATGGGATGAGGAGCCGCGGGTCCGACGGATCTCGATCGAACAGGACGGTAGTCAGGCGACTACCGAACAAGACCATGCGACGCCGCGACACGATCGACCGAGACGGCCGTGGCTTCCGCTGGTGATTTCGGGCTTGACGGTTGCCATTGTCGTAGGCGTTGTCTCTGTGTTCGGCGGACTCAGATTCGATGAGCCGGAGCCTCAAGGCCCAGATCAGTTTGCGTCTCGCTCCAGCGATGACGGGGCCACCGAAGCCGCAGACGCACCCGAGACCACGACCAGCACATCCCCGTCCCGGCTCGATGAGCTGTTGCCAGGGCTCTCGGATCGGTTAACGCTCATCGTGACCACCGAAGACGGCATCCGCTCGCTTGTCTGGGATCCCGCGGTCCGGATCCCACGTCCGTATGAACTCAGGACCCCACCGATGTCGGAACCCGAATATGCCACGGCGACGTTCGACAGCGGTGGTCGATCGCTTGCGGTGCTCGAGAGCACACCATCCGGCCGTAGCATCTGGGCGGGCAGTCCCACGAACGTAGGAGAATCGCCAGACATCACACGTGCATCCTCGTTCGTATGGCACGCGACCGAGGTCGATGCAATCGCCTGGATGGGATTCCCAGGCGACGACGATGGTGGGCTTCGTACCGGATCAATCAGCCCGCTTACCGGAGAACTGGTCAACGTACGAAACGTCAGCGATCTGACCACACCGGGCGGAATCGTCAGATGGGACGCTCAGGGATTCATAGTCAACGACTCCAAGACCATTCTCGCCATCGACGACGATGGCTCAGTCGCATGGGAGCGAGCGGGTACGGCGCAGTCCGCCTCATCATCCCTTGTGATCGCTCAGGTACCCGACGAGAGTGGGAAGCTCGGTTGGGC
>BTQP01000188.1:0-3225 GCA_036985935.1 Acidimicrobiia bacterium | reverse complement strand
CCAACACTGCCATCGTGGACATGGCGCACCGAATGGGCGGTGGTGGCGGCACGGGAGATGATCGCCGTCGCCGCAGATCATCCCGATGACTGGCTCGTGAACGCGTTTGGTCGGCGCATCACTGCACCTTTGCCGCCGTCTCTGCGCGATTCGATCCACGTTTCACGCACGCGCCTCGGTGGAATTCAGTCCGACCGCTACTTTCGCTTGAGCCGATCACCGGATGTCGCGACGTTGTTGTACTTTCACGGCGGTGGATACATCTTTGGGAACCCCGGAACTCATCGCGAGTTCATCGCCCGCCTCGTCAATGCAACGAACACGGTCGCGTATGCACCCCGGTACCGCTTAGCCCCGAAACACAAGTTTCCCGCTGCGGTCGATGATGGCTTTGAGGCCTACGAAGCGTTGATCGATCGGGGCATCGATCCCTCAACGATCATCGTGTGCGGCGATTCCGCCGGTGGCGGACTTGCCATGGCGACTGTTCACAGGACCAGGGAGTCCGGACTTCCCTTGCCCGGTGGCATCATCCTGTTCTCGCCCTATCTCGACCTGAGACACACGGCATACACGATCCCGCTCAATGCAAGAACAGACTACCTACCGCTCAATGAACTCAAAACGCCAAACGAGTGGTATGTCGCACCAGACCAACTCGATGACCCGGAGGCCTCGCCGTTGCGAGCCGATCTTCACGACTTTCCGCGAATGTTGGTGTTCGCCGGTGGCGCCGAGATGATCCTCGACGATTCGGTCCGCCTCAAGGACAACGCAGATGCTGCGGGAATCGAAGCAACACTCGTGATAGAGCCCGAGATGATGCATGTATGGCCTGCGCTTGTTCCCTGGCAACCTGCCTCCAAGCGAACCCACGACCGCTGTGCGGAATGGGTACAAGGACAGGGTAGACAGTAAGCAGTCGACGGTAGACGGCCAGCGAGCGAAGCGACCGTACATCGGCCCACCTATCATGCCTGCCATGGGCTCTCCTGAATCCTTCGAGTCGTTCCGACTGTCGTTCTCGTACGGCTCGCGGTCCGATCTCAACTTCAAGTTCTTCAAGTCGATCTCGGATAAGGACGCTGCCCGGTTCCTTCAAGACCTTCTTCACCTTCTTGGAGATGCGTATGACACGGGCGATGTGCTGCCGCTCATCGATGCGGCGTACGCGGCTCAAGTGGCGGGATATGCGCCATCCGCTACCGCCCCACCCGCCAAGTTCGTCTATGAGGACGGACCGTTCACCCCGGTCACGGCTCCAATCGCCGAGGCCACGCTGGGGATGTTCACCACGTCGGGCCACTTCCTCGAAGGGGACGATCCCGAACCATTTGGTGAACCCGCGCTGACCCAGAGCGAAGCCGAGGCGCGGGTCGGCGAGTTCCTCTCATCGCCACCCACACTGTCCGAGATTCCATCGGATACACCAACCGACCGACTCCGTGTTCGTCACGCCGGGTACGACATCCGATCCGCTATCGCAGATCCGAATGTCACATTCCCCATCGACCGTCTCAGGGAGTTCGAGGCGGATGGCCGAATCGGCGAGCTCGCTCCGATATTGTTCTCTTTCCCGGGAGCGACCGCACATGGACACCTTCGAAAGGAACTTCCGGGATGGATCGAACGAATCAAGGACCAGGGCATAGATGTCATGCTCCTGGTGCCGGTCTGACCGGTGTGCCACGTGTCGGTCGGGCACGTCGCAAGAGCAGTCGAAGAGGCTGGCATTCCTACGGTCACGATAATGACACGAGCATTCGCCCACAGGGCGACGGAGATGATGATCCCGCGATCTCTTGTGGTAAAACACCCGATGGGTCATTCGATGGGCGCAGCATTGGACGCTGAAAGACAAAGCGAGGTCCTGGCCGCGGCGCTCGACGTACTGGATTCGGCCACGGCCAACGGAACCATCGTCGAATTCGGCCCGGCCTTTCGGCCGGGGCACTAGCTCCAGGCCGAAATTCGAACCGGGTGGAATCCTTGCGGGTGTTGCAACGTTCAATAGGCGTGCGTTTCCTCCTGATCAGCATCGCCCTCGTTGTTTCCTCGTGCAGCCTCGCTGAGGCGAATGGACGTGAAACCGCGGACGCGCCAGAACAGAACCCGATCGAGATCTCGATGTCCTTGTATGTCGTTGACGATGCCTCTGACCCTCCGTCTTCACCGCTGTCTTCCTCGCGGACTACGGACGAGATTGCTTCAATCGCCGAACGAATTCGGAGCATCTGGTTGGAGGCGGGAGTCGATCTCACGATCCGAACCATTTCTCGCATCACAGCCCCTCCAGATGTGCTCGAACGGGTTGCCCGTGGTGAAACATCGAGCTTCGTCGACGCCGCAGTGAGCGGAGCGATCTCCGTGCCAGAACCAGCAATCATCAACGGTTTCTATGTTCGGCAAGTCGGAAGCGCGAACGGAGAGACACCTCTCGGAACTCGCATCTTCTTCGTCACCGACAACCCCTCCGTCCACGACGAGAGAGTGAGCAGCCACGAGATCGGACACATTCTCGGACTCCACCACACTCAGGAAGACTCCGGAAGACTCATGTACTCGGGGACCAACGGCATGAGTTTCTCCGACGGGGAGATAGACGTTGCACGATATGGCGCAGCAGGGATACTCGATGGAAATCGTTAAACCGACGACCGTTCTGTTCGTTGGAATCGCGCTAATTGCGGCTGCGTGTTCGAGTGCTTCGGAGCCAACCACAACCACAAGTACCGCGCAAACCCGGACGACGACCGCCATCGCAAATCAGGGCGGGACATCCGAAGGCCATACCCCAACGGATTTCCCGGGGACCGGTCCGGGACTGTTCGTCGGAGACAACCTGAACCCATCGTTCCCCGACGGCGTCGGGGTTCAGACATATCTCGAGTTCGCGTTACCTGGAAACGACGGGGCCACGGCCGCGGTGCTTCGTTCAGACAGGCTCATCACCTCCGGCACGCCATTTGATGATCTCGGCGCTCTTGTTGCCGAGCCCGTCGTGTACGACATGTTCGGCCCGGATCTGTTCGACCTGCGGGCCGTGGGACCATCGGTACCGTGCGCAGTCGTCGGCGGAACAGCGGTCGAATGCGACGTGGGCACCGCGGTGCAAAACGCTGTCGTCGCTGGACTTTCATCGGTTCAGTTCCGCCTGCGATTCGAGATACCCGGAGACAACGACGGTGTTCAAGACCTAGCGATGTTCTATCGCACCGACAGCAA
>BTQP01000187.1:0-3265 GCA_036985935.1 Acidimicrobiia bacterium | reverse complement strand
TACGAGACCACCGACACCCTCCACCACGCGAGTTTCACGTGAAACATCCAGACGAACGTTTTGACGACATGAGCCGCTGGCTTGGCGTGACACTGACTCCGGAGCAGCGAGAGATGTTGGTGCGATTTGAGCGATGGTTGTCCGAAGAGGCGGAACCTGCCGGTGTTATCGGATCTGGTGAACTTCCACGCCTGTGGGACAGGCACATTGCGGATTCTCTTGCTTTTGTCCCGGGTATTTCTGCCGAGTCGCGAACGCTTGTCGATGTGGGTGGCGGTATTGGTCTCCCGAGCATTCCGATCGCGATCGCACGTCCAGATCTTGCATGCACTCTGATCGACCGGTCAGCAAAACGGACTCGATTGGCCCAGCGGGCGATTCGGGTTCTTGGCATCACGAACCTCCATGTCGTGCACACCGACATTGCCCAGGTGGGAGATACCTTCGACGTTGCGACGTTCCGCGCCTCTCTGCGCATGTACGAGGCTGCCGTGGTCACGAAGCGAGTGGTATTGGCAAGCGGCATCGGTTTGTTTGCGGTATCGAGGCGTCCCGAGCGCCCATCCCTGCCTAAGGCTCCGGACGGTATTAGCTTTACGCTGTCATCCGAGGGCGCCGTGGTGCTTGACACACCTTTCTGGCTCCTTAGGATGCAGCACAGCTGAATCCACGCCTCCAGGAGAGTCCCGGCAGATGTCGTCTACAGCCAAGATCGTTGCGATAGCAAACCAAAAAGGCGGTGTGGGCAAGTCGACAACCGCAATCAACCTGGGAGCGGGTCTTGCGCTTCAAGGCGAGCGGATCTTGATCGTGGATCTTGATCCACAGGGAAATACGAGCTCTGGACTCGGAATAGACCGTGGTGCTATCGACCAGTCAACGTATGACGTGCTTGTCGAAGGTGCAAATCTCTCAGACGTGCTCGAACCGACCTCGGTCATGGATCTTCACGTCGTGCCAGCGACGATCGAGCTTGCCGGTGCCGAGATCGAGCTGGTATCGATGTTCTCACGGGAACAGCGGCTGAAACAGGCCATCGCTGAGATTGTTGATGACTACGACTTCGTTTTGATCGACTGCCCCCCGTCCCTTGGACTATTGACCGTAAATGGTCTTGCTGCCGCCGAAGAGGTCATGATCCCGATCCAGTGCGAGTATTACGCACTTGAGGGGGTAAGCCAACTAACGCGCAACATAGGCCTCGTGCAGGCAAGCCTTAACCCTCAACTAGAGATCGAGGGCGTGGTGTTGACGATGTTCGATGGACGGACCACTCTTGCGAGCGATGTGGTGGGTCAGGTACGAGAGCATTTTGGGGAGACAGCGTACAAGACGGTCATTCCAAGAACCGTTCGGCTGAGCGAAGCACCATCGTACGGGGAGCCGATCGAGGCATATGATCCCATGTCCCGGGGTGCAATCGCCTATAGAGAACTGGCACGCGAATTCAGGAGACGCCATGGCAGGACGTAAGAGCGGCCTCGGAAGGGGCCTGGATGCCCTCATACCGCAGGAACACCCCGCAAGCGGATACGCAGAACTTGCGATACACGAGATCGAACCCAACCCTGGTCAGCCACGAAGAGATTTCGATGGGGCAAGCCTGGACTCCCTTGCGAGTTCGATTGGCTCCGTCGGTCTTCTGCAGCCGATCGTAGTCCGGCGGCAGACTGATGGGTACGTGCTTGTGGCTGGGGAACGACGTCTGCGAGCCTGCAAACAAGCTGGTTTCGAGACGATCCCCGCGGTGATCCGGGCCGAGGGGGACGACCAGGGCAATCTCACCGAGGCACTGGTTGAGAACCTCCAACGTGAGGATCTGTCGGTCCTGGAGGAAGCCGCCGCGTACCAGCAGCTCCTGGAAGATTTTGGTATGACCCACGACGAGGTTGGTGAACAGGTAGGCAAGAGCCGTAGCGCCGTATCGAACACGATCCGGCTGCTTGCGCTGCCAGGACCGATCCAGAAGATGCTCGTATCCGGTGATCTGACACCCGGTCACGCACGTGCCTTGCTCGGCAGCGAGGACGAGGCCTATGCGCTCCACATCGCCCAGCGCGCCGTCGCTGAGGGCTGGACAGTGAGAAGAGTCGAAGAGGCCATGCGTCTTCGATCGACACAATCAGGATCCCGAGGTAGTCGTGCGGCAGCGGTGCGACCGGCCGCCATCATCGAGTTGGAGAACAGACTCCAGGACCGGCTGGGGACAACCGTCACGATCGACCATCGAGGCAAGCGTGGAAAGATCACCATCAAGTACGCATCCCCGGACGACCTCGAGCGCATCTATCGACACCTGTTCGATTCGGAGGCGTAAGACGTTTCGTCGGTCCTCGTCGTGAGCGGACAAGCCGCAGCATCAACTCTTCTGCGTCAGGTCCGTCTCTTCATAGAGAGAAGCGATGACGTTTGCGACCACCCGCCCGACCCTTCTTCGCATCGCCCGTACTGAGACGATCACAGCCGGGGATCTGGTGTTCTTGAGAATGGGCATGGTTCTTCCCGAGGCTATGACTCCCAGGCGATCAGCGACGAGGTGAGCGATGACCATTCCAGCTTCAGATCGGCTGTGCTCGGAACTGAAGTAGTAGACACCTTCCTCGCCGTTATCGGGCACGAGGAAACCGATCACGATGTCAACATTGAGCCGGTTCGCGCGCTGTGCCCGAACCAGGGGCTCCGGCGACGTGTCAATGCTCCGGCTGACGATCGGTCGACCACCGAGCAATTGCAGGGAGGAACCTGCTGCGGTTGCTGCTTTCCACGTCGTTTCTGACTCCTTGGGTGTTCTGCACTCGGGATCCAGGTAGATCCGTTGCCCGGTGACGGAATCCGGGAGCGATTGCAGCCACTCACGTTCCCTCACTGCCTCTCTGCCGGGTTTCTGGGTTGCTCGTTCCACGAGCCGCAGTTCCGTCGCAACGATGTCCCCGGCGATGCCGTCCTCGGCGAGCTGACGATTGTGTTGAAAATCGAGAACCCCTCCGAGTGTGGATGGTCCGAAGATTCCGTCGACCTTTTCGGTGTCGAATCCCAGAGAGTTCAAGCGAGCTTGAAGTTCAGAAACATCGTCGCCTCGCATCATTGGAACTCTGTGGTACAACATCCGGTCACCGAGTCGATATCCGGCGTCGACAAGAGAGCGCCAGGTCTCTGGACCGACGATCCCGTCGATGGGAAGACCCCTGTCGCTCTGAAAATCGGCGACGGCCTGGTAGGTCCCCTCTGCGAACTCACCTCGGACGTCCTCCCCGAGGTCGAATCC
>BTQP01000186.1:0-3286 GCA_036985935.1 Acidimicrobiia bacterium | reverse complement strand
GGGTCGGCCAACCTCTTCAGCCCTCCCCCGAAGGTCTTCGGGCCGTCTTTTTAGGGTCTCCGGGTCCCTCCCTTCAGCGGGGACGGCAGAGGAGCGTCAGCGACGATGCTGGGGGGCGCGCGAGCCTGCGAGCACGAAGTGGAAGCAGCTCGCTCGAGCCTTTGCCGTACTGGGCTCGCAGGCTCGCAGACCCCCCTCGCTCGAGGACTCGCTTGTCCCCCCTGAAGGGAGGACCGAGGAACTGGCCTTAACCGCGCGGGTCCTTAGGTGGCGCCGCCGATGTACGAATGTGGGACGGCGAACGTGATCTCTTTCCCTCCAGACACGGCCCCTGCGAGGCCATGGACACGGGGGAGGATCGTTGCTCCATAGAACCTCGCCGTGGCGATCTTTGTCGCCATCCATGGGTCGTCCGAGACCCGAGCAACAGCGGCGAGTGCCTGTTTTGTGAGGTAGTAGCCACCGGCCAGTGTTCCCAGCATGTCCTGGTACGGCGTGGCGCCAGACATCGCGGCCTCGGCCTCGACGTTGAGCAGGTATGTGGTGGTCTCCCTCACCGCTTCGCAGGCCTTCTGTAGCGCCTCACCCAGGTCCTTGATCTCGCTGGTTTCCGTGGCGAGAGCTGCGATGTCTGCGATCTCAGTGAGATAGGTCGAGATGACCTCGCCACCATTCATCGGGAGCTTTCGTAACACGAGGTCGATTGCCTGGATCCCGTTCGTGCCCTCGTATATCGGTGTGATGCGGGCGTCACGGTAGAACTGGGCAGCACCCGCCTCCTCGATGAATCCCATGCCACCGTGTACCTGGACACCGATCGAGGCGAGATCGACGCCATGGTCCGTGCACCACGACTTTGCGATCGGCGTCAGCAATGCAAGCCGGTCGCGTGCAACGTTCCGTTCGTCTTGTGTGGTTGCGTGATCCATGCGATCGTCTGCGGCGGCAGCGTCGTACAGCAAAGCTCTCATCGCTTCCGTGTATGCCTTCATCGTCATCAACATGCGCCGCACATCGGGATGATCGATGATCGCTGAAGGCTCTGATGCACCTAGAGCCCTGCCCTGCTTGCGTGTTTTGGCATACGCCGCCGCGTGCTGATACGCCCGTTCGGCAACGGAAAGTCCCTCAAGACCGACCTCGAGTCTGGCCTGGTTCATCATCGTGAACATGTAACGCATGCCCTGGTTTTCTTCGCCGATCAGGTAGCCGGTCGCATCTTCGAACGAGAGAACACACGTCGGGCTTGCGTGGATCCCGAGTTTGTGCTCGATGGAAACCACTTCGACCGTGTTGCGCACACCAGGTGTCCCGTCCTCATCAAGCAGGAACTTTGGGACGACGAACAGAGATATCCCCTTCGTTCCTACTGGCGCATCGGGTGTTCGGGCGAGAACCATGTGTATGACGTTGTCCGTCAGATCATGGTCACCCCAGGTAATGAAGATCTTCGTGCCGTTGATCCGGTAGGTTCCGTCGCCGTTGGGTTCTGCTTTGGTGCGAAGAGCCCCGACGTCGGATCCCGCCTCGGGCTCGGTGAGCACCATCGTCCCCGTCCACTCGCTCGAGATCAGTTTTGCCAGGTATTGATCCCGCAGTTTGTCGCTCCCATGACGGGTGAGCAGGGTTATTCCGCTTCCCGTGAGCATCGGGTTGAGAGAGAACGCGAGGTTTGCCGACGTCATCATTTCCGAGATCGCGATACCGATCGCTCGCGGAAAACCGTGCCCTCCGTAGTCCGGCGATCCTGTGACTGCCGTCCATCCGGCATCAACGAGCTTGGACCATACGGGCTTGAACTCGTCCGGCGTGACGACCTGGCCGTTGAGCAACGTCGCGCCCTTTTCGTCCCCGACTTCGTTTGTCGGAGCGAAAACCTCGGAAAAGAACCGGGACGCTTCGCCGAGCACACCCTCGATCATGTCCGGGTCGACATGATCGAAATCTGGGAGGGCGATGATCGAATCGACATCCGCGATGCTTTGGAGTGCAAACACCATGTCACGTACGGGAGCTGTGTAGTCGGCCATGACTCAAGAATACCCCGTCGTGGCGCGGGTCGGCATCCCGCTACAGCAGTACACGGTGCCTGCAGTAGCCTCGGCGTCGTCAACCCACCCTTCCCGGAGCTGAACATGTCATTTCGTCGTCTCATCGTGATTCTCGCCGCGCTTGGCGTCGTGGCTGCAGCCTGTGGAAGCGCAAGTTCCGATACCGACACGGCACCAGACACCACGGAGGCCGTCGTGAGCGAAACACCCGATTCGTCTGGCACCGACACATCGACCACGGTTGCGCCGCAGCCGACCCCGAGCGGCAACCTCGTGGCGCAAGACGGTGATCTCGTCGAGGTTCACTATGTGGGCACTCTTGACGACGGTACCGAATTCGATTCGTCTCGTGGACGTGGGACACCGTTCAGCTTCACGCTCGGCGTTGGCCAGGTGATAGCGGGTTTCGATGAGGCGGTACTCGGTGGCAAGGTTGGCGATGTGAACACGGTGCGCATGGAAGCGGCCGATGCCTACGGCGAGTGGAGTGAGGAGAACATCATCGACGCACCGTTCAATCCCGAACAGGGTGACGTGCAGGTCGGCGACGAGGTGTATCTCACCAACGGACAACCTGCAACGGTGCTCGAAGTTACGGATGAGATCGTCAAACTGGATGCGAACCACCCGCTCGCTGGCGAAGCTCTCACGTTCGAGATCGAGATTCTCTCGATCACCCGCGGCTAGCTGTCGCTCCCAAGCGCTCCATCCCAGATCGCACGGAACGTGTCTGAGCTCTTCTCGAGTTCGGCAGCCGTTCCGACGGCGACGACCCGTCCCTTCTCCATCACGATCACCCGGTCCGCTTGTGCGAGTGCTGTGTGTCTGTGCGATACGACCAGCGCAGCGACCCCGGACCGCATTTCGAAAAGTCGGCTCCACAACGTGCGCTCCGTTTCTACGTCGAGCGCTGAGGAAACGTCATCGAGAACGAGTAACTGCGGATCGCGGGCGAACATTCGTGCCGACGCTGATCGTTGAACCTGGCCACCTGAAAGCCGAACTCCGCGCGGTCCGATGAGGGTCTCGAGTCCCTTTGGCATTGTCTCGACGTCCCTCGTCATCGTGGCGATATGGATGGACTCGTTGAGCTCGCTCTTTGAGAGATCTGCCCCGAGGTCGAGGTTGTTGCGCAGCGACATCGAGAACAACCGCGGAACCTGCGGTGTGTAGGCAACCCTCGGTGGAGACATGATCTGTGCGGGATCCTCGAGAACGACGTCGTTCCAGGCGAC
>BTQP01000185.1:0-3336 GCA_036985935.1 Acidimicrobiia bacterium | reverse complement strand
GGAGCGTACCAACGACCATGACGTACCGTCGAATAGCCTTGTGGAGCCCGCGCTGGACACTGGGAAACGTTGTCGTTGCCGACACGCGCCAGATCCGACGAGACGGTCTGAACTCGGAGGGCGTCGAGTCGCTTCTGTTGTGGACGTCGTCAATTCACACGTTCACCATGTCCAGGACGATCCGGCTGACGACGTGTACATCGAGCGGTCGGGTTGTTGCCTCCCGGGTGATCCGTCCGCACAGACTCGCCGTTTTCCCATCCGTACGGTGGGTACTAGAAACTTCACTTGCGATTGAGGCCCCGGCGACGGGCGAGACGCTGATCGTTCTACCCTTTCACGACGATGACTGGAAAGCTCACCCTCTGCGGTACACCAATTGGGAATCTCGGCGACCTATCTGAGCGTGCGGCGAAGGCTCTCGAGTCCGCTGACCTCGTTTTCGCAGAAGATACGCGACGGACCGCTCAGCTTCTTGCACATCTGGGCGTGTCGGTTCCCATGAAGAGCTTCTTTGCAGGGAACGAGCGAGCACGGCTTGACCTGCTTCGCAGTGAGCTCGAGGCCGGGACCTCCGTCGTCCTGGTATCTGACGCGGGTATGCCTGTGATCTCTGACCCTGGGGCCTCGGCCATCAACGCTGCGGTTGAGGTAGGTGCCGAGATCGCCGTGGTGCCGGGCCCGAGCGCAGTTTCGACCGCCCTTTCCGTGTCTGGTTTCAGCGGTGACCGCTTCGTCTTTGATGGGTTCCTTCCGCGCAAGGGCCGGGACCGCGCTCGAGCCATTCAATCGATCGCGAGCGAGCAGCGAACGACCGTGATCTTCGCATCACCCAAACGTGTCGTAGATGACCTATCCGACCTCGCCGACGAACTCGATGCTGATCGCCGGCTTGTTGTCGCCCGAGAACTGACGAAGGTCTTCGAGGAGGTCTGGCGCGGGACGATCGGCGAGGCGTCTCAATACTGGGAAAGCGGAGGGACCACAAAGGGCGAATTCACCGTGGTGATCGAAGGAGCTCGAGCTATCGAGATGTCGATCGACGAAGCTGCGGACGCGGTACGAGCCCTGATCGCTCAGGGCTCGTCCACATCTGATGCGGTTCGCACGATCGCCACCGCACATGACGTAAGTCGCAGAGATCTCTACGACCGTATTCTCAAGGATCGATCAGATCTTCTAGATTGATCCAAGATCGACCCGGCACACTGCGCATACAGACCGTCCCTTGAAGTTCTCAAGGTCATCGGTCCGTTCACAGAATGTGCAACTGGCATCCAACTTGCGGAGAACGATCCCACCATTCTCTACCGTTATCGCCAAAGCATCCCCCTCATGGATGTTGAACAGGCGGCGGGTTTCCGCCGGAACCACGACCCTTCCGAGGTCGTCGATCTTCCTGACCATGAGTGTGTTCAAAGGGAACCTCCGTTGTATCAATGCCGACCTGGCGTCGGCATCAGAATGGTACCTGCGAGAATTCCCAACAGCTTCCAGTGCGGTAACGGACCCACCTCCGCTGTACCATCGTTCGCATGTCCGATCATCAACCAACAAAGGTCCTCGTAGCCGTTGGCTGGCCGTACGCACAAGGATCGATGCACCTCGGCCACATCGCGGGTGCGTACCTTCCCGCCGACATCTACGCCAGGTATCGCCGGTCGCTCGGAGACGATGTGCTCATGGTTTCGGGATCCGATGTTCACGGAACCCCGATCACGGTGAAGGCCGACGAAATGGGTGTGAGCCCCGCAGAGATCGTCGACAAGTATCACCCCGAGTTTCTGACGCACTGGAAAGATCTCGATATCTCATGGGACCTGTACACGACGACCGGAACCGAAACGCACAAGAGAGTCGTTCAAGAATTCTTCATGCAGCTTCTCGAGAACGGGTATCTCTATCCGCACACGACCGAACAGTTCTTCGATGAGCAGGAGAACCGCTTCTTACCTGACCGGTATGTCGAGGGAACGTGTCCGCACTGCGGATACACCGAGGCCCGGGGAGATCAGTGTGACAACTGCGGCAAGACACTTGACCCTACAGATTTGATCGATCCACGTTCGAAGCTTTCGAATACCAAACCGGTCCTACGGGAAACGGAGCACTACTACTGGCGTCTCAGTGCGTTCAACGAGCCGCTACTCGAATGGCTGAACACCCGAGAAGGATGGAGACCGCACGTCATCAACTTCGCCAAGGGGATGGTGACCGAGGGATTGCATGACCGTTCGTTCACACGCGACCTGGATTGGGGCATCCCACTCCCGGTTGATGACCTCGGGCCTGGGAAGTCGATCTATGTGTGGTGGGAAGCTCTCATGGGGTACTACTCGGCACCCCAGGAATGGGCCGAGCTCCAGGGAACACCGGATGCGTGGCGTGATTGGTGGGAGGACCCTGCCGCCGAAACCTATTATTTTGTCGGCAAAGACAACATTCCGTTTCACGCCATCTATTGGCCGGCATTGATACTCGGGCATGGTGGTCTCAACATGCCGACGAACGTGCCCGCGAATCAGTTTGTGACATTCGGAGGCGCCAAGGCATCGAAGTCGCGCGGGGTGGGCCGGGCATTGTCCTGGTATATCGAGCGGTTCGACGCAGATGGATTGCGGTATGCACTCGCCCAGAGCCTGCCGGAATCGAACGACACGGATCTCTCCGACGACGAGATCGTGCGGCGCATCAACGACGAGCTTGTTGCGACTTGGGGAAATCTCGTGAACCGTGTCGTTGCGATGACGGGTCGGTATTTCGACGGCGTGATACCCGAAGAGGGAGATCTCAGCGAAGCGGATCACACGTTGCTCGACGGACGACAGGAGGCGCTCGACGAGGTCGGCGCGCAGCTCGACGCCATACACCTGCGTGCTGGGATTGCCCGCGCCATGCAGATGGCTGGCGATGCCAACGTGTACCTCAACGACATGGCGCCATGGAAGACCGCAAAGACCGACATGAAGCGAACAGCCACCACGTTGTGGGCGGCTCATCAACTCATCGTGGCGGTCGCCGTTGCATTGTTTCCCTATCTTCCCGAGACGAGTCGTCGTGTGCTCGTCGCTCACGGGATCGTCGTTCCCGATACTGGCCCGACATGGGCGGTGCCCGACGTCGCGGCCGGTACGACGCTTGAAGAGCTTGGGCCTCTGTTCTCGAAGGTCGAACTCGAACCCGAGGATTGACGATGTCCGACGAAATCCTCACCGGGGAAGCGGAACACGTCTCATCGCAGGATGTCCCTGTAGTCCGGGACGCATGGGTCGACACACATGGCCATCTCTTTCTCATCGAAGCCGACGCCGGCGTCGTACTCGATCGGGCGAAGGC
>BTQP01000184.1:0-3382 GCA_036985935.1 Acidimicrobiia bacterium | reverse complement strand
ACTGCTCTCGACGAAAAGGTGTTCGTGCATCTCGCGACCCTGATGCCCGATGGCTCACCGCAAGTTTCGGTGGTATGGATCGGTCGAGACGGTGACAAGATCCTGTTCTCGACTGCCGAGGGCAGGGTGAAGACGAACAACATCCGAAACGACAGTCGAGTGGCGCTCTCGTTCACTACCACGGGGGATGACTACCGCAATTACGTGCTCAAGGGCAAGGTCACGAGGTTCGAGTCCGACGGATTCTGGCTCATCGACGATCTCGCACGCAAGTACATGGGCACCGACAAGTACGAGTGGGCGACACCCGGCCAGATCCGAGTCAACGGTGAGATCGAGATCGACTCAGTCGGGGTGAACAGCTGACAGTCCCCTCGGCCAATTTCACTCCTCTGATTTGATGTCGTGTCCACCAAACTGATTCCGCATCGCCGAAAGCAGACGATCTGCGTACTCCACCTCGTCTCGCGATCCAATACGACGCATCAGAGACAGCGTGATAACCGGGGCAGACACGTTGAGATCGATCGCCTCGAATACCGTCCACCGTCCCTCGCCGGAGTCCGGTACCCACGGTGCGACTCCATCCATCGTCGGGTTTCCCGCAAGGGCGGCGGCGGTGAGGTCGAGAAGCCAAGAGCGGACAACGCTGCCGTGCTGCCATATCTCGGCGATCTGCGCGAGGTCGAACCCATAGTCGTCCTTCGCCCCCATCAAGGCAAAACCCTCTGCGTATGACTGCATGAGGCCATATTCGATGCCGTTGTGGACCATCTTGACGTAGTGGCCTGCACCCGAGCCGCCGGTGCGCCCCCAGCCCTTGTCGGGTGCCGGCGCGAGTGTCTCAAAGAGCGGGCGCAGGTATTCGACAACGTCCTCGTCGCCGCCGACCATCATCGAGTAACCCTCTTCCAGACCCCACACGCCACCACTGGTGCCAACATCCACGTAACGGTGCCCTAGGGAGCGGCAGGCCTCGGCACGTCGCAGCGTGTCCTTGTAGTTCGAGTTCCCACCGTCGATGAGTATGTCTCCCTCCTCGAGCAGGGGCGTGAGGGACTCGATAGTGGCATCGACCGGCCTGCCCGAGGGCACCATGATCCAGATGACCCGCGGCGTTTCGAGCATGCCAACGAGATCTTCCAGTGAGCCGGCCCCCTCCGCGCCACGGTCAACCAGACCGGCAACCGACTCGGGACTCAAATCAAATCCCACGACGCGATGACCTCCGATCACCAGGCGCTCGGCCATGTTTGCGCCCATCTTTCCGAGGCCGATCATGCCGATGTTCATAGTTTCCCTTTCGTCATACGGTGACACCAAGCTCCCCCAGCGAAACACGTAGCTGGTCGGCATCCGTGAAGAGAACTGGTCGGATGCCGAGCAGGTTCGCGCATTCTAAGTTGAGTTCCCGATCGTCGATGAAGACACACTGTTCGGGCTGATACTGCACGACATCCACGGCGAGGCTGTAGATCTCTCTATTTGGTTTCGATACTCCGAGATAGCTCGATGAGAGAAACACCGAGAAGTACTTCTGCAGTCCGAAAGTTTTGATGCGAAAGTCGTTCAGTTCACGCGACTCGTTGTTGAGCGTGGCCATCAGATACTGGCCCGTCGCGGCGAGTTCACCGGCCACAGCAAGCGAGTCGGGTTTGGCCTTCGACTGACTCTCCATGAAATCGACGAACGCAGCTTCCGTGAAACCGCGGTCCCGAAAGAACACGGTTCGCCTCAAGTATTCGGAGGTCGTGAGTTTGCCGGTTTCGAAGTCCTCCGACACTGAATCGTGACGATCCTGAAATTCGTCCCAGTCGAGGCCGAACTCGTCACTTGCCAGCCTGCGAGACGTGCGGTCCCAACCATTCGTCAGCAACACCCCGCCGATGTCAAAAAACAGAACCTTGATGTCGAACACAGCGACCGCCCTTCTTCGTTAGCACCGAGCGTAGGTTGCTGCCGTTCAAACACTGACAGTTGAGCGGCGCGATGCTCCATACCAAGCTGCGCTGGCGTGTGCGCCCGGTAGGGTTCAGATCAGATCGCCCAGGTCTGCGAGCAGGTTCTCGAGCGGGACGAAAACATCCGGATAGTCCTGCCTCCAGGTGATCCGACCGTCCTGATCAACCAATGCGAAGCTGTGGGTCGGCGTGTTCTGATGACCCATGATCCCGATCATGTCATAGGACTCCGACACGGAACGATCGCGATCAATCAGGATCGGCGTCGTGACCCCCAGTCGCCGCGCTTCGGTTGCGACCCTCTCTTGGGACTCGACCATGATCGGGACCAAGGTAATCCCCCTGTCAGCCAGAGCCTGGTCGATCTCAGGAATCTGATAGAAGCAGATATCGCAACCGACACCCATCGCGAAGTAGAGCAACGCCGGACCGTTGTCGAGGACGCCTTCGAGCGACACCCGGGTGTCGTGAGTGGTAGGGAGATCGAACGTCGGTGCGACAGATTCCACATCCACTTGACGGTCGCCCGCACCGTCGAAGGCGCCCAGTACGGCGACAACGAGGAGACCCACGAGCGGAACGGCGACGGCTGCCCAGACCCAGCCGCTGGTTCTGTTTTCGTTGCCGGTGTCAGTCCTCGACCGTAGTTGAGACGCCCTCGTCGTTGCCTTCTTCTTGTTGGACATAGTCACTCCTTTCGGGAGGTGTTGTTTCTTGTGTCGAAATTCGTCTGCGGCGACCAGAGATCGCTATCGCCGCGGCTGCGATGGCGATCAAGACCAGACCGGTGACCGCGTCGGGAATGGGATCGAGCCATCTCACGAACGGGAGAAGCCGTTCCTGGAGCCACACTCCGGCCGACACCTGAGCGGTTGGCGCAAGTGTCGCTCCAGTGATCCCGAAGCCGATAAGCGCTACACCCAGGAGGCCGAACATGGTCGCGGCGACGAGGTTGAGAGTGGTGACGCGGAGGACCCTGCCCGCGACGCGGATGTTTCGCTCTTTACCTTGCATCCTGTCGCGGAGGCCAGCACCGAATCGGTCCCAGGTCAACGCGAGTATGACGAGCGGAGCCACCATCCCGAATACGTAGGCCAGTCCGATACCGACGCCCTGGATGAGGTTCGGGGCGACGGCAGAAAGCGCGAGAACTCCAGCCAGAACAGGAGCACAGCAGGCGGACGCGGCACCTGAGAAGACACCGAGGGCAAACACACCTCCGGTATCCGTCCGTCGAACATCGGGTGATCCTCGCATGATGGGGAGCGTCCAGCCCTTGCCGGACAACGCAAGAGCTGCAAGAACCAGCATGAGCAAGCCACCACTGATATAGATCGCACCCTGATACTTCAGAAGTCCACGAGTGAGGAAACTGAGACCAAGAGTGACCGGGACGAGCACGACGGCGATTCCGGCAGCGA
>BTQP01000183.1:0-3392 GCA_036985935.1 Acidimicrobiia bacterium | reverse complement strand
GCGATGGCGGGACCACAATCGGGCTGTGGCGCAGCTTGGAAGCGCACCTGCTTTGGGAGCAGGGGGTCGTCAGTTCAAATCTGACCAGCCCGACGGAGACGAGCCCTCGCATTCATGCGGGGGCCGTTCTCGTTGTAAGGCTCCTGATGCGCAACATCAGCCTTCGTCGGGCGGACCAGCCCGCATCCAAGCCGAGTTCCGTGTTTCTCTCTGGCTGCTGCGAGTAGCCGGGCCGACACGCGCCGCTCTGTTCGCCTAGGATTGGTTGGTCGAATAGGAAGGTCTCGATGCGACGACGAATGATTCTGCTTGTTTCCGCGATGCTTGCGATCACGACGGTGGTGGCTGCACCCGCGCTCGCTCACGATGACGACGACGAAAGTGGCGGCGGAGGCACGTACCTCGCACTGGGCGATTCGATCGCTGCAGGCACGCAGCAGCCCCAGCCATTCACGGACAACGGCTATACGAACGTGCTTTTCGAAGAGCTCGCAGACGAATACGGCTTCGATACCTTCGTGAACCTCGGATGTCCCGGCGACGACACAAGAGAGTTCATCAACGGAGACGATGGGCCAAATGGGGGATCACTCTGTTACGGGGCAGGCGCCCCGCTTCCACTAGGCGGACCCTCCCAGCTTCAGGCAGCGCTTGGCTATCTCGCATCGAATCCTGGCGAGGTACGACTGATCACGATCACCATGGGCGCAAACGACATCTTCAGATGCGACCTCTCCGTTGCTGACCCAAGCGCATGCCTCGGGCAAGAGATCGGACTGATGGCTGAGAATCTCGTGACGATCCTGGGGACCTTGCGTTTTTACGCCCCTGGCGTTCCCATCGTCGGAATGAACTACTACAACGCCAACCTCGGTCTGTGGCCGGTTGCTCCCGAGGCTGCGCTTGCTAGCAACGCGTTGGTGGACCCATTCAACGGAGCAATCGAAGCTGTCTACGGCGCGTTCCTCATACCGGTAGCGGATGTCGAATCTGCCTTCAAGACGTTCGAGACAGACGGCGACATTCCGGAGAACTTCCGCGCGATATGCAAGTACACACGGATGTGCGAGAAGAGCGACGGCGGCTACGTGCTGAGCGACTACGACCCCATTGCGCCGGGGCCTCAGACCGATATCCATCCGACCAACAAGGGGTATGACAAGATCGCAGACACTTTCAGCGAAGTGATCGAACACCTTGACGGCTTCTCGGATGGCGACTCGGATCGTGAGGACGACGACTGAACCGAGACCGCCTACCGCAGATCACCCTGGTTGCCTACCGCAGCCAGGGTGGCGCGGAGCCTGGATCGATGCTGTAACGATCGATAGCGTCCGAAACGACCTGCGAGTCGACGGTTCCTTCTCGTGCGAGCGCAGAGAGGACCGCTACGACGACATGGTCGGCGTCGACCTCGAAGAATGAGCGCAACGCCTCGCGTGTGTCGCTTCTGCCGTATCCATCGGTGCCGAGCGAGGTGAACGACCGCGGTGCATATGGCGCGATCTGGTCGGGGACCGCCCGCATGTAGTCGGTAACCGCGATGATCGGTCCGCTGGATGTCTCCAACGCAGACGTCACATATGCCTTGCGAGGGGTGGAACCCGGGTTGAGGCGGTTCCAGCGATCAACCGCCAGCGCTTCCTCGCGAAGTCTCTTGTACGACGTGGCGCTCCAGAGTTCCGCACCTATCCCGTACCGCTCGACGAGTTCCGTCTGCGCCTCGCGGGCTGCCTTTTGGGCGGCACCGGAAAAGACGATCGTCGCTTTCATGTCCGAATCGCCTGGTCCGTCATCCCACTTGTACAGACCCGCGAGGATCCCATCGTCCGACCCGTCAGGTTTCGCGGGTTGTGCGAACGGCTCGTTGTACAGCGTGAGGTAGTAGAAGACGTTCTCGTCTCGTCCGTACATCCGGGCGATGCCTTCCTCGATGATCGTGGCCATCTCGTATGCAAACGCCGGGTCGTACGCCTCACAGGCAGGGATCGTCGACGCAAGCACATGGCTGTGTCCGTCCTGGTGCTGGAGACCCTCACCCGAGAGCGTTGTTCGTCCCGCCGTCGCACCGAGCAGGAATCCTCTGGCACCCGCATCGGATGCCCCCCACAGCGCATCTCCAACCCGTTGGAACCCGAACATCGAGTAATACGCATAGAAAGGAATCATGGGCACGCCCCTGGTCACATACGCGGTTGCGGCAGCGATCCAACTTGCGGTTGCGCCGGCCTCGGTGATGCCCTGTTCGAGGATCTGGCCGTCCCTGGACTCCTTGTAGGACAGAATCAGGTTGTGATCGACCGGCTCGTACAGTTGACCTTCCGGTGCATAGATCCCGATCTCTTTGAACAGTGCATCCATGCCGAACGTTCGGCCTTCATCGGGGATGATCGGGACCACGCGTTCACCGATGTTCGGATCCCTGGTCAGACTGCGAAGCAGTCGTGTGAAGGCGCCCGTTGTTGCGACCTCGACGGTGCCCGAACCGGAGTCGAATTCGGCGAACGGCGTGTGATCGGGGAGCTTCAGGGGAACCCGTGTCGCCAGGCCACGACTCGGCAAGGGCCCGTTCAGTTGTTCACGGCGCTCCATGAGGTAACGAAACTCTGGAGAGTCAGCTGAGAACCGTAGATACGGGGGATAACCATCGTCGAGGTCGGCGTCTGTTAGCTCGTCATGAAGCGAGAGCCTGTCCCTGAGGTCCTTGAGCTGTCCTCCGGTGAGCTTCTTGATCGAATGTGTGGCATTCGCCCCCGCGACGTTTGAGCCGAGCGTCCACCCTTTGACGGTTTTCGCGAGGATCACCGTCGGTGCGCCCTTGAGTTCCGTGGCTGACTTGTATGCCGCGTAGATCTTCTTGTAGTCGAGGCCGCCTCGTCGCAGATCCCAGATCTGTTGGTCGGTCATTCCTTCGACGAGCGCGGACAGTCTCGGATCAGGGCCAAAGAAGTGCTCACGGATGTAGGCACCTGATTCTGTCTTGTATCGCTGGTACTCGCCGTCCACCGTGGCGTTCATCTTGTTGACGAGGACGCCGTCTACATCTTGGGCGAGCAGCGGGTCCCAACCTGATCCCCATATGACCTTGATGACGTTCCATCCCGCACCGCGGAACATCGCCTCGAGTTCCTGGATGATCTTCCCGTTGCCACGCACCGGCCCGTCGAGACGCTGAAGGTTTGCGTTCACGACCCATGTCAAGTTGTCGAGCTTTTCACGTCCGGCCAGCGAGATAGATCCGAGTGTCTCTGGTTCATCGGTCTCGCCGTCCCCCAAGAACGACCAGATCCGCGTGTCCTTCGTATCGTCGATACCGCGGTTCTCGAGATATCTGAGGAACTGGGCGTGGTAGATCGAATTGATTGGCCCGAGACCCATGGACACCGTCGGGT
>BTQP01000182.1:0-3399 GCA_036985935.1 Acidimicrobiia bacterium | reverse complement strand
GCCATTGCGGTTTTCGACCCGGGCCATGACACGGAGCAGTACACGCTCTTTGTTCGACCGCGGGACCCCGAGATGGAGGCTTGGAACGGCCGCAGAGCGGGAACCGAGGGCGCCACCGAACGGTTCGGGGCAGACGCCGCGCACACCCTGGACGAATTCGACGGATGGTTGCGCCAACGCCTCATTGGACGGTCCAACGCCGCATACGCGTTAGGAGGGAAACATGATTCGGTAATTCTCAGCTCTATCAATGCAGCCCGGGGCCACGCCGAGAGAATCGGTTCGACGAGTCCCGACCGCGTTTCGGACCCTCGCACGATCCTCTACGAAATGCGGTTGATCAAGTCGAAGGACGAGATCGACGCTCTCCGGGAAGCGTGCCGGATCAGCGCCGTCGCCCACACAGAAGCGATGCGCTACACCGAACCGGGTCGCACCGAACGCCAGGTGCAGGCTGCCATCGAATACGTATTCGCCTCCATGGGATCCGAACGTGTCGGATACGGCTCCATCGTTGCGGGAGGCGAAAACGCCGTCATCCTCCACTACGTCGAGAACGAGATGTCGCTCAATGACGGGGATCTCCTGCTCATCGACGCAGGCGCCGAGTACCAACACCTCACAGCGGATGTGACACGAACCTTCCCTGTGAATGGCCGGTTCTCCGCACCACAACGAGCCGTATACGACCTTGTCCTCGATGCGGAGCGCCAGGTCATTGACATGTGCCGGCCGGGTCTCCCCTTCACGGAAATGCACACAAAGTCGGTGGAGATACTCTCGTCGGGCCTCGTGGACCTCGGGCTACTGCCCGGGACAACAGATGAAGTCATAGACAAGGGGTGGTACCGCCAGTTCTTCTTCCACGGAACGGGCCACTGGCTCGGGATCGATGTACACGATCCGGGCGCATACAGGATCGATGGCGTTGGTCGACCGCTCGAACCAGGCATGGCCTTCACGGTGGAGCCCGGAATCTACGTCGCTCGCGACAAGTCAACAGTGTCGCTGTCACACGCTCGCTACAACCAGGATGAGGTTGCACGACTCATCCACGAAATGGGCGCCGAGGAAGCCAAGGCAGAACAGGAGCGTCGCAAGGAGGAGGCGGGAAGCGTGTCCTTCGAGGTACCACCGGAGTTCGTCGGGATCGGTGTTCGGATCGAAGACAACATACTCATCACATCAACCGGCTCGCAGAACCTCACCGCCGATGCGCCAGTGGAAGCAGACCAGATCGAGGACGTGTGGACACAGGCATCACAACTTCCTGTGTTCTGATCCGTTAGGAGCAAGCCGCTGCAAACCTCAGGCGATCTGTGACGGGATCTCTTCTCCGGTCAATGCAGCGATGAGGTTGTCTGCGGCGAGATCAGCCATCGCGATCCGTGTTCGTTCTGTTGCGCTTCCCAGGTGAGGGATCACCGTGCAGTTCGGCAAGGCCAACAGTGGGTGATCGGCGGGCATCGGCTCCGGGTCGGTCACATCGAGACCGGCCGAACGGATCTGACCGGTCGAGAGTGCCTCGTACAAAGCATCGGTGTCGACGATCGGTCCCCTGGCGATGTTGACGAGGTTGGCCGTTGATTTCATACGCGAGAAGGCGTCAGCGTCAAGCAAACCTCGCGTCTGCGGCGTCAGGGCCGTCGATACGACAACGTGGTCGGACCGCTCGAGAAGTTCTTCGAAACTCACGCGCACCGCTCCATACTCACTCTCGGCCTCGGCCTGGGGCGATCGCGACGTATAGAGGATCTCCATGTCGAATCCTGTGGCCCTGCGAGCGATCGTCTTCCCGATTCGACCCATGCCAACGATTCCGACCGTGGTTCTGGATACATCGAGACCCAGCAACAACTCAGGCTGCCACGGACCCCACAGTCCTTGTTTGACATGACCGATCGATTCCTCGATTCGACGCGACGACGCCATCAACAGCGTCCATGCCATGTCGGCTGTCGAGTCCGTAAGAACATCGGGCGTATGTCCAACGGCAATCCCGAGATCGCGGGCAGCATCGAGATCGATGTTGTCGACTCCGACGGCCATCGTCGAGACGACTCTCAGGTGCGGAGCGGATCCAAGTAGTTCGCGGTCGATGCGGTCTGTCAACATGCAATAGAGGGCCGTGGCCGTAGCGATCTGGTCTGAAAGGACCTCGTGGTCGATCTGGCGATCGTGTGGCCACATCCAGACGTCACCGAATTCAGCAAGCCGGTCAGACGCGGTGCCAGGCGGTTGGCGTGTGATGATGATTCGCTCGACCATGGGTCAAGCGTAGCTTCGTCCAAACCGCACGAGTCTTGGCGTGCAGACCAATCTGAAGCAGGCCCTATTTGTCAGACGTCATCTGTTTGCGAAGATTTGCGATCGCGTCAGAACTCGATCCGGGTTTCACTCCGATGCGTGGCAGCTTGGCGGAGTTGCGGGCGTAGCGGCTCTCAACCGGCTCCGGTTCTTCCTCGTCTTCCTCGTCTTCTTCCTGTACGGCCTTGACGGGCGCAGGCACGGAAGGTGAATAGTCGATAACTGGCTTCCCGGTGCCGCCTGGAACCACGTCGAAGCCATCAGCGTCAGCGTCCTGTGTCTGCTCCCGGACGCCTCTTGCTTCTTCGAGCGCCTGCATCGCCTCAAATCGAATAGCCTCGATCGAGTCGCCCTCAACATCGATGTCTCCGCCGGACCCCTCAGCAGCAGCAAGACGATCGCTCAGAGACATGCCGCCCTCGGGAGAACCGGGGCCCTGATCGGAAGAAGCCTCCGCTGCCTCGGCGGCGGCAAGACGTTCACTCAGCGAACCGTGTTCGGGGTTCGGAGACTCGACCCTTGCCGCATCGATAGCTTGCGAGATCTCGACAGCAGCCGCTGCTCGAATCCGTTCAGCCTCCATCTCTGCCTCTGCGATTATCGACTCGGCATCATTGCGAGCGGAGTCCCGTTCGGCCACAGCCTCCTCGAGGCGGCGAGCAATCTCGTCCTCACGTCCGTGTTCGATGTCAGAACCCTCGGAAGGGGTGGATTGCTGTTCGCTTTCGGATTCGAGCTCAGCAGCCATGGCCTCGATATCACTCGCTCGCTCATCAAGTTCGGCGTTTCGCTTGTCGAGTTCCGCCTCACGTTCAACGAGATCAGCACTACGTTGTTCCATCTGCTCGCGCAGTTCGGCGACTTCAGCGTTCTCGTCGTCGCCCGTGCGAGACTCAGCCTCTTGCAGACGCTCGTCAAGGTCAGTTTCCCGGCGTTCGACCTCGGCAAGCCGCTCGGCGATGACCGACTCTCGATCCTCGATGTCGACAACGCGGGCTGCGAGTTCCTCATCTCTGTCGTCCGACGCAGCATCTGCTTCTGCACGCCGGGACGCCTCATCCTCGATCGACTGGCTCTTTTCGGCCAGTTCTG
>BTQP01000181.1:0-3404 GCA_036985935.1 Acidimicrobiia bacterium | reverse complement strand
ACGAGCATCGATGAGGCCCAACTCACGGAATCAGACACGATCTTCCTGGCGTCGCATCACGACGGCCATGGCGCCGATGCCACGCATCGCGGCGGCCAGCCAGGATTCCTGAGAGTTCTCGACGCCACCACGATCGAGATTCCTGACTATGTCGGCAACGGGATGTTCAACACGATCGGAAACCTCATGCTTGATAGGAGACTCGCACTTACCGATATCAACTTTCGCACCGGAAGAACGATTCAGGTAACGGGCGCCGCACGAGTTAGCGGCACGCCTGGTACAGACATACACGGAGACTCGGCGAGGGTCATCACGCTGTCCATAGATGAGGTTCGCACTTCGTCGGTTGAGGCGGGCACGTGGACAGATCTTGAACCGTCCCCCTACAGCATGCGGTACCCGGGCACATCCTTACGTCCACGGTAGGGCATGATCAGTAACGACCCAGTCCTCTTCCGACCGTAGTGAATCGCTGTCAATGGGCGAAGGTCGGCTGTTGGCTTCTTCGCTACACTCTCGACGGCAGACAACGAAAGGATCATCCGTGGCAATGTTTCTGAGCGAAGACCATTTCAACGCCGCCCGCGAAGCACTCAACAGTGACCCGGGGTTCCAGAACGCGATCGCAAACGTGGAACTTGGGGTGCAATTCGACGTGTCGGGTGCACCGGATGGCGATCTCACCTACTACCTCAAAGTAGGAGACGGGTCTGCGGAAACCGATACAGGACCGCTCGAGGGGGCGGATGTCACAGTCGCGAGCGACTACGAAACCTCGAAGGCGATCTCCCGCGGTGAGCTCAACGTGCAGATGGCGTTCATGACCGGCAAGATCAAGGTCGGCGGCAACATGGCAAAGATCATGATGCACCAGGGTGTCATCAACGACTACGCACGGGTCCTCTCCGGCCTCGACGTGGAGTATTAGCAATCAGCACTTGGTATCTGATACTTCCCCGGTACTTGGTATCTGGATGGAACAGATACTGGGGCGGTTGCCTCGAACTGTTACCAAGTACCGCTAGTAAATGAGAAAAGGCGCCCTGAGGGCGCCTTTTCTCATTGCTAGCTTTGCTTCGCTCAGCCTGGGCGGACAGCGTCCTTGAAGGACTTGCCGGCCTTGAAAGCTGGAACTCTGGTTGCCGCTACTGCGATCTCTTCACCCGTCTGTGGGTTACGAGCGGTACGTGCCGCGCGGTCGCGACCTTCGAACGTACCGAAACCAGTGATCTGTACTTTGCCCGATGAAACGACCCCGCCAACGATGACGTCGAGCGTCTCGTTGATGATCTTTTCAGCTGTCGCTTTCGACTCTCCGGAGTTGCGAGCAACTGCCTCAATTAGTTCGCCCTTGTTCATACTGGGAAACCTCCTCATGTCCACGACGGTCGTGGTTCGAATAACACGAGTGTAATTCTACCCAGCACCCGTTTCTGTAGCAACAATAGGACTTTTCGACGGTCAGACCAACACAGAGTCGGTAAAGTACGCTCGATCGGAGGCAACGTGTGAAGAAGAACTGGACGAAGATCGCGATAGCTCTCGGTCCAGCGACGCTCATCTCCACGATCGTATGGGAGTATGCACGTACGAACCCCGACTACAACTTCCTGATCCAACCCTGGGCAGTACGGGGTTACGAAGCAGGGAATCACGGATGGATCTTTGTCACGATGGCGCTGCTGCTGCTCGTCGGTGGGTTGCTCACGTCGTGGGAAGGGTCGATGAAACCGGCAGTCTCGGCCGGAGTCACGGCGTACCTTCTCGTTGCTGCCACGGGGTTCACGGCATTCTTCACACTCGGCACGCCCCGTGAGGAGATAACGATCACCATCACCACGGTGAACGCAACGCTCATCTCTCTACTGCTCGCTGCAGCACTCGCCCTGTCGCTTCGCAGTCTGTTGCGGGAACGCTCTGCGGTCTTCAAACGCGCCCTGCCCATCTTCATCGTCGCCTTCGCATTGTTCCTTACGCTGATGTCGGCCACGGTGTCGGGTAGCGAGGTGACGAGCAAGCTGTGGATCGTTGTGTTCGTCGTCTTCTTGCTGGTAGCCGGACTAGCCGTAGCGATCAGACCGAGCGATGTCGCTGCCAACCGGATGTTGATCTTCACCACCGTCGCGGCCTCGGCCGTCGTCGTCCTTTCCGCCGGTTCCATCCGCCAAACGCTCGTGGATGCACAAGAAGCGTTCGACCAGGGTGGAGGGGTTACGGGCGTAGCAGCACAATACAAAGACACTCAGGCGGCGGCCGGATGGTGGTTGGCCGGACTCGCCATGACCGTGCTATTCGTCGGTGCTGTCGGACTGTGGGCCAAACGGCGTGACATCGTGGCGGCCCTGGCTCGTGCGAAGAAGCAGCGAGCCGCAGCTGAGCAGAGCGCACGAGAAATCCAGGAAGCTCTGGAAGCCTTCGAGCGTGAGGAAGCGGCTCGGTCCTGAGCAACGCTGCCGGCTGACCTTGCTGGCAGCAGGTCTCACCAACTGTTGGCTGACGGCCGTGAGCTGTGAGCTGACCCTGTTCTACGGAGCGAGCTGCGCCAGGTCGGCCACCTTCTCCTTCACCGCGTCTGCAGCAGCTCTGAGTCCCGCTACCTCATCGTCGGTGAGCTCGACCTCCCTGACCTCTTCGACGCCGCTGGCGCCAAGCCTCGCGATCACGCCCAGGTAGACATCATCGATGCCATACTGGCCCTCCATCCAAGCACACACCGGCATCTCAGCGCCCGCATCTTCGATCACCGCCTTGACCATCGAAGCAGCGGCCGCGGACGGTGCGTAATACGCTGATCCCGTCTTGAGATACGCGACGATCTCGGCTCCACCTTTGCGGGTCCGATCGACGAGCTCATCGACCTTGTCGCTGCCCAACGCATCGAGCAGTGGCGTTTCTCCCACGAAACACAGCGAGGGCACGGGCACCATCGTGTCGCCGTGAGAGCCAAGCGTGACCGCGGTGACGTCGAGCACATCATGATCTGCCGATTCCGCAATGAAGTGTGCAAACCGAGCGCTGTCCAGCATTCCCGCCTGGCCCAACACCCGGTTCTTTGGGAATCCCGAAACCTCAGCCGCCAGCGTCGTCATCTGATCCAGGGGATTCGTCACAACGATGATCACGGCTTCAGGTGAGTATCTGACGATCTCTTCAACGACTGATCTGACGATGCCTGCGTTGACGCCGAGCAGATCCATGCGGCTCATTCCCGGCTTACGAGGAAGACCTGCGGTGATGACGACCACGTCGGAACCGGCAGTGTCCGCGTAGTCGTTCGTGCCGGTGACCAGAGTGCGATACCCCAGCACCGGTCGGGATTGATTCATGTCGAGTGCAAGACCTTGTGGCAACCCTTCGACGATATCTGTCATCACGACCTCGTCAACAATATCCCACTCCGC
>BTQP01000180.1:0-3411 GCA_036985935.1 Acidimicrobiia bacterium | reverse complement strand
TCCTACCTCCTGGGAGAGCTGCTTCGTCTGTTCCGCCGAGAGTCGGTCGCGGATCAAGTCGGACATGAAGTTGACGGACAGCACCGTGACGGTGATTGCCAGGCCGGAGAACACAGCGACCCACGGCGTCGCGCCGAGGATGGTCCTGCCTTCGGCCACCATGTTGCCCCAGGTCGGTGTCGGTGGCTGCACGCCGAGCCCGAGGTAACCAAGCGACGACTCGACGAGGATCATGAAACCAACCTGAAGCGCGGCGATCACGACGATCTGAGGCAGTGCCTGGGGCAGCATGTGCCGAACGACGGTTCTTGTGCGACTGGCGCCGAGGACCGTTGCCGCCTCCACAAAGGCCCGGTCATGGAGAGACAACAGAATGCTCCTCGTCAATCGTGCAAAAACGACCCAGCCGAAAAGCGAAAGGATCAGGATGAGCACCGGCGCGCTCGTTCCAAGAACGGCGGCAACGGCGATGGCCAGAAGCACCCCGGGGATGGCGAGAGCCATCGCCGTCAATGACACCACCGCCCGATCGAGCGATCGGCTACCACGACTCGGGCGACCCGCCGCATAACCAGCCAGCAACCCCAGCCCCGTGCCAACCAACGCCGCAATCGTCACCGCGCTCAGTGAGATGAACATCGAAAGCCTGGCCCCGTAGATCAACCGGCTCAATATATCCCTTCCCAGTTGGTCGCTTCCGAGCGGATGGCTGAGCGAGCCCCCGTCAAGCCAGAACGGCGGGGCGAACCGATTCGCCAGGTCCTGAGCGAGTGGGTCAACCGGGGATATCCATGGAGCGAAGATCGCGATCAACACCACCGCGGCGAAGACGATCGTCCCGGCAACGCCCAGTATGTTCACGGCCCTGGATCGGCGAACCCTCGGCACCGGTTGCGATACGAGGGGCACAACGCTTTCAGCCATGACTCGCACCACTGGCCCTGCGACGAACTCTCGGATCGATGTAGCCCTGCGCCACTTCAATGACCATCGAAACCACCGCAATCGTCAGAGCCAGCAGGAGAACGGTGGCCTGTACGACGGGATAGTCGGTTTGGCCCACGGCCTCGACAGCCAGGCGCCCGAGGCCAGGCCAGGCAAAGACGTTCTCGACAATGACGGTTCCCCCGAGCAGAGCCCCGAAGTTGACGGCAACCACTGCGAGCAGTGGACCAACCGAATTCCTCGCTGCATGCCGCAGCGTGACGGAACGCTCTGAGAGACCCTTCGCCCTGGCGGCACGCACATAGTCGGCTTTGAACGCCTCGAGGAGGCTTGTTCGCAGGACCAGGGTGAATTCGGCCACGAAAAAGAGGGCAATGGTCACCACCGGCATGATCAGCTGTTGCGGCGAGCCCCGTCCCGATGTCGGAAGCCAGCCCAGCTTCACACTGAACACCAGGATCAAGAGGGTCCCAAGCCAAAAGGAAGGAATAGCTCTGGCACCCAGGCTGAAGCCGATCACAATGCCGTCGCCGATTCGACCTTCGCGCCTCGCGCCGAAAATCGCCAGCACCACTGCCAGTGCCAGGGAAAGGGCTAATCCGTAACCAACGAGCTCGAGCGTTGCCGCGTAGCGACTCAATACGAGACCGCCTGCCGGCTGACGGTACTTCCAAGACTCGCCGAAGTCCCCCACCGCGGCGTGCCCGACATAAGACAGGTATTGCTCGGGGAGCGAGCGATCGAGTCCCAGGCTCTCGGACAGCTGCGCCCGCTGTTCTGGCGTCGCGAAAACAGGGAGCAGCACCGTCGCTGGATCGCCCGCAAGGCGCAGGAGCGTGAACGTGATCAGGGTGGCTCCGATGACCACGACGATGAGCCGGACGAGCCTCGACGCAGCGAATGCTAACAACGGCGTCTCCCTTCGATCCGCCGACGCGGAGCTGTCGTCCGCTGCCTAACGATCGCGAGAGTTTCTCAGACCGTGACTCCCGCCCAGTGGATTCGCTCGTCGGGCGTGACGGTAAGGCCTTTGACGCGGTCGGTATGCGCATAGATCTTGTGGTGTTGCCACAGGACGACAGGGCCCGGGGCTGCGTTCACGATCCTTTGGCCCTCCTCGAGAAGCGCACGACGCTTTTCGACATCGAACTCCTGGTTGGACGCTCGCCAGACCTCATTGAAGCCGGAGTCTTCGGGTAGGCCCTGACGCAAGAAAGCATCACTGTCGTACCACATCAGAGCGAACGCCGAATCCATGACCGGGTAGTACTGCCATCCTCCGACATGCCAGTACTTCAGCGAGTACTCCTGAAGGGCCATGCGCAGGAACGTCGAGAACTCCACGACCTCCGGGGTGAGGATAATGCCCACCTCCGCGAGCTGGGCACGCACGACTTCACTGAAATCCGCTTGCTTGAAGAACTCCCCGGGCTCGCCGATGAACAACGTGCCGAGATCGACTCCGCCGGCGAATCCAGCTTCGGCGAGCAATGTCTTTGACAAATCCGGGTCATAGGAGAAGTCCGAAATCGATGGGTTCCAGCCGAAAGCGTCGGCTCCGGTGACCTGCCCACCGAGGGGTTGGGCGAATCCTCCGAGCACCGTGTCGATGATCTCTTGGCGGTTGATTGCGTGGTTCATCGCCAAGCGAACCTTTGGGTTCGCCGTCGGATGGCCGTCGGCTTCAGCATCGATCATATAGGGCGACAACAACACAGACTGAGCGACCGGAGTATCCGCAATGATGAATCCCTGGTCACGGAGCCCAGTCACATCCTCGAGAGCGACGTCCTCGATGATGTCAACCTCGCCGGCCTCGAGCGCCTGCCGGCGCGTCGTCGCGTCCGGGATGCCCCTGAAGACCAAGCGTTCGACGGTCGGAGCCGTGCCCCAGTAGTCATTGTTGGCTTCGATAACGATTTCCTGGCCCTTGCTCCACTCGACAAAACGATAGGGACCCGTCCCTACGGGTGCCTGGGCAAACTCCTGTGGCCCAACATCTTGAAGAAGACCGGGGGCCCCGAACTGCACCTCCGACAGGCCGACCGGAGCCATGGCCCACGGCTCGCTCGTATTGACGAGCAGAGTGAATTCGTCCGCAACTTCGGAGCCGACGAACGGCTGGACCCTGAACATCACCGGGGAGGGCGGGTCGACGGTGACCAGGATATCGAAGTTGACCTTGGCAGCCTCGGCGTTCCAGACTTCACCATTGTGAAACCGGACGCCCTCTCGCAGCTTGAACTCCCACTGCGTGTCGCCCACGGGCCGCCAAGACACCGCCAACTGAGGCTGAGGACCAAGTTCGGGGTTGAGCGGATCCGACTTGACCAGGAACTCGAGGATTCCGTCATAGATCGAGTACGCCTGTGGTTGGTACTCGAGGTTCTGGAACAACGTCGGCGCCTCGCCCGGCGTGGCCATGGTGATTTGACTGACCGTGGTCGCGGCCGTCGTCGCGGTTGC
>BTQP01000179.1:0-3420 GCA_036985935.1 Acidimicrobiia bacterium | reverse complement strand
GATGTGGGAGATCGTATTACCCGGACGCGGCGAATTGTTTCTGCCGGGCGTGGGTGTGTGTGCGGTGGCGTGTGGTGTTTAGCGGCTGGCGAAGAAGTCCTTGATGCGTTCGATGAAACCATCGCCGTCAACATTGACGGGTGTTGGCAATCCGCGTCGACTGTTGAGGTCTGAAGATCGTCGTCCGATCCTTGGTAACCCTCCGGTGTTCCTCTGATAGAACGACGGAATGTCAAGACCTTGCAACGGAATGACCTCGGCGAGAACCTCGTGGTTCGCCTGGTCGTTGAGTTGTCCGGCTGTATTGTGCATGGATTCGGTCCTCTCCCGATTCTCCGTGCCTTCTCCTACCGGTACCCAACAACAAACCTACACGGTATCTCCCACCTGCCAAGAAGGGTTGTGCTCCGTGCGAAGTGACTAGTGCGTGGAGCGTACGCTCGCTGCGCTTCGCTGACGGTACGTTCGGCTTCGCCTCTCTATCCGTATAGCGTAACGCTCGGCTCCGCCTCGCTGAGGTACGGCACGTTCCCGAGCCTCTGCTTCTACCGTCTACCGTCTACTGTTTACTGTCTACTCTTCTCTTCTGTCTACGGGAGTTTCCATGACGAAGAAGTACGCCACAATCAACGGTCTCTCCATGGCCTATGAAGATGTTGGCTCTGGCGATCCGATTGTGTTCCTCCATGGGAACCCAACGAGTTCGTATTTGTGGAGAAATGTGATTCCTCATCTCTCGAGTTCGTACCGATGTATCGCGCCGGATCTCATTGGCATGGGAGAGTCCGAGAAACTGTCGCAAAGCGGTCCTGAGAGCTACCGCTTCGTCGAACATCGTGAGTTCCTCGATGCGCTGCTCGACTCCCTTGATCTCGGTGATCGCATCACACTCGTGATCCATGACTGGGGGTCGGGACTCGGGTTCGATTGGGCGAACCGTCATCGTGACCGGGTTGCGGGAATCGCATACATGGAGGCGATCGTTCGGCCTGTCGATTGGGAATCATGGCCGGAGACGGCCCGATCGATATTCATGGCGATGCGTTCCGATGCCGGCGAGAGCATCGTGCTCGAAAAGAATACGTTTGTCGATCGAATCCTGCCCGCGTCGATCATCCGTGACCTCAGCGCCGAAGAGATGGCGAGTTACCGACAGCCGTACCTCGAACCGGGCGAATCGAGGCGGCCCACATTGACATGGCCGAGACAGATCCCCATCGAGGGATCCCCTGCCGACGTCTATGACATCGTCTCGTCCTATGCGACATGGATGGCAGAGAATGACCTGCCGAAACTGTTCATAAATGCTGATCCCGGGATGATCCTCACGGGTACCCAGCGTGAGTTCTGCCGATCGTGGCGGAACCAAACGGAGGTCACAGTCGACGGCCTCCACTTCATTCAAGAAGACTCCCCTGACGAGATCGGCACGGCAATATTTGCCTGGCGCTCAGGACTCACCGGAGCTTGAGAGGCCGGCACTCAACCCAGTTGGTGTCATACTCTCTGACTCATGCGTTGGACCACTCTGCCCAAGAACGTTGTCTCGGCAGCCTCACTCGATCCAGATTTCTACAACCGCGCTGAGGTCGACGCCCATCTGGATCTTCAGGCTCTTACCGTTGTCGTTGTCGCGAATGGGCTTGCCGGCATCGGTTCATCTACCGCGACCGAGACCAACATTCTGGTCGGAATCGGCCTTGGTATCGCCAGCGGCGTGGTTGGTTGGCTCATCTGGTCGATCGTCGCGACACTGGTTGGCACGCGCCTGTTCGACGGCTCATCCGACTTCGGCCAGATGAGACGGGTCATCGGTTTCGCATACGCACCACTCGCGATTGGCGTCGTTCCATGGCTTGGCATCGTCGGTGCGGTTTGGGTGTTGGTAGCCGGCGTCGTTGCGATCAGGGAGGGCATGGATTTCTCCACGAAACGCTCAATCGCCACCATGGCGATCGGTTGGGGAGCATGGTTTGGGACAACGCTCGTGATCAACCTCGTACTCGGCTGGGACATGCGATCCGGATGGCTGTTCTAGAGCGATTCGTCATGCAAGTGCACCGTCGCCGCGTTTGGCTTCCTGCCAGCTCTGGCGCCAACTCGTGTTGAACCTCCAGAATGTCCACGTCGTCATCCCGATCGGAATAGGTGGCAGCAGGGTCAAAGCCCGGAAAAGCAACACAGCTGCTGAGACGAGGCTTGCGTCGACGGGAACGCCCGGATTTGCAGTCTGCCATCCGAGGGTGAGCAGTCCGATCCAGCCGAGGTCGACCAGACCCAAACCGCCGGGACTCACGGGGATCATCACGAGGAAACGTCCGAGGGTGAACGCGAGGACGACCCATGGAACGGGAACGATGTCGCGTTCGATCCCGACGCCGTAGACGCAGGCCACGAAGAGTCCGGTGAGAGCTGCATGGTTCAAGACAGTTGTCGCGGTGAGGCGGTAGAAGCGAACCCGGAGGATGCCACTCAAGTCGTCTCTGAATTTCATCACCATGGGTTCGACGTCGGGAGATTCACGATTGACGACGCGAAACGCGATGCTCGTGAAACGAGCCAACAGGCTCGCGAATGTTCTCGCAGCCGTCTCGCTGCCCGTCAGCTTGATCAAAAGATAGATCGCGATCGAAACGGCCACGACACCGGCGATTGACACTGCCCACATCCAACCGAGTGCATCACCGATCAGTGCAACGCCGAACACCGCCAATACGGGGAGGGCGATTCGTGCCAACCAGTCCCAGACGCCCGAGGCGAGCAGTCCGGCAGAAATCGCGTGAGGCGTGAAACCCCACGACATGTACATCGCGTAGTTGAGGGGAAGCGCTATCGCTCCACCAGACGGGACCGCGTTCGTAACAGCTGTGCCTGCCATGTGATTCGTGAACGCTTCACGAAACCGCAGCGTTGGAAGGACCTGCACGAGCACGAGTGGATAGGCGAGCAGGAACAGGAGAGCCGTGGATCCGATCGTGACCCAGCCTGTAACGGAGATCCTCCCAACGGATTCGAGCACCTCCCTGTAGTCGGCAAGATTCGGAATCACGAATCCGAAAACCGCGACGAGCACGATCACCGTTACTGCAACGGATATGGCCTGATGCCACCAGGGGCGGTGCTTTCGCTCGGGCACCTGTGCGGACGGCACGGGTGGTGTGTCATCCCGCTGTCCGGAGTCTGTGCCTCCTGCGTCCGTCACGGTTTTGTCTTCCCTGTCGCGTCGAACGACGTCAACCGTTCGCTGACGTCCCACAGTCTGCGCGCCTGGTCTGGATCCCTGGCGTGGCGCGTCGACTTCGAGACCTTGCGGTCCTCAAAATAGATTCCGTCGCTGATGTCGACCTCAGCCTCAGTGGCGAGCCACACGATGGTGTCCGCTCCCTTCTCGGGCGTTCTCATCCATCTGCCACCTATCCA
>BTQP01000178.1:0-3499 GCA_036985935.1 Acidimicrobiia bacterium | reverse complement strand
CCTGATCGCAACTCCAGGTCGCCCGAAGCGACAAGAAGGTCGCTACCGCGGTGAACGGACACAACGATGCAGCCTTCGGGCCATGGAACTTCCCGGATCCTCCGGTGTTCGGCCGCCGATCCCGGAGGGATTTCGAAGTCGAGGTATCCGGTCGACGGTGACGTGCGGGTCGCTACCCGCTCCGGCAGGTGGTTCGTCCGGGCTGCCGTTCCGAGGGCCAGGTGGTACGCAGCGATGGCATCCTCCCTCCGGAACATCGCTTCGATTCGGTCTGGATCGTGCCGATCCACGACAGGAAGTCGACCCACACCAAGCACAGCCATGCGCTCCAGCGCGTTGGACACGGGAAGATCCATCGACACGGTCGCCGGGTCGGGTGTCATGGCGTCGGCGGCTTTTAGCTGGTCCGACGCACCGCCGAGACGGTTGATGTCTGAGTCGGAGACGATTCCCACGAGGCGATTCCTGCTGTCAACAACCGCGACACCGTTGAGGCGGTTCCTTCGCAGCACCCCCTGGACCTCTGACAGGGTGTCAGACGGAGCCACGGTGATAGCCGGTTTGAGCTCGAGGTCTCCGATCGTGACCGTGGCGAGCAAGTCGACCTGATCGGTCGGCACAGTGTGGATACCCATGCGAACGAGTGGAGATGTATACGCACTCTCGGGATGGAATCGGTTCGTGAGCACGGTCGCGATCGCTACCGCCAGCATCAGTGGGAGCACCATTCCGTAGTCGCCTGTGATTTCGAAAACCATGAGAATCGATGTAAACGATGCTCGCGATACACCTGCGAATACGGCAGCCATCCCCACCAGCGCAAAGGCGCCTGGGTCGAGGCGCGATGCAGTCCAGATCGGATCAACAACGATGGCGAACGCAGAACCAGCCATCGCACCGATGAACAGGCTCGGCATGAATATGCCGCCCGATCCTTTTCCACCGAGCGTCGCGGACGTTGCAATCAGCTTGCCTATGGCGATAAGCCCGAACAACCACCAGGCCTTGGAAACCTCCTGGCTCAGCACCGCACCGATGAAGCGCTGACCGGTGCCGAGTACTTCTGGAGCCGCGAACCCGATGGCAGCAACGATAAGTCCCATGATCAGCGGTCTGGTCCACTGGACAAGCCGGTCGGGAACGATCGTGAACCAATCGAGAGCTTCGATGAAGAAAATGGCAAGCCCTACGGCTATGAGGCCAAGAACTGCATAGAGGATCAGTTGGGCCGGATCGTCGAGTGCGTAAGGAGCCACATCGAACGTCAAGTCATCACCGATCAGCGTACGCGAAACGACAGCACCGGCGACTGAGGCGATAGCGATCGTGTGGAGGTGCCGGATCGACACGTCGCGCAGGATCACCTCCATCGCAAAGAACATGCCGGCTATCGGGGCGTTGAAAGTTGCGGCGATGCCCGCTCCGGCACCCGCGGCAACAAGCGCCCGCACCTCGGTCTCCTCCAGTTTCGTCACCTTGCCAATGAACGAACCGATGCCTGCACCGATCTGAGCGATGGATCCCTCTCGACCCGCGGAACCTCCGACGCCGATCGTGAGAGCTGTCGCGACGGTCTTCACAATTGGGACTCTCAGACGTATCTGCCCACGATGAAGTGTCAAGGACGCGAGTATCTGCGGCACGCCGTGTCCCGCTGCCTCAGGTGCCCACTTCGCGGTGATCGCCCAGGCGAGCCAGATACCAGCCGGAATGATCAGGAAAAACCAGGCCTTACCGAAATCCGGACCTTGTTCGGTCAAACGGAGCACGACGCTCGCAACGATGCGCAATGCATATACCAATGCAGCGGCCCCGAACCCTGCACCGACGCCTACGACCAAGGCCAGCGCCATAAGGAAGGCCTTGCTCGAAGGGCGAAGCCATCCCGTGCGTCCTGGAGCGTTCACACAGACAGGCTACATCGCGATAGGAGGCCTCGGGTCTACACTTGGATCTGCCTCGAAGACTTCCGGTAGGGCACGTTGTCAAGAACCACGAACACATCTCTCAAGCGGTCCGGCTATGTCGCGGCAACGTCGCTCGGAGCGCTCGGTGTCGTGTACGGCGACATCGGAACAAGCCCTCTGTACGCCATCAGAGAATCGTTCCTCGCGCAGGACCTTGCAGTCATGGAGGAGAACGTCCTCGGCGTGCTCTCCCTCATCTTCTGGTCCCTGCTCATCATCATCTCGGTCAAGTATCTGCTGGTTGTCATGCGTGCGGACAACGAAGGCGAGGGTGGAATTCTTGCTCTGATCGCATTGGTTGCGCCACGCCACCAGGCATCGATAGGCCGCAGATGGGTCCTCATCGTCGTCGGTTTGTTCGGAACGGCGCTGCTGTACGGCGATGGCATGATCACTCCCGCGATCTCTGTGTTGTCAGCCGTGGAAGGCATCCATGTGGCCACGCCAGCCCTTGCTCAATACGTCGTTCCGATATCCGTCGCGATCCTCATAGGCCTCTTCCTCATACAGCGCCATGGCACCGGAGCGGTCGGACGGGTCTTCGGGCCGGTCATGATCGTGTGGTTCCTCACCTTGGCGATCCTCGGTATCGGACCGATCCTCGACAACCCGGGAGTGTTCGCAGCATTGAACCCGATCCATGGTGTCCGCTTCTTCGCCGAGAACGGCTTCAAAGGATTCCTCTCGCTCGGTTCTGTCTTCCTCGTCGTGACCGGCAGTGAGGCGCTCTACGCCGACATGGGTCATTTCGGCAAGAAGCCGATCCAGATCAGCTGGTACGGGCTTGTATTCCCCGCGCTCATCCTCATCTACTTCGGCCAGGGTGCATTCCTCATCGCGAACCCCGATGCGATAGCGAACCCCTTCTTTCACATGGCGCCAGACTGGGCCATCTGGCCCCTCGTGATCATCGCCACGTTTGCTACGGTCATCGCGTCACAGGCGCTGATCTCCGGAGCGTTCTCGCTCACAACCCAAGCAGTGCAGCTCGGATACCTGCCTCGGATACGGATCTTCCACACCTCAGCCACGCAGTCCGGGCAGGTATACATTCCGGCCATCAACTGGGTCCTCATGGTTGCCGCTGTCGGGCTCGTCATCGGCTTCGGATCTTCGAGTGCGCTCGCAGGGGCGTACGGTGTCGCCGTATCCACGACGATGGTCGTCACCACCGTGCTCATCTTCGTCGTCATGCGCGAACGTTGGAAATGGGCCATGATCACTGCGCTCTCGCTGACGGCAGCCTTCCTGGTCATCGACCTCGCATATTTCGCATCGAACCTCTTCAAGATCCCTGAAGGTGGATGGTTCCCGATTTTGATCGCATCAGTGATCTTCACAACGATGACGACATGGAAGAAGGGCAGGCAGTTGCTCGCTGTCCGGTTGCGCGCCGGAAGCCTGTCCCTCGAACGCTTCATCGCGTCGGTGTGTCAGCGTGACATCGTCCGCGTGCCGGGAACCGCGATCTACATGTTCTCCAGACCGGGCGCTACCCCACCTGCGCTGCTCGCAAACATGCGACACAACGA
>BTQP01000177.1:0-3521 GCA_036985935.1 Acidimicrobiia bacterium | reverse complement strand
TGACGGGGCCCCGGTGATCGGTCCAGCTGCTATGGGTGTGTCGGCTGGTGTTCGTGGCTGCATTTCTCAGCGTACTCGGCGGGGGTGAGTCCTCCGAGGCTGCTGTGTGGCCGCCAGGTGTTGTATTCGTTCCTCCAGTCTTCGATGAGCACCCTCGCCTCAGTGAGGGATCCGAATTCGGTGATGTTCAACAGTTCGTCTCGGGCCCGGCCGTTGAACGACTCGACCCACGGGTTCTCCCACGGTGAGCCGGGTTCGATGTAGATCGTGCCGAGGCCCCGTAGGCGGCACCAGTCCCTCAGGATCCAGGCGATCAACTCGGGTCCATTGTCCATCCGGAGGTATCGCGGTGCGCCCCTCTCGGCAACGAGACGCTCCAACACGGTGACGATGTCGTCGCCGGTGATCGACCGGTCGACGTCCATCGCCAAGGCTTCTCTGGTGTGTTCGTCGACGATGTTCAACAGCTTCAATCTGCGTAGGTCGGCGGTTTCGTCGAACTCGAAGTCGAGTCCCCACACGTGATTCGGATGCTCAGCGCGCAACAGGCTGCCGTCGAGACCTCCGGGACGGCGTTTCTTGTTCTTCTTCGGCGGCGGCCGGCGCAGACCCTCTTCACGCCACAGGCGGCGGAGCTTCTTGTGATTCACCACGTAACCCTCGCGGCGCACCACTGTGTGGGCTTTACGCCACCCCAGGCGAGGATGACGCCGAGCGAAACGGCGGAGCCGTCTGCGGAGCTTCACATCGTGAGCCGGGATCGGCCTCGGCGGGCGGCGTTGGGTGGAACGATGCTGGCCGACGACCCGGCACGCCCGACGCTGGGACACCCCGAACCGATCCACCAGCACCACAACGGCGCGGCGGCGACGATCCGGGGTCACCATTTTCCCTCAGCCAACTCCTTCAACATCGCCTTGTCCAGCTCGGCCTCGGCGAGGAGCTTCTTCAACCTGGCGTTCTCGACCTGGAGCTCTTTGAGCTGCTTCGCCCCGTTCGTGTTCATCCCGCCGTACTGGTTCCGCCACCGGTTCCATGTCGATTCGGCGATCTCGAGATGCCGCAGCACCTCGGTCATGTCCTTGCCCTCGCCGAGCATGCGTTCGCCCTCCTGGAGCTTGCGCACCGCCTGCTCAGGGGTGTGTCGATGTCTCTTCATGTGGTCATCCTCCCATTTCAAGGGTATGGACTCCCACAACAGATGGACCACTATCCAGGGCTCAGGTCAGGCTCGTGTTCGAGCATCGTGACGAGTATGAGTCGGAGTGGGCGGCGATCATGTCGATCGCTTCCAAGTTTGGATGTTCTACGGAGACGCTACGTAACTGGGTGCGCAAGGCTGAACGTGATTCGGGTCAACGTCCCGGGTTGACGAGTGTCCAGGAGGATGAGCTCAAGGTGCTGCGTCGTGAGGTCAAAGAGCTGCGTCGGGCGAATGAGATCCTGCGGAAAGCGTCAGCGTATTTCGCCCAGGCGGAGCTCGACCGCCGACCGCAACGATGATTACGTTCATCGATGAGAACAGGGACGCATATGGGGTCGAGCCGATCTGCGATGTTATCGAGATCGCCCCAGCCACCTACTACGACCACAAACACCAACAGCGGGAACCTGAGCGTCGGTCTGCTCGGGCGAAACGCGATGAGGCGCTACGTCCCGAGATCCAGCGGGTCTTTGACGACAACTACGGTGTCTATGGAGTTCGGAAGGTCTGGAAGCAACTGTTGAGGGAAGGCTTTGCGGTGGCGAAGTGCACGGTGCGCCGTCTGATGCGTCAGATGGGGCTCCGTGGCGCCACCCGCGGCAAAGCGTTTGCGACAACGACGATCCCTGACGATCTGTTGGACCACCCCAGGGATCTGGTGGAGCGGGACTTCACCGCCGACGCTCCCAACCAACTTTGGATCGCGGACATCACGTATGTCAAGACGCAGGTCGGGTTCGTCTACGTGGCGTTCATCACCGACGTCTACAGCCGATACATCGTCGGGTGGCGGGCGTCGAGGTCGCTCGAGACCGGCCTGGCGTTGGACGCACTCGAACAGGCGATCTGGGACCGGCTCGACGGCGACCCGGACGGTCTGATCCATCACTCCGATCACGGGTCGCAGTATCTGTCGATTCGTTACAGCGAACGGCTTCGAGACGCCGGCATCGAACCGTCAACAGGTTCAGTCGGCGACAGTTTTGATAACGCGATGGCGGAGACGATCAACGGCCTCTACAAGACCGAACTGATCCACAGGCGTGGACCATGGAGGGGACTCGACGACGTCGAGTACGCCACGTTGGAATGGGTCGACTGGTTCAACCACCGACGCATCCTCGAACCGATCGGAGATATCCCACCAGCCGAATACGAAGCCAACTACTACCGTGACAACAGCCCAGCCGACAAGGCCGGACTCAAGCAAAACAGTCTCCGATGAACCCGGACCGGTTCAAACCATGCGTGGGCGCCTGATATGGGCGTTGGTAACGTTGCCCGATGGAGCCTCGCGCCCCCACGCTTTGGAAGAAGCAGGACACCCACAAGGGTGACCAGAAACGACTGTTCACTGCTATCCGTGACGCCGTGGAGGGTTCGACGGTTCTCTATCCCGGATCGTATGTGGATATCGCCGCATCGATGGCGTTCCCTTCGGTGACCTATGTAGACATGGATTCCCGTGCGGCAGGATTCTTTGCCGACACGAGAGGAGTCCGAGACATCATCCGATCCGAGGGCGGTTCGCCGTCTGTTGAAGTCACTTTCGTACACGGTGACTACACGACCGACCTCGAAATCGAAGATCAGTCTTTCGACGTGCTTGTGTCGCTCTACGCAGGGTTCGTATCGGAAGCGTGCACCGACTATCTACGCGTTGGGGGCGTGCTGCTGGTTGCTCCCAGTCACGGCGATGCGGCGATGGCATCGATCGATCCGAGATACGAACTGTCCGGTGTCGTCACATCCCGATCGGGGAGCTACCGAGTCCGCACCGACGGTCTCGACACCTACCTCATCCCGAAGACGATGGCACGGATCACGCCAGCACTGCTGCACGAGCGCGGAAGAGGCATCCCGTACACCAGGTCGCCTTTCGCCTACCTGTTCACCCGCACGAATTGATCATGCATGCCCGACAAGATCCAGGCCGAGAGACGTCGCGTCGGTGAGTGATGGAACGGAGTCTCGGTTGCGGCCAAGAACCGATTCAGGAAAACGAGGGCGGTTGACCAAGCCTGGAGAGGACGAGCCGTCGAGAGTCGGCTCAAGCCGGAGATGAGCGTGCGACGACCGCCGCGACCACCAGATCGACGACGACAAGAGCGCCGCATAGGGCAGCAAGCACGACGACGGTTGCAGGGGCTTCGAGACCTCCTACGAGGCCGACAAGGAGGGCAAGGACGATTACGACAACGCGAGACAGAATCACCTTCGTTCGCAGATCGTCCTGGACGTCTCGCTTCGAGGCGACCTCGATACCGATCATGGCTCCAAGTGCCAACGCGACACCACCAACGAGCAACCAGCGTTC
>BTQP01000176.1:0-3621 GCA_036985935.1 Acidimicrobiia bacterium | reverse complement strand
ATCGGTCCCGACCCGATGCTCGACCTCAACCCGCGGCTTGTGTACGTAAGGCTCACCGGGTGGGGACAGGATGGTCCGTACGCCGAAATGGCCGGCCACGACATCAACTACATCGGATTGAACGGTGTGCTTGCGGCTGTCGGCACCGACACTCGACCTGTGCCGCCGCTCAACCTCGTGGGGGACTACGGCGGAGGGTCGATGTTCGCGGTGGCGGGTGCACTCGCAGCGCTTGTTGCGCGTGAAACGACGGGTAAAGGGCAGGTCATCGACGCGGCGATGGTCGACGGATCGGCCGCATTGATGGGGCCGACACGAGACCTGTACAACGCAGGTTTGTGGAGCGAGGATCGCGCATCGAACCTCCTCGACGGTGGTGCTCCGTTCTATCGGACGTATCGAACGGCCGACGACGAGTACATGGCCGTCGGGGCACTCGAGCCGCAATTCTATTCAGCGATGCTCGACGGGCTCGGTCTGGACGAGAGCGAGCTCGAGGACCGGCTCAATCCCCAGAACTGGGGGATCCTTGCGGATCGTTTCTCTGAGGTGTTCGCACAACGTACCCGTCAGCAGTGGAAAGAGGTGTTTGACGGGACAGACGCATGTGTCACTCCGGTTCTTCGCATGGGCGAGGTCACGGACCATGCCCACAACCGGTCCCGAGCCGCACTTCGCGACATGTCTCACGGATTCGTGCCATCGCCGGCACCCAGGTTCTCGGCCGACTACCAGGACTCCGACGAGCATCGAGGCGGTCGCGACCGCTTGTTCGACGTCTTGAGTCGTCTCGGTTTGAGTGCCGACGTGGTGCGTGGGCTATCGGACTCCGGTGTGGCCTCCTGGTCATGAACAATCACGTTTGTTCGCAAGCAAGTCATAATGGCGCCCAACTACTTCACACGTGGGAGGTACGGTGAGAGCCGTTGTAGTGGGAGCGGGAGCGAGTGCCCGCGAGCTCATCAAACGTCTCGGTGATTCGTGGACCATCGTCGTTGTCGATCCCGATGAGGAACAACTTGAGACGATGCGACAGATCCGTGAGATCGAGACCGTTCCGGGCGACGGTTCGAGCGCGGTGGTGCTCAGACAAGCCGGAATCGAGAACGCTGTCTCCGTTGTCGCTTCAACAGGATCTGACGACGTGAACCTCGAGGTGGCACGGCTGGCAACGACATTCGAGGTCGAGCAGGTAGTTGCACTCGTCAGGAACCCAGACCGTGCCGAGGAGTACCGGTCGCTCGGTGTCGAGGTCGTCATTCCAGCTCAACTTGCGGCGCGCGGTATGGAGATTGCGATGGAGCCTCGAAAGCTCACATCGACCACGCACGCAGACGGAAGAGCAGAAGCGATCGAGTTCGAGATCACGCCCGACTCGCCCGTACATGGTCGCGCTCTCAAAGAGATCCACTCCGAGCTATGGGTGGTTGCAGCCATCCTCAGGGAGGGGCAACTTGTCGTCCCGCATGGGAACACGCGCCTGCTCACCGGAGACCGGGTCACGGTTGTGGGCTCCGCCACCGACTTCACGCAGGTGGTACGGACCTTTGCCGGAGGTGTGTCGCGTTTCCCCCTCAACTTCGGACGCAAGGTCGTCGTCCCGCTTGCGAATCAGACCGACCGAGACAAGGCAGTCGACGAAGCCGCATACTTCGTGCGTAACTCGAATGCCGCTGGACTGATCGTCGTTCACCGCGATGTCGACGGGATAAAGAACAGAGCGGAAGCTGATGCCTTTCAAGAGATCGTCGACACGGTGTCGGCGGAGGAACTTGACGTCGAGGTCGAGCTGAGGGCCGTCGAGGGCGATCTCTACAAAGCGTGCGTCGAGGTCTCCAGTGAGGAGAGTGTCGGTGTGATCGTCGTCCCTCTCCGGGAGCGGTCACTGTTGCGCCCCTTTGCAAAGATCCCATCCATACTCGACTCCCTGAGCGCGGCAGGGGTTCCTGTCCTTCTCACCCGGGGAGACGCGGCGTACACCAAGCTCATCGCTCCTGCTCGACGGACAGTTGCAGGCGATGCGGCAGGCAGAGCAGCCATAGACATTGCGAAACGCGCAGGAGCGAAGGTTCTCGGCGTGGCGGTCGCGAGCCCAGTGTTCATGGGCGCAGACGATCTCATGGAAAAGAAGGACGCCACAGCGTGGTTGCGCCGTGAGGCGGCGGTCCAGGAGGTTGACGTGGAACGACACGTTGTGCGTGGCAACCCGGTCAAGGTGCTTTCCGAGGCAACTGCCCACGACACACTGCTCGTCGTGTCGATGCCAACATCACCCGTGAGCAGGGTCAGTCCCGGGACCGCCGTTTGGGCTGCAGCGCGAGGAGAGGGATCCGTTCTTTTCGTTCCGGTGACTGACTGACATGCCATCGGTTTTCGCAGCTGTAACGGACCAGATTCTCCCCAACGCAACGACGTTCATCGTCATCGGATTCGCTGCGTTCCTCCTCCCGCTTGTCGCAAGACGGGTGGGTCTGCCCTCTGTTGTTCTCGAGCTCGTGTTCGGGCTGCTGATCGGCCCCCAGGTGTTCGGGCTGATCGCGGCGGAATCGACGTCCGAAGGTTTCATCCTCGTCCTTGCCGAGCTCGGGCTCTTCTTGCTGATGTTTCTCGCCGGTTTCGAGATCGACTTCACGTCGCTCGAGCGCGAAGGCAGAGGTCCCATAGTCGTCGGGTTGGTCGGGTTCGCCCTGATCGTGGCCATCGCCTGGATTGGTTTCGGCATCATCGGCGTTGTCGCAACGGACGAGCGCATCTTCGCAACACTTCTGGTCTCGGCAGCCAGTGTCGGTGTGATCGTTCCGGCGTTGCGTGCCACGAACCGTGGTGCCACGCGCCAGGGTCAGATCGCCATCGTTGTGGGAATCCTCGCCGAGTTCATCGCAGCCACAGGAATCATCGTCTTCTCGGTGTGGGTCAGGAACGGTTGGGGCATCGAGCTGCTCGCTGTGCCTCTGTTCGCAGTGATCCTTCTCGCCGCCCTGTGGCTCATGCGAACGCTCGCCTGGTGGTACCCGGAGAAGGCTGAGCGGCTCTTCGCAACAGATGATCCCGACGAACTCGGTATCCGATTCTCTCTCGCGCTGCTGTTCGTATTCGTTGGTCTGTCACTCGCGCTCGGCATGGATCCGATCCTCGGCGCCTTCCTGGCTGGTGCGATCTTTGCGTTCGTCTTCAGAAACTCTGGAGATCTCGAGGCGCATCTTTCGGGGTTCTCGTACGGGTTCCTGATACCGATCTTCTTCATCTCCGTTGGCGTGGGATTCCCGCTCGACGCGCTGGCCGACCCTGCGGTTCGCACGCTCGCCCTCGGCATCATCGTCGTCGCGATCATCGCCAAGGTGCTGCCCGCGCCGCTTCTCATGTTCCGCGGGCTCTCGCTGAGGGACAGCCTCGGGGTCGGTGTGCTGTTAGCCGGGCAACTCAGTGTGATCATCGCCCTTGCACAGGTCGGTGTGACCATCGAGGTCATCGACGAGGGGCTGGCTGCGGGAGCGATCTTGCTCGTTGGTGTGACAGCGATCCTGTCGCCGATCGTGTTCAAGGTGTTGTCCCCACCGCTTGAGGTTCAGCCAACGGAGGACTCTCGAACGTGAACTCGCCCAAGGAGAGCACCCCGGCCGA
>BTQP01000175.1:0-3638 GCA_036985935.1 Acidimicrobiia bacterium | reverse complement strand
GAGGTTTCGAACAGGCCGGATGTTGGATCGAGAAAGCGGCTCGGGAGAGCATACGAATGAGTCCCGTTGGTCGAGTACCTGTGGTGGTAGAAGCGCTGGGGAACAGTCACCGCCAGGTGGTCCCGTGCTCTCGTAACGGCGACGTAGAACAGCCGCCGCTCCTCCTCGAGACCGCCTGGCTCAGAGAGAGCCATATCTGAGGGAATGTTGCCGTCGGCTGCATGGATGACCGTGACCGATTTCCACTCCCCTCCTTTGGCCGAGTGGATCGTTGAGAGAATGAGATAGTCGTCGTCTATGTACGGATCGTCAGCGAAGTCACTCGTGCTTTCGGGCGGGTCCAGCGTGATCTCAGTCAGGAACCGGGACCGCGACGTGTATTCGGCAGCCAGATTCGAAAGATGTTTGATATCTCCAAGCCTCGCCTCTGCATCGTCATACACGATCGGAAACACCGCAGCGCACAGGTCGACAAGGCGGTCGATCTGAACGGACGGCGTTGGCTCCTGGGCTCCAACCCCCCGGCAATCGGACAACACATCGCGCATCAGCCCAAGAACCTCGCGCGGTTCGCGCCCAACGGGAATGTCGTACGACAGGAACGCTTCGAGCGCATCGGTGCCTGCGGAAGAACCAACCTCTTCGATGTGTGCAAGCACTTTCTGTGCAGTTGCGGGACCGATTCCGGGAACCGCGAGAAGGACACGATGCCATGCAAGTTCGTCCCTCGGATTGTCCAGAATGCGCAGCATCGAAAGCAGATCCTTTACGTGCGCTGCCTCCAGGAACTTGAGCCCGCCGAACTTCACGAACGGAATAGAGCGTCTTGCGAGTTCGATTTCGAGGCCACCCGAGTGGTGGCCCGTGCGAAATAGCACCGCTTGATCGCGCAGATCGATGCCTCGTTCTCTCAGGGCGAGAACACGGTCGCAGACCCAGTCGGCCTGGGCTGGTTCGTCGTAACACGTGACAAGTTCGGGATAGGGTCCGTTGGGACGTTTGGTCCAGAGCTGTTTCTCGAACGCGGTGTCTGATGCCCCGATGACAGCGTTCGCAACGGCGAGGATCTCCGGTGTCGACCGGTAGTTCCGATCGAGCGTGATGACCGTCGCATTGGGGTGAGTTTCGGGAAACGTGAGAATGTTCTCGACGCTAGCTGCACGAAACGAGTAGATGGACTGCGCGTCGTCACCGACAACCGTCAGGTTGCCGTCGCTGCCACACACCGCATCAAGGATCGCTGCCTGCACCTGGTTCGTGTCCTGGTACTCATCAACGAGTACGTGATCGAACATCGATCGCACCGCATCGCCTAGTGCGGATGCCATCAACGCCTGCCAGTAGAGCAACAGGTCGTCGTAGTCAACGACGTTCGTCTCACGTTTGCGATCCGTGTAGTCGCTGAAGAGCGTCGAGATATCGTCTACGTGCTCCATGCAGAATGGGAATCTGTCCTTGAGGGTGTCCTTGAGAGGAGTGCGGGCGTTGACCGTTCGCGAGTAGATCGAAGCGATAGTTTCCTTGCGGGGAAAACGTGTGCGCTGGGTTCCGAATCCGTGTTTCGAGCGAAGGATGCCGAACATCGATTCGACATCCGACCGATCGATGACGGTAAAACCCTCGTTGAGACCGACGGCCTGCCCGAATCGCCGAAGGAGGCGGTTCGCAATGCTGTGGAACGTCCCTCCCCATACGGCCGACGCGGCGGCTCCATCGACGACTGTCCCTGCTCTGCGTAACATTTCGGCTGACGCTCGCCTGGAGAAGGTCAGTAACAGGATCCTGTCGGGATCGGTTCCGGTCTCTATCAGGTGTGCAACCCGTGCGGCAAGTGTTTTTGTCTTCCCCGATCCGGCACCGGCGATGACCAACAGCGGACCATCACCATGAAGCACAGCCTGCCGCTGGCGCTCGTTGAGACCATCGAGGTAGGCGGGCATGTCGGTAACAGCATCGAACATGCGTTCGATGCTAGTAGTACGTACTACGTAATACGTACTACCGAGCGAAGCTCATCAGCTCAAATCGACCAACGCTTTGTCGAAGCGTTCGCGGATGGCGCCGAAACGGTCGGACATGGTTATGCCGTCCTCGTCGAATGCTTCGAGTGCTTGTTTCTGGGCGAGATAATCGATGTTCGTGACACCGGCCTTGGACTGGAGCATCCTCCAGGATTTACGCCGTTCGACGCAGAACAGGACGAGTTGCCGCGACAGCACCATGGGTTTCACGTTTCCTTCGCCGTCTTCTACCTCGATGTAGACACCGAAGTCCGGAACGAAGGAGCGGTGCGTCGGGTCAAGCACACTGCGCTGAACGACGTCGTTCTGTTGCACCAACAAGATCATGTCGTCGAGATGCACGAGACCTTCGACATCTTTCACTGCACGGAGGTGCCGGCGGAAGCGGGCTTCCGTTGCGGCGAAGTGCGCAACCGTGTAGTTGAACGTCCGATCCGTCTGCTTGGAGGTGATCTCAGCCCAGTCACGGTCCCGGTTCGGGTTGCCGGATATGTCGAGAGTCTCCTGGTAGGTCTCTCCCTTTTGTGGGTTGAGGACGAACTGTGGCATCGACCGTCCGTCGCGAACGAGTCCCGCCTGCAGCGTCGAAACGTCGTCGGCGATCCCGTGTTCTGGCTGACACGATGTGTAGGACTGGATGAACGCAGTTCCGCGGTAGTCGAGGGCCTCGATCATCGCCTTGTAGAACTGGGCTGCATTCGCCATCGACACCTGGGCAACGTACGCCGATCCGTGGCCAGAGATGAACGTCTCAGCAACGCCCTTCTTCTCGGTCAGCTTGCCCTCCGAGGCTGCACCGAACTGGTTCATGTCACCGCCACCCGGCATCGGGGAAGAGTCGCTGTTCTGGCCACCCGTGTTCGAGTAGACCTGCGTGTCAAGAAGGAGCAACTTGACGTTCGGCCGGTTCTGGAGAACGACCTTCGAAACGTTCTGATACCCGATGTCGCCCATGCCACCGTCGCCGCCGATCGCCCACGCCTTTGGCAGCTCGCGGATCTCCCTCGGCGTCATGACCGCATCCGTCATGTGCGTCAACTCGAAGTAGTCCTCATCAGACACTCCGACACCCAACTCGATCCGGTCGGCGAGGCGCTCGGGAATCACCGAGCGACGGGCATGATCGGCAATGAAACTCTCGCCGAGCAGCCAGGTAACCGTCGCTCCGTCCTGGAAGAGAGAGTTCATCCACGGGTACGGGTGCGGGTTGTTTGGTGGAGTCGAGCCGTACACGGTGTTGCAGCCGGTGTGGGCACCCATCGCCATGACGGACATGCCGTTCGGCACCGTGCCATCGAGCGCTTGAAGGTCCCTGTGGTTGAACGCGTCCTGACGCAGCGTGACGATGAGCGCATCGATGACCTCCTGATCCGTCAGCGGATCGCGCCGCGATAGACGGGTCTCGGTGTCATCGATCGTCTCTCCGCCAAGACCCATGAGGGTATGTGCGATGAGGCGTTTCAGGCGGTCGTACGACGGTTCGTCGAGCGACTTGACTGCCTCAAGCATCTCGATACCCCGGTCCTGGAGCTCAGCAGCTTTCGCATCGAGCCTGTCGGCTTTTGCGTGGTAGAGGGGACGCATGTACGCCTCGGTCAGGCTTGCGACCGTCCTCAG
>BTQP01000174.1:0-3706 GCA_036985935.1 Acidimicrobiia bacterium | reverse complement strand
TTCACGGGAGGTGTCTGGTTCGTTCCACTCGATCAGATCGACGAGTCGTCCCTCGTCCCTGCGTTCGTTGGAAGAACGATCGGCATCAGAGAGAACCCCGATATCAGCGTCGTCGACAACCTCGTCAACGCCTTCGGAACACAACCGGTGTTGCTCGTGCTGGACAACGCCGAACACATCACCGACGCCGTTGCAGATCTCGCGGCGTCTCTGCTCGCAAGAACCGCCGAGCTGAGCGTGCTCGCGACAAGCCAGGCGGTTCTCGGCATCCAGAGCGAAGTCGTGTTCGGCGTCGACCCGCTGACCCTGCCGGGCAATACAAGCTCCATCTACGACAGGTTCGAGGACGTCGACGCTATTGCATTGTTCCTCGACCGCACCGCCGCAGCGGGAACCACTATCGACGACTGGGATGACGACGCATATGCCGCGGCCGCGAACATCGTGGCCGCCCTCGACGGCATGCCGCTTGCCATCGAACTCGCAGCGGCACGAACACGTTCGATGTCCCTCGACGAGATCGCGGACGGACTCAACGACAGGTTCGCTCTCCTCAGCCGCGGACCACGAGACGCACCGCCACGCCAGCGCACACTTGCGGGCACCATGGAGTGGAGCGTTGGTCTGCTGGAGCCAGATCAGCGGAATGCCCTTCAGCGTTTGAGTGTGTGTGCAGGCGATTTCGATACGGCGGCCGCCGCTGCCATCACAGGTGTATCCCATGAAAAGATGCGCGAGAGACTCGGCATCTTCGTCGATCGATCTCTTGTCCGGCGCACACGAGATGTTGCCGGCGCTGCCCGGTTCGGGATGCTCGAAACGCTCCGTCACTACGGCATCGAATCTCTTACGGACGAGGAGCTGGTCGACGCCCGCAATGCGCATCTTGCTGTCTACACACTGGTCGCTGACGAAGGCGCAGGGGGGATCTGCGGCCCCGATCAGATGACGTGGCTTGCACGGATCGATGCGGAGTCCGCGAATCTCGCTGCGGCGCTTGCGTGGTCCCTCGAGTCGGAAGATCTCGACCACGGCATGCGTCTCGGTAGGGACCTCGGACGGTATTGGGACTGGAAGGGGCAGCTCAAGGAGGCCACCGAGTGGCTCGCCCGACTCACCGATGCCGACACCATCAACCACCCGGGCAGGGTCTCGGTTCTTGCGTGGCGTTCGTTTCTTGCCTGGGAGTTCGGAGAGACCGAAACCGCTCAGGAGCTCGCAAACGCCGCATCGGCCGCTGCGTCGATCACCGAAGATCCGGTGGAGCGCGGCGTTGCGCTCTCGACGCAGGCTCTCGTTGCACGATCGAAAGGCGATCTCGCAACAGCTGAAGCACTCTGCAACGAGATCATCGGCCTCGGTGACACCTTCGGAGACGAGTGGATGGCAGCCTGGGCGGCAAGTGCGCTCGGTACGATCGCCCTCGCCGCGCTTGACACGGTCGCAGCAAGAGAGCACGGCTACGACACGATCGCGAGGTTCGAATCGATGGGTGACCGCAGAGGTGCCGGCTGGGGACTCACGAACCTTGCACAGGCCGACTTCATCGACGGTGACCTCGATTCGGCTCTGGCACATGCCAGGCATGCGCTCGCGGAGTCGTCCGGGACGTCGGACGACCGGAACGTCTCGTGGGTTCTCGAGATTCTCGCCGAGATCGCACATGCTCATCACGAGTACGAACGGGCAACGCGGCTCTGGGGTGCTGCCAGGCCGTTGCGCGAGAGCAGGGGACTCACGACGTCGATCTCACACCAGGACAACCCGATCGACCTCGAACAGTCGCTGCGGGACCAGCTCGGAGATGTGTACGACGAGCTTTTTGCAGCGGCGCTCGCCGATCCGCAATCGGTCGTGGACAGCGAACTCGCTCACCTCACCGACCGAATCGAGAGTGACAGCGAGGGATCGTCGGCCGGCGTCAGTTGAAGATGTCGAGCCAGGCCCACACGTGGCGCCGGAACCGTGGGTCTTCTTCATCCGATTCGTAGTTGAACGAGTGAAGCCAGGATCGCGCAGACGAGGTCTCTCCCCGATACCGCCACCGTCGCGTGGGGTCACCGAACATGATGTCGTCCTGGCGATCGTCGGTGTCGGGGGCGCCCGCAACGGGTGACGGTTTTACCTGGGGGCCGGTGAACACGCGTCCACCGAGGTAGTCGCTGTACCGACCGAAGTTCATCCAGCGCGGAGGCACGGATGGGTCGGGGTGCCGTACATGGGGGCTCGACGTCGCCCACTGTTCGTAGGCAACCGGATCGAGCTCCAACCGGGCTTTGAGGTCGACAAGGTCGCTCCGTCTCAGCTGGTCGGGCCACGCCCTGCGGAACAGTCGTTCGATCATGCATCCGTACGTGACGAACGCGATCGCATCGAGTTCGTCTCCGTTTGGCCGCACCGACTCCGGGGCCACGATCACGGGCGCGGTGCCGCGAAAGCTCAACAGCGCAGCCGTCGTGATCATCGTGCCCTGGCTGTGGGCAAGCAACACCGTCCCTTTGGCACCTTCTGTTTTGCGGTATTGCACGAGGCGGTTTCGCACATCGATCACCGTGCGCTCTGAATAGCACGGTGGGGCGAGTGGATGGAAGCGGCGAGGAAAGAAACTCATCACGTCCCACAGGATCCCGATCGTCGCCCGTACCCGGCGGTCATCCCGAGCAGAACGAATGACGAAAAACACGACGACAACCAGTAACGCAAGCGCCCACGCCGCAAACCCGATCGCATCGTTGAGTCGCCCCGCAGGTTGCCCATCGCGGAAGCGGGCCAGCACACTTGCCGTCAGGATGGCGAGCGTCGTGAGGACACCGGCGGTGACCATCCAATCAACGTCATCGACGATGTTCGCCAACAACCGGAGCGTCCTGCTCTTTTTCGCAAATGCAAGGTTCCGTGCTTCTCCCATGTCGAGGCTGTCGTGGTCGGCCTCCGATGGGGAAATCTGCTCGTCGTAACCACTGCTTATGGCCTCTGCAACATCGCCGCGCCAGCGAAACCACCGCAACGTGCCCATCCGGATGATCACGAGAACGAAGAGCACGAAGACACCTGCAAAGGCTGCAAGAGCGAACCAGCCGGCCTCAGCTGGATACGCGATCTGACCCTTCGAGATGTACACGTCGCCTGAATGAGGTACCGCACGACCCAGGAGACGCGATACCCACACCGCGGACGAGGCGGAAATCGTGAGAATCGAACCGAGAGCGACGGCGGCCAACACGAAGGCGGTGGCTGAACGCATCGTCCCGTGCTCCGGAGCGTCGAGTCGCACGTGGGTCCGGCCAAGATGCACTCTGATCGCAAGGGCTGAGAACATATACACACCGACGATGCCCGCAGCGAAACCAAATACGCTCCACGAATCCGCTGCGGACCTGGCATCGGCGCCCATCGCCAGTCCGGCGAGCACCCCGGCCGACGCGATGATCCAGATGAGTCCATGGCGATGTGTTGGATCGTTTGTGAGATCCCGTCTCGAGAGAATCCACACGAAGCCGAGAAGAACCGCGGCGACCACCGCCTCGACGAGAACCCAGGCCCATCCACCACCGATATTGACCGTGAACGCGGGTGTGACGGCGACGGGCGAAGAAGCTCCAACGAATCCCGACTTCGTCACCAGAACGACATACCAGAGCACCCCGACTGTGCTGAGTATCAGCAAGACTCGCCAGGCACCTGTCACGAGCCCGAGTAGGGCGAG
>BTQP01000173.1:0-3761 GCA_036985935.1 Acidimicrobiia bacterium | reverse complement strand
GGTATCCGGACCTCCTGGGTCTGGGGTGCTTCAGCAAGCGGAATGTCGACCGTGCACGTGCCACACGTCTCGAGCGCCTGGAGGCGCATACTCGAGCGGTCGGGTGCATCAACTGGTCCGTGAGGGATCTCGACGATGAGGTCGCCACCCTTGGTCATGACCTCCATGTTCGACTCGACAACCGCGTCGCCGAACCTCCCGAACTTCTTGACGTACTGTGCGCGCACGATCTCGCGGTATCGGTCGTTCGTGACGTTGTATTCATCCAACATCCCTGAGACCGCAAAGAACGCCCCGAGGAACGCATTGCCCTGCATCCTCAATTGCAGGTCAGGGCGATCGGTCGCCTCGCGGGCGATCTTGAACCCGCTGAGCGTGACGATCCGGACGCCCTTGTCGATGATCTCCTGGCGGTAGGCCGCGGGGATCCGTTGCCAGACCATTTCAGGATCCTCTTCGGACTCCCATACGAACGTACCGCCGGGGTTGAGCCCTTCGAGCGGATTGGTGTGAGTGAATATCTTGGGGTCGGGGCACAGGACGACGTCTACGTGATGCAGGTCGCAGTTGACTCGTACCCGGTCGGGTGCCGCAACGAGGAAGTACTCCGTCGGAGCGCCCTTCTTTTCGGAACCGTACTTGGGGTTCGCTGAGACGTGGATGATCTCTTTCGGTCTGCCGTACTCGTCGGTGAGATGTTGCTCCTCGATGAGATCCTCACCGATCGCCCCGATCACCTCGGAAAGGTTCTTACCGGTCGTGATCATCCCCCAGCCCCCGATGGAGTGAAACCGCACGGCGACTGAGCCTTCCGGCAGAAGCGATGGGGTGCGATCCGACTCGACCGCATAGGGATGGTCGATACCGAGTGTGAAGTACGTGGCCCCATCCTCGACAGATTTGCCGTCGTTGCGTGTCCTGCGGCCCGTGGCGTACTCGTAGGCTCCGATAATCGCCTCGGGGCGGAAGTCCCGTGATCCCAGTCCGTACGAGCCAGACAGAATGAGCGGCATATCGTCCGGCGCGATGCCTGGGACATCTGACTGATAACCAACCGCGTGAATCTCTGAGGCCTTGGACAGCACCGCGCGGATCTCACGCGTGAGCTGGTTGTCGGCGGGCAAGCCATCGTCCACCCGTTCGAGGATGATGACTGTTTTCTTGCCGGCAAGTGCGTTCACGATCGCCGCTTCCGGAAGTGGCCGCAGCACGTTGAGATGAACTGAACCGACCTTTGCGTCGTCTTGCTCACGCAAATAGTCGACGCCGGCCTCGATGTTCTCGGCAGCCGAGCCGAGAGACACGAATACGATGTCGGCGTCATCAGTCTTGTACTCGCTGACCAGGCCGTAGTGTCTGCCGGTCAGCTCTTCCAGCTCGTCGTACGCCGCCTCGATGAAGGGCAGGATCTCCTCTGAGAAGTTGTTGCGACGTGCGACGACGCCGTTCATGTAGTGCTCCTGATTCTGCACAGGACCCAACAGCATGGGGTTCTTGAGATCCATCATCACCGGGACGCGGCGTCGCGTCGGACCGAACAGCGTTCGCTGCGCCTCGGTAGGCGTGTCGATGATGTCGTCGTGGGCTCCGAGGAACTCCCGAAGCAGATCGGCCTCATGTTTGTAGAACGTTCTTTCAAGGTGAGATGTGAGGAAGCCGTCCTGGATGTTGATGGCAGGGTTCAACGCCAGCTCAGCGACCTTGCGAGCGATCAGAGCCTGGTCGGCGGCCTGTTGTGAATCCTTGGCGAAGAACATGATCCAGCCAGTGTCGAGCGCGGCATACACATCGTCGTGCCCACAGTGGACGTTGAGTGCATGTTTCGTCAGCGCCCGAGCGGCAACCTCGAGAACCATGGTGGAAAGCTTGCCCGGTGCGTGGTAATACTGCTCGAGGCCGTACACGATTCCCTGGCCAGAGGTGAAGTTCACCACCCGGTGACCGGTCATCGAATACGCGATCGCGCCACCTTGTGCTGAGTGCTCGCCCTCGGTCTCGATTGCGATCTTCGGGTTTCCGAATACGTCGAGAACCCCTTCGGCAAACGAAAGCTGGTAGTTCTCCCCCATCTCGGTGGATGGTGTGATCGGATAGAAGACCCCGCCCTGGGTGATGCGGGCCTCTGTGTGATACGAAACGAGTTGGTTCCCGTTCGTTGTGATTCGAATGCCCGGATACTTCGGAGCAACATCTACCACGCGAGGCCTCCACGAAAGAAATGCGATTCTTACGAAATCTTAGTTGACCCACGGGATTGAGAACCCGGACATTTGCGGGCACTATCGTCATCGCATGACGCTTGACACCTCGTTTGTTCGAAAGGGTTTCCCTGCCCTCACGAGATCGCTCGCAGGGGAAACGGTCGCGTATCTCGATGGGCCAGGGGGAACGCAGGTCCACGAAACCGTGATTCACGCCATGGCAGATTTCATGTCGAGGGGTGGCAGCAACCTGCACGGACCCTTCGTGACGTCGGTCGAGACAGACGCGACGGTCGTCGCTGCACGCGACGCCGTGGCCGACCTTTTCGGCGCTCGATCCAACGAAATCGTGTTCGGTCAGAACATGACCTCTCTGACATACAACCTCTCGCGAGCGCTGGCGCGGACGTGGCAAGAGGGCGACAACATCGTCCTCACTCGACTCGATCACGATGCGAACGTTTCGCCGTGGACGCAGGCCGCCGCGAGCCGCGGCGTTGAGGTTCGTTTCGTCGACTTCGACGCCCGGAAAGGTTGTGAGCTCGACCTCACGATTCTCGACGAAGCGCTTGATGCGCGGACCCGCCTCTTCGCTTTCACCCAGGCATCGAACGCTCTCGGCACGATCACTCCTGCCACAGATCTCGTAGAACGGGCACATGGAGTGGGTGCGCTCACATATCTCGATGCTGTCCACTACACGCCGCACGCGCTGGTCGACGTCGAGGAGACGAATACCGACTTCCTCGTCGCATCGGCGTACAAGTGGTTCGGACCACATACCGGCTGTCTCTTCGGACGCATCGACCTGTTGGAGGAACTCGAGGCATACAAACTTCGCCCCGCCCCCGACAACGCACCGGACAAATGGGAAACAGGAACCCAATCGTTCGAGTCGCTTGCGGGCGTGACAGCGGCAGTTGAATACATCGCGTCGCTCGGTGCAGGGTCGACCAGGCGCGACCGCGTCGTGTCTGGATACGCTGCGATTGGTGACCACGAGACCATGCTCTCCGACCGGTTCCTCGATGGCATCGAATCGATCCCCTCGGTCTCCCTCTACGGGAAACAGACGTCGGTGGATCGAACTCCGACCTTCGCCATCGATATCGCCGGTGTATCCCCGAGCGACGCGGCTGTGGCTCTGGCACGAGCCGGTTGTTTCGTGTGGTCAGGCGATTATTACGCATACGAGGTGATGCAGAGGCTGGGCAAACAGCGCGAGGGCCTGGTGAGGATCGGATTCGTGCACTACAACACCGGTGATGAGGTTGACAGAGTGTTGGCCGAGGTGCGCTCCCTGGGATGATCCACGGACCCCCAGCAGAAATCAACCGATCAGCCGGGTAGCCAACATCTCAAGAACTACTACCTTTGCGACCTGTCAACCAGAAGGACACACATGTATCTCGTCCGACGTATCTACTCGATCGAGCCAGGTGAGGCACGCAAGGCGGCAATGCTGATCGACCAGATCGGCAACGCCTATGAAGCTGCCGGAACGCGGTCTGCAAGCCGCGTGTACTTCAACAGCGGAACGACGCCCGGACGCAAGAACAC
>BTQP01000172.1:0-3791 GCA_036985935.1 Acidimicrobiia bacterium | reverse complement strand
GTCCAACCTATCGATGAGAACGACGGGCTCGCCACCTTCGCTCGGAAACATGACAACCCTTCCGGTGTACCTCACGTATCCACCATGGAGAGGATCAGCATCTGGATCGAACAGATCCGCCCCGCGTTCCAACAGATCTGCATAGTCGGACGTCAACTCGACCACGAATATGTTGCCTGCTCCATCAATCGTGACATCAACGGCGGTGGTAAGGCCGGTGATCTCATCCGAAGCGCTGCCAGTTGCCGGATCGACACGCACGATCTTCGAATCGCCCAGGATAAACGGGATGTAGCTGCCGTCGGCGGCCTGTGCGACTCCAGAGAACAAGGCGACGAGGACGGTGCCATCACGAGGATCGAGGGCGAGTCCTGCCGGTACTGCCTGCTGATCGCTGTCGAGGAGGGGGAATGCTGCAATCTCACGCGTGGCACCGGTTTCGAGAGTGATCTCGATGAGCTGGTTCAGCGAGCTCTCACTGACGAACAAGGAGAGTTCATCTCGAGAAAGTGCGATCCCCGTCATGTTGCTCCGACTCGCCAAGTTGCGACCTATCGACATGCTGGGGCTGATTTCGAACAGCGCGAACTCCCCGAAACCACCGTCGACCGACAAGAACGATCGACCATCCGTATGCAGAGCGATGTCGCTTGGACCACTCACCTCGTCTCGACCGGTTGCAAAGACGTTCATCGCGTTGTAGCTCGCGAGATGCTCAAACCAGGGCTCCGCTTCCCCGGTGTCTCCGAAGAACCCGTTCTCGTTGCGGTCAACGAAACGAGTGAGCCTGCCCGTTCGGTCGCTGAGATCGCGCGCGTCGTCACCCAGGCCAGCCTCCGCGACAAGTAGCGCTCCGTCTGGCATCACCGTGATGCCGCGCGGATTGAGGAGATCGACAAGAATGACATCGACCTCAACGGAGCTCGCCGGACCACCTGACAGCAGTCCGCTGCACCCCATCAATAGGATGCTGAACGCAGCCAGGAAGACCGAGGGCCGAGGTGGATCAATAGGCACGAACCACCACCGTTTTGGCCGCCTTGTCGTGTAGCCCCCTCCTCAGGCTGTCAAAAAGCAACCATCCATACACGACACCGGAGATGACGCTGACCCCCGGGAGGAATACGAACACACCGGGTATCAGCCACCGCAGCGTCGCCGGACCGATGCCGGGAATCTCAACCGTGGCCTGCATCACCACTTTCGTACCTGTCAGCATCTTGCCAGGCGTTTGGCCTCTGACAACGGTGAACCCCACGTAGTACAGAGCACCGACGAGGCCTTGAACCAACCTCGCTGATGTCGGCAGCCGAAGAGCACTACTGCCGCCGAGATCAATTCCCATGAGCGAAACGATGACAAGGGAGATCATGACGAGGGCAATCCAGTCAAGAGCGAATCCGGCGAGGCGTCGCCACGGTTCCGCGATATCGCCCGCGTCGCCCATCGGGCCGAACTCGCCTTGAGTCATCTCGCGCCTTCCTGATAGGCATCAGTCGCGAGACGTTACAACATCGCGGGGTCCCGATGACCGCCATCACGAGTCGCGTGCCCGTTGGGCCGGATCACAACAAATGACCGAACCGTCTTCCGTGCACGAGTCCTGGCGCGAGGCCTGCTGCCCCGCGAGAAGGGCGCCGGCGGTGCCGGCGCCCAGGGTTCTGTTGGTTCGGGAGGTCCTAGACCTCAGCCTTGACGATCCTGCCACGCAGACGTGGGTACTTGGTGGGTGCGTGTGTGTAACACCACTCCCGACGGTTGTACTGGCTCAAACGGGTCTCACAACCCTTTTGAGTACACGTCCGCGCTGTCGAGTAGGTCTTTGGAGGCCTGGTCGCCCCTGTGAACTTGCGACCCTTTAGTGAGGTCTCTTGCATGCTGATCTCCCTGAGTCATGGACCCGGACGTCAGCAGTCAGGGTCCTCTATCGTGCGTTCTTGTTGTATTAACGCTCGGAGGGTGTCAAAAAGTTCCGGCGCGGGCTCGGTTTTTCCACCAATCGCGATCTTTTGCTTGAGCTCGGTCTCGAATGAATAGGCGTCCATGCAGTGCCCGCAACGTTTCAGGTGCCACTTGATGCGCGCTTTGCGCGTCGAAGTCAGCTCGTCGTCGATGTACTGATATACGTATTCGATGGCTTCGTGGCAATCGCTCATGTTGTCGGCTCCACTAGTCCGCGGTCTACTGCCACGTTCCATAACTTCCTTTGCAGCGCTTTTCTTCCCCGATGTAGTCGAGACATGACAGTTCCTATCGGAACGTCGAGGATTTCGGCGATCTCCTTGTAGGAAAAACCGTCGACATCTGCGTACAGAACAGGCAGGCGGAAGTTCACGGGAAGTGACTCGATGGCAGCAACGATGTCCTCGTCGACGAACATGTCGAGGGCCTGAGACTCCGCAGACTCCGAAGCTCCCGAGGGCTCGCCGAGACGTTTGAACAGGTACAGATCCTGAAGTTCGCCAAGTTCGACCTCGTTGGGTCGTCGCTGTGCCTTGCGGTACTTGTTGATGTACGTGTTCGTGAGGATGCGGTACAGCCACGCTTTGAGGTTTGTGCCCTCCTGGAACGAACCGTACGCGCGGTAGGCCTTGAGGAACGTCTCTTGCACCACGTCTTCGGCATCGGCAGGGTTGCGGGTCATCCTCAACGCAGCGGAGTAGAGCTGTGATGCGTACTGCATCGCGTCCTCTTCGAAGTTCGCTTGATCCGCCATGGCTCTCAGCGTAGTGAACGCGGAGCTTTGAAGCTCATCAGAGGACGGATCCCGCGACCCGAGCGTCAGAGAGCGTGAAACGGTTCTCGTACAGCGCCCTTCCAACGATGACACCCGTGCAGCCCATTTCGCTAAGCATCGCAACGTCGGAGAGCGAACCGACTCCCCCGCTGGCGATCAGGTCGATCTCAGGTATCAATCCGCGAACTCGCTCGAGCAGAGACCGGTCGGGGCCGGTCATCGCCCCATCCGTCTCGATCCCGGTGACGAGCAAAGCACCAACGCCCGCGTCCTGCACCCGACGGATAGCGACCTCAAGGTCGACGCCGTCGTCCTCCCAACCGGATCCACGTGCCTTCCCGGCCCGCACATCCACAGCGGCTACTACCTGCTCGCTGCCGACCGCTGTGACGATCTCACCGAGGCGCTCGGGATGACTCACGATCGCTGATCCGATGACGACCCTGGCCGCACCCGCGTCGATTGCCCGCGACGCTGTAGTCGCGTCGCGAATACCGCCGCCGATCTGAAAGCTGACACCGGCACCGGCGAGATCTGTCCACAGATCGTCTCCGGGGGTGCCACTGCGCGCAGCAGCGAGATCGACGACGTGGACGATCGTGGCTCCCTCGTCCATCCACCGTTCCGCCATCGCAACGGGGTCGGGGTCGTAACTCGTGACACGATCGAAGTCGCCCTGGAGCAATCGCACGACACCGCCATCGAGCACGTCCACTGCGGGGATGATGTTCATTTCAAGTCTGACCCTTTTTCGATCGACATACAGTCATAGTGTGTTAACATGCTAACACAGTGACACACACACTCGACACTACCAGGGGGCAGAAATGCCAGCACTGACCGACAAGCAATGGGCAGACTCAGCCGACGCAGCATCGTTGGTTGATGCTTTCGTCACGCTCGACGACGACGAATCGACGATCCGTTTCCTCCGAGACCTGTGTACGCGTCGCGAGCTCGAAGAGATGGTTTCGAGATGGGCCGTCGTGCGCCGCCTCGCTGCGGGAGCCTCGTATCGAGCGATCTACGACGACACGGGAGTGTCGACCGCCAC
>BTQP01000171.1:0-3825 GCA_036985935.1 Acidimicrobiia bacterium | reverse complement strand
ACGAGGCCGACATCATCAGCGTCCTGGACGCGGGTGCGGACGACTACGTCATCAAGCCGTACTCGGCGGATCACCTCGCTGCAAGGATGCGCGCCGTCCTTCGGCGAACGTCCGAAGTCGTGGAGGATGACACGGTTACGATCGCGGAACTTCGACTTGACCTCGACGCCCACGAGGCGACTCTCGCGGGTAAGCCCCTGGAACTCACGGCGAGAGCCTTCGATCTCCTCGCCTACCTCGCAAGTAGACCGGGAAAGCTCGTGAGCAAGCGTGAGCTTCTCGCCGAAGTATGGCGGCAGCCCTACGGCGGTGCAGACAAAACGGTGGATGTGCATATTTCGTGGCTCCGCAAGGAGCTCGGTGAAACGGCGGCCGATCCGAAGTACCTGCACACACGGCGGGGTGTCGGTGTGCGGCTCGTCAACCCGGACGCGTGAGACGCCGACTGATCCTTTTGTCAGGTGCCATCACGGCGATGGTCGTCCTGGCGTTCCTCGTGCCGCTCTTCATCCTCGTGGGCGATCTTGCAGGCGACCGTGCCATCTCAGGTGCCGAACGAGACGCAGAGAGCCTTGCCAGAGTCCTTTCCGTGTTGACGGTTGATGAGACCATCGAAGATGCCGTGGACATCGTCGGCGAGAGCCGCATCGCCTCCGTGAACGGCTCGGTGATCTTCCCGGATGGAACCGTCGTCGGCCTCGAGGTCCCCGAGGACGAAGACCTGTCGCTCGCGCTCAGCGGTAGTTCTTTCATCGCTCCCGTCGATGGCGGTCAGGCTGTCTACATACCCGTAGTTGAGTCAGACGGCTCTGTAACGGTGGTTCGCGTCTTCGTTTCCGATGCCCATATGTCAGAGGGCGTCGCGCGTACTCGCGTCGTCCTCGGCCTGCTCGGTGTGGTTCTTGTCTTCATTGCGATGTGGGTCTCCGATCGACTCGGTCAGACGATGGTCGTTCCGGTCAAGGAACTCTCTACCACGGCGTACGAGCTCGGTCACGGGAACCTCGAGGCCAGAGTCGAACCTTCCGGTCCCCCCGAGATCGAGGAAGTTGGCGTCGAGCTCAACAGGCTCGCTGATCGGATCACCAGACTTCTCCAGGACGAGCGGGAGTCGGCGGCGGATCTTGCACACCGCCTTCGCACACCTCTGACGGCCGCCCGCCTGAGTGTGGACGGGCTCGAGTCGGGACGGCAAAAGGATCGTTTGAATGCCGACCTGGATGACCTGCAGCGCACGACCGACTTCATCATTCGCGAAGCCCGTCGGCCCGTGCGGAGAGAGTCAGGGGAGTGGTGCGACATGGCCGATGTCGTCGAAGCGAGGGTGATGTTCTGGTCCGCCCTGGCTGAGGAGCAGGGAAGGGACGTCGAAGTGCGGGTGGGCGACCTCCCTGGGGTCGTATCGATCCCGGTAGGGGACGCGGAGGCGATGATCGACGCATTGCTTGAGAACGTGTTGGCTCACACGCGCGATGGAATCCGATTCCGGGTCCTTGTCGAAGTCGATGAGCGATATGTCACGGTGTCGATCGAGGATGCCGGCACGGGATTCGACGATTCGTCCGTCGTTGAACGTGGAACGTCCAGCGCGGATTCGACGGGGCTAGGACTCGACATTGTCAGAAGAACCGTCGAAGGTGCTGGAGGAAACCTGGCACTTGGCGAGTCCGAGGCACTTGGCGGAGCCGGCATCGTTGCCCAAATTCCGCTTGCGACCAGGTGAAGCAGCCCTGCGAGTCCTCGTGCCTACTTCTGGAGGTCGCGTGGCACGCGTCGAACGTTGACGGACTCTCCTAGAGAATCTGTCGCGGGCGCGGTTGGTTTGTTGCCTAGGACTCGGGAGAACCAGCCTTGCCACTTTGGCCGCGGCAGCGTCGAAAAACGTTCAAGCTGTCTCAGGTGGAGGTACACCACCGTCGATCCGTCACTCTCCTCGACGACGTCAGCCACAGCTGCTCGTTGCACATAGTCGGATAGCGTCATGTCCGCGGTGGCACGCTCGTGGTCGACTGTGGGCTCATTCTGAGATGTAGACATCCGTCATATCGTAGATGATTCGTGGGGGCGAAACAGCAAACGTTTTCGCAGATTGATTCGGGACGGTGCCTGGGTTGCACTATCGTCCTGCAACCGCGGCTAGGGAGTGCGACATCACCACGATGACAAAGGGCAAGAGCGGCGTCGTTCTTGCGATCCTCTCCTCGGCGATGTTCGTTTACGTGATCGACACAACGCTGATGAATGTCTCGATTTCGGCTCTCGTGGAAGACCTGGGCACAACGGTCGGTGAGGTTCAGACGGCGATCACCCTGTACACGCTGACGATGGCCGCTTTCATGTTGACCGGCGGCAAGCTCGGCGACATTTGGGGCTCGAAGCGTGCCTTTCGCATCGGTCTCGTCATCTATGCGATCGGCACGACCATCACCGCATTCGCTCCAACGATCGGGTTCGTCATCCTCGGATGGTCGGTTCTGGAGGGTCTCGGTTCGGCCCTCATCGTTCCAGCGATCAACACGCTTGTGCGTGCGAACTTCACCGGGACGAAACGTGCGTCGGCATACGGTGTCCTATTCGGGGTAGCCGCAGCGGGTGCGGCTTTCGGCCCACTCATCGGTGGATGGGTCACAACGAACATGAGCTGGAGGGTCGCCTTTGCGGGCGAGGCGATCATTGTCGTGATCGTGTTGCTGTCCTCGGGTTTACTGGTCGACGCCGCGCCCGTGATTCCCAAGCCGAAACTGGACCTCGTTGGTGTTGTGCTTTCAGTTGCCGGACTCGGCATGTTCGTTCTCGGGATCCTGCAAACGAATACGTACGGCTGGGTAGATCCAGTGGTGATCGGGCTGATCGGTGGAGGCATCGTCGTCATCGGTGCTTTCATCTGGTGGGTGAGACGAAGAGAAGCGGATGGACTCTCCGCTCTCGTACACCCCTCGATATTCCGCCACCGAAGCATTGGTGCGGGGCTACCGGTTCTTGCCACGCAAACCTTTGCCCAAGCAGGTTTGCTGTTCCTCATCCCCGTGTTCACACAAACCGTGCTCGGTTTCGATGCGTTCGAGACCGGACTCACGCTCTTGCCTTTGTCGATCGGTGTACTCGTGACGTCGGTCCTGACGCCGCCGCTCGGGCGAAGAATCTACCCCAAGTACATCATCCAGGCGGGCCTCGCTCTCTTGTTTGTCGGTGGAATCGTCCTTGCTGGTTCCCTCGATGGTGCAACCGAAGGTTCAGACATGGCAGTAGGCCTTCTGATCGGCGGAATCGCGATAGGACTCATTGCGGGACAGCTCCCCAACCTCATACTCTCGGGAGTGGACCCCGACGAAGCAAGCGAAGCCTCCGGATTGCAGGGAACCGCGCAGAATCTCGGCATGGCGATGGGAACGGCTGTCATTGGGACGGTCATCTTGAGCGTCGCCCTCTCCTCTCTCGGCAACCAGGTAGAAGATTCGTCGGTCTTCCCCGAGCCGTTGAAGCAGGAGATCTCGGCGGTCGTATCCCGACCGTTCGATACCGCCGACTCATCTACCTTGAACACCGAGATGGCCAGCCTCCCCCCAGATCAGCAAGCGGAACTCATCGCGATCTTCGAAAAGGGCGCGCTTCGGGGGTTCCAGGGGGCCATCGTCGTCGGTGGAATCGTTGCACTGTTCGGCGCATTCATGGCGGTCCGCCTACCGAAGAAGAAACTTGAGTCCGATGCAACTGTCGAAAGCACGATCGAGGAAGTCGTTCGCAATACGACGATTCCCCGGGTGCAGCTGGAGATGACCGACTTAGAGCGACGCAGCCCGCTGTAGACGCTGGAGGGGGCGACCG
>BTQP01000170.1:0-3844 GCA_036985935.1 Acidimicrobiia bacterium | reverse complement strand
CTTGATCCGAGCAAGGTCCCCGAGACCTTTCCGTATCTTGGAAACGTTGGGCCTGCGTCGATCCCGATAACACTCTCACGAGAGTCCGAGACGCTTGTCGCAGGCGACAAGGTCGTGTTGCTGGGTGTGGGATCAGGGCTCAATGTCGCGGCCATCGAACTGACCTGGTGACCCAGGCTCGGCTTCAGCCTGCGGTCATTCCGCCGCCCGGTCTCGAGGGACTCGACCCGCGCTGGTCCCGACTTGTCGAAACTCCAGGTCTCGATGAACGTGGGAGGACCTGGCACATCCTTGACAACCAGGTCGCCGAACCTTCTCTGACCCTGCTGTGTGTCCATGGCAACCCGACCTGGTCGTACCTGTGGCGCGACCTGCTCGCGGCGGCTCCGCGAGACGTACGAGTTGTGGCCATCGACCATCTCGACATGGGTTTCTCGGAGCGCACCGGCACCACGCGTCGCCTCGTGCAGCGCATCGATGACCTCTCCGCCCTCACCGAAGCTCTCGGGATCGATGGGCCGGTCGTAACCGTCGCCCATGACTGGGGGGGTCCTATTTCGCTCGGATGGGCGGAACGTCATCTGGATCAACTCGCTGGCGTGATCCTCATGAACACGGCGGTTCATCAGCCCGAGGGGTCATCAGCCCCGGCGTTGATCCGGGCTGTTCGCACACCGGGTCTCCTCGACAAGTTGTGTGTGTCGTCGCTTTCATTCGTTCGTGGAGCGATGGCTCTGTCTCGGCCGCGACCATCGAAGGCCGTCCGCGATGCATACGAGGCGCCATATCTGACACCCGACCGCAGACATGCGATTGCCGGATTCGTCGAGGACATACCACTGAGCGAAAACCACCCCACCGCCGCCGCGCTCGATCAGGTCGCCGCAGGTCTTGCTGCGTTGTCGGACACGCCGACACTCTTGCTGTGGGGGCCGTCCGACCCGGTGTTCTCCGATCTGTATCTCCGTGACCTGGCAGGGCGCCTACCGACGGCCGTTGTTCACCGTTACATCGGTGCGAGTCACATGCTGCCCGAGGACGCCGATATCGCCGCAGCGGTGTTCTCGTGGCTCGCGGACCTCGACACCGATGCCCCGGCTGGGAGTTCCGTGTCCTCCCGGACCTCGTTGTGGTCCGCTATCGAGCGCCGGGCGGATGACGACACAACGGCGATGGTTGATCTGGCCGAAGGCGACGCAGTCCGGCAGGTGTCCTTCCGCGAGCTTGCTCAGCAGGTCTCGGCACTCGCATCAGGGCTTGCGGATATTGGCGTATCTCGCGGTGATCGCATCGCCCTGCTCGTCCCACCATCGATCGATCTGGCCGTTGCGCTCTATGGGACGTGGCGTGCCGGGGCGACTGTGGTTCTCGTTGATGCCGGCCTCGGAGTTCGTGGAATCAGTCGAGCCCTCAAGAGTGCGAACCCGGACTACATCGTGGGTGTCACCAAGGCGCTGGCTGTGGCGCGCACGATGCGTTGGCCGGGTGTCCGTATCTCGACGTCGACGCTGAGTGAGGCTCAGCAGCGTGCGCTTGGAATCGAACACAGCCTCGAAGAACTACTTGTGAACGGAGCGGATCTTCCCGTGCGGGCGGAACCCACGGCAGATGACATCGCCGCGGTGGCGTTCACGTCCGGGTCGACGGGACCCGCAAAGGGTGTCGTGTATCGCCACCATCAGGTGCAGGCACAACGTGACGCCCTGATCGATCTCTACGACATTCAGCCATCCGACAGGCTCGTTGCGGCCTTCGGGCCGTTCGCACTGTTCGGACCCGGGATCGGTATCACATCAGTTGTGCCCGAAATGAAAGTCACTTCCCCCGGCAGTTTGACCGCCACGGCACTTGCCGACGCGGCCAGGGCCATCGACGCAACCATGGTGTTCGGCTCGCCTGCAGCCTTCCGAAACGTCACGGCGACAGCAGGATCCCTGGCACCGCGCGACAGGGAAGCGCTTTTCGGCGTGCGACTCATGCTCGCGGCTGGTGCACCGGTAGATGCCGAGATCCTGCGAGCTGCTCATGCCGTCATGCCGAATGCCGAACCTCACACGCCTTACGGCATGACAGAGATGCTGCCCGTTGCGGACATCTCCCTTGAAGGCATCGACGAAGCCGGCAGCGGACTGGGCGTATGCGTTGGGTACCCGCTGGACGGGGTCGACGTAACGATCGACCCGCTCGACGGCGGTGGCGAACCGTCTGGCGACAGCACCACGGCGGCCGGTGTCGCCGGTGAGGTGTGCGTCCGGGGTCCGCACATGCGTGACGGGTACGACAAGCTGTGGTTCACCCAGCACACCGCATCTCAGCCACCGGGGTGGCACCGCACCGGTGATGTCGGACATTTCGACAGCGACGGTCGGCTGTGGATAGAGGGCAGAGTCGGTCATGTCATCTCGACGATGTATGGCCCGGTGACCCCGATAGGCCTCGAACATGCGATCAACAGCCTCGATGGCGTTGAGCTTTCCGCGATCGTCGGGGTCGGACCGAGAGGGACGCAACAGGTCGTCGCTGTCATCGTTCAGTCCCAGCGCACCAGGAAACCATCCATCGTGTCCGAGCGCGTTGCCGACAACGTTCGATCAGCCATACCGGATGTAGACGTTGCGGCCGTGTTGAGCGTGCCCGGCTTGCCGGTCGACAAACGTCACAATTCCAAGATCGACCGCACACGGATCGCGATGTGGGCGGAACGCGTGCTCGCGGGTGGCCGAATGGGGCGCATATGAGGATTCTCGTCACCGGGGCAACCAGCCTGTTGGGCAGAACGGTCGTCGAACAGCTTGTCGCACGAGGCGACGACGTCACCGTGTTTCAGCGCCACGCGAGCGGGATCGATGTTGATGAGGTTCTCGGTGATATCGCACACGCCGACGCGATCGAGAGGGCAGCTGCCGGGGTCGACGGTGTTGTGCACCTCGCCGCGAGGGTCGGTGTGGCTGGGGTGTGGAAGGAGTTCGAGAGAACGAACATCATGGGTACAACGAATGTGATCACGGCGGCCCGAAAGGCTGGTGCCTCACGGTTCGTTCACGTCTCCTCGCCAGCCGTCGCACATGCCGGCCACTCGCTCGTAGGTGCGGGCGCCAGCCCAGCCAAACCCACGAGTGCGAGGGGACCGTACGCCCGCAGCAAAGCGTTTGCGGAACACGTTGCGCTGGCAGCGAACTCGACGGACATGGCGGTCGTCGCGGTTCGGCCGCATCTTGTGTGGGGTCCAGGCGACACGCAACTCGTCGGACGAATCGTCGAGCGGGCACGACAGGGCCGACTCGCCATCGTCGGCACCGGCGCGTCACTCATCGACAGCACCTACATCGACAACGCCGCCGATGCCCTCGTGGCCGCACTCGACAGATCACACGATATTGGCGGGAGAGCGCTCGTCGTCTCGAACGGGCAGCCACGCCCGGTACGCGAATTGATCAACCGGATCGTGCTCGCTGCCGGACTCCAGCCGCCGAGACTGAGGGTTCCATACAGAGTGGCGAGAGGCGGGGGTGTTGTGCTCGAGAAAGTGTGGGATCGGCAGGGCCGAACCGACGACCCGCCCATGACGAGTTTCCTCGCCGAACAACTCGGCACCGCACACTGGTTCGACCAACGCGAGACGCGGGCGGCACTTGCGTGGACACCCGCCGTCACACTCGAAGAGGGCTTCGCCCGCCTCGCGGCATCCTTCCAGGGGTCGTGACTCGCGGCTCTACAGGGAAGCGGCGAGTGTCTTTACTGCATCCGATGCACTGACGAGCACGGGTTCTCCGTGGCCGAAGAAGGCTTGCTCGTAGGTGAATGTCGCAAGTTTCTTGACCGACTCAAAGGCCGTTGGCAGGTC
>BTQP01000169.1:0-3853 GCA_036985935.1 Acidimicrobiia bacterium | reverse complement strand
TGTCGGGAACGACGACGCCGTCGATGATCTCGAACTCGTAGCGGTCCATGCCTCTCGGTGCGGGACCTCGGCGATACTCCCCGATTCGGCTGAACACGGAGCCGTGACACGGACACTCGAATTGGCCGGAACTCTCGCACCACGGGACCTTGCAGCCGAGATGCGGACACTTCCACCAGAGGGGAACAATCTCACCTTCGGATTCTGTGAGATAACCACGCATGGCTTCGACCTCGATCACCGTTTCGGATGGGATCGTATCTGGGGGGATGGTCGCGACCGGTCCGCCAGCCTGACCGGCTACGGGCTGAAGGAAATCCCACGACGTCCATGCCGCAGCACCTGCAATGATCGCAAGACCGCCCGCCCACATCCGCGACAGGAATCTTCTGCGTTCTACTTCTTCGCTCATAGTTCTCCATACCATTCTTGCCATGGCCACACCCAGCTCCAGTTCGGCCCCCGGAAGGCGAATCCAATGACTGTCAGCAGGATCCACACGACCATGAAGATGGTGAAGGCCGCAACAGCTACCTTGCGATTCCTTGCACGGGTGTCCGGGTTGCGGTCGATGAAGGGCAGCGCAAACAGGCCGCCGAGGATCGCGGTTGGGACGAGGACACCTGCAACGAGCGGGTGGAACCGGAACAGCAGTTCCTGAAGAGCAGCGAAGTACCACGGCGCTTTCTCCGGGTTGGGTGTCACTGTCGGATTCGCCATTTCTCGCAGCGGCGCATTGAAGGCCAATGAGAGCAGGAGTACGAACACCATCACCGTCAGGGCAACCACCGCATGCCGGATGAGCAGATGAGGCCATACCATGACGGAGTCTTCTTCGGATGGGACCTTTCTGTCTCCCACCGGAGGCGTCCCTTCCACATACCCGAGTACTCGTTGCTCGCTCCCGGGGGTCTTGTCTGTGTCACTCACTGAAGACCTCCTCGTCGTCCTCGAGCATGGAGTCCTCGAGCACCGAGTCCTCGAGCATCGAGTCCTTGCGCCAGCGCCACAGGTGGATCAAGAGCGCGAAGATCAGAATCGTGGGTAACACGGCGACGTGAAGCACGTAGAACCGCAACAAGGTCTGGGCCCCAACCTCGCTGCCGCCGAGCAGCATCGACTGGACCGTATCCCCGATGAACGGCACGAACTCAGCCATCGAGCTTCCAACAGTCACTGCCCAGTAGGCCAGTTGGTCCCATGGCAAGAGGTAGCCCGTGAACGACAGGAGAAGGGTCAGAATGAGGAGGACGACGCCGATGATCCAGTTGAACTCTCTCGGCGGTTTGTATGCGCCTCGGTAGAACATCTTCGCCATGTGGGCGGCAACTGCAATCACCATCAGGTGGGCTGACCAACGGTGTATGTTGCGAATGTACTGCCCGAAAGCCACGTTGTTCTGGAGAAAGATGATGTTGCCGTACGCGGTAGTTGGCGAGGGGACGTAGAAGAACATGAGGTAGATTCCCGATGCGATGAGCGATCCGAAAAGCACCACCGATGCGACACCGAGGAACCATGACCACCGGAAGCTGATCTGCTTCCTTGGCATCTTCACCGGGTAGATGTGAAGGAGGAAATTGCCCCAATGCGCGGCAGCCCGATCCCGGTCAGTTTTCCGTCTGGGTGTCCGCCAGAAAGCTCGTCCGGCAGCGGATTCTCTGATCCTGTCCATCAGGCTCATGTGCTGGCTCCCACGGTGATCGGCATCGTAAGTGTAATCGGCATCGAAACCCCTGTCGGAACTCCAACGCCCGACCAAACACCCATCGAAAGAGCCTTCGTCGGACATCTCTCGACGCACAGCGCGCATCTGATGCAGCCCCGTTCGTCGAGCAAGAGGGCGGTCGCACCGACCTTGTCGGCGTCGACCTCCTCGGCAGGGACGATCGAAATGACCTTGACGGGGCACACGTCGACACACAGTCCACACAACACACACTTGTCCGCTTCGAGGAGGATGTTGGCGAAACAGCGAAGACAGCGTTGGGCTTCACATCGTGCCTGGTCTGGAGTGAAACCGGTCTCGACCTCGGCGAGACCGATTCGGCGATCGGTTGGGATCGTCGGAACGTCCACCCGTGCGATCGAGTCATAGGGGTCGTCGAAACGATGGAACTGTTGCAGCTTGACCATGTGACCCTTGGGCTGCTGCTCGACCGCTCCGCCGAACGTCTCGTGTATCTGGGACGCAGCTTTTCGCCCGTCGGCGATCGCATCGATCAGGCTGCGGGGCCCGTGGGCGGCATCGCCGCCCGCCCATACCATCGGCACCGATGTTGCGAGATCGTTCTCCCCAACGCCGATCGTTCGTCTTGGCGTGATCTCTGGCCCATCGGGACCAAGGGCATCTACGTCGATGGCCTGGCCGATCGCAAGGATGACCGTATCTGCTTCGATGGTCGCAAGGTCATCCGAGTCGAACACGGGCGAGAATCGTCCGTCGGCATCGAACACGGAGCGAACACCTACGGTCTCGAGACCGACCACGGCACCGTCCTTGCTCAGGATTCGTGCGGGGCCCCTCCGGTGGACAAAGTCGATGTTCTCCCGTATCGCTTCCTCCAGCTCGAACTCGTCCGCGGGCATTTCGTCCTTCGACTCGAGAGAGATGACGGTGACCTGGCGCGCTCCCGTTCTCGCCGCGGTTCGTGCGGCATCCAGAGCGGCCGTGATAACCGAGCGGTTCGTGTCCTGAGCATCGGCCTTGGCCTCGTATGCATCGCTTCGCAGGGCTGTTCTTGCGCTGTCCATCGCGACGTCTCCGCCGCCGATGACGACGACCTTCTCTCCGATGTCGACCGCGAATCCGCGGTTCGCATTGATGAGGTATTCGATCGCCCGCAACACGCCGTCTGATTCGTGGCCTTCGAGATCGAGACCCCGACCGAGGGTCGCTCCGATGGCGATGAGGACTGCATCGTGGCTCTGTTTGATGTCGGTGAACTCGATGTTCTTGCCGAGTTGTGTGTCAAAACGAACATCAACACCCATGTCGATGATCGACTGGATCTCTGCTGCGACAAGATCTCGCGGAAGCCGATACTCCGGGATTCCCATCACCATCATTCCGCCGAGGGTGTCCGTTGCCTCGTAGATCGTCACCTGGTATCCGAGTTTCCTGAGGTCGTGTGCTGCAGCGAGACCACAGGGTCCACCACCGATGATCCCGATGCTTTCTGTTCTCTCGACTGACGCGGCTTTCGAAACCTCGCCGACCAGTGAGGAATCCCCGGACTCGATTCCGTGGCGTTCTGTTACGAATCTCTTGAGTGCACGGATCGCGATTGGAGTATCGAGCGTGCCCCTGCGACACGCATCCTCACATGGTGCAGCGCACACACGTGCACACACCGAAGCGAAGGGGTTCGGGAGACGGGCGGTGAGGTAGGCGCCTTCGTCGTCACCCTCGGCGATCGCTGCAACGTAGAGTCCGGCATTTGTGTGAACGGGGCAGGCCGCCAGGCAGGGAATGTTGGAATCGAAGAAATCCAGTTCCTGCATCAGATCAGGCCGCGGCGTTGCGCAGCGCGCAGGCCGACCATTCCGGCGACGAAGAAGAAGCCCCAAACGGTGAGTGTCAGGAGATCCTGAACGATCCGGCCACTCGACGCTAGCGGTCCGGTGATGAGCTTCGAGGGGAGCCAGGCAGTGGTGATGGCGAAGTACAGGAAGATGCCGAAGCCGATGATCCACGCCTTGATGGTATTCACGGGCAGGACCTGAGGGGCCGTGAGCCTGTTACCGACGCCAGCCTCGTCTTTTGGTTCATCACCGTCCCCTTCCTCTGCGGCCCCGTACGCCGCCCATCGACGCAGCCAGAATATCGCGGCTCGATCGCACCGCAGCTTCT
>BTQP01000168.1:0-3877 GCA_036985935.1 Acidimicrobiia bacterium | reverse complement strand
GATCGTTCGCACCCGATCGCTCGATGTGAGAGCGTGCTGATCGTGTTGAGACACGATCGTCACTAGCGGCCCGAAACGGTCGTTGAGTTCTCCTGCGGTGACAGGGGCACCGTCGATGTATGCGCGCGACCTGCCCTTGGATACGGTTCGCCGCACGACGTGCTCTTCGCCGCCGCTGGTGACGAAGCGCGCTACAACATCCACGGCGTCATCGTGCGGACCGACTACGTCTTTTGATGTCTTGTCCCCTCTGACGAGACGCAACGCACCGAGCATCAGCGTCTTTCCCGTCCCGGTTTCCCCTGTGATGACGGTGAGCCCGTCAGCAGGAGAAACCGATGCCTTGGTGATCAGACCGATGTTGGAGGCGTGGATTTCGTCAAGCATTGTCGAGGCCGAATTGGTCCCGTACTGCTTCGGGGAAGGGGTGTCTCCCGAGGCTCAGAAACTCGACGGTCGTGGGACCTCTCGAGATTCTCACTTCTTCGCCGGCTTGCACGATGCAGAGCTCGCGTCCGTCGACGTTGATTCGGGCTGGTCGGGCAACCTCGACCGACAGCGACACGACGGCATCCGGCGCAAGCACGATGGATCGTGCGAAGAGGCTATGGGGAGCCACAGGCGTCAGGATGAGGGCGTCAAGGGATGGATCCATGACCGGGCCGCCAGCCGAGAGCGAGTACGCGGTGGAACCCAGAGGTGTCGCAAGGATCAGTCCGTCCGTCCTGTAGGACGCAAGTTCCTTGCCGTTGATCCGCACTGCGATCTCGATGATGCGCTGGCTGACTACTTTCTCGAGCACAACATCGTTGATCGCCGAAGCTTGGTGAGCACCCGTTTCGACGGACAGTGTGTTGTGAGTCCGGATCGAGTACGTGTCGCCCGCTATCGCGCTGGCAAGGTCGTTGATTTCTGTTTCCTCGAACTCTGCCAGATATCCGACACGACCGACGTTCACACCACAGATCGGTATTCCGAGGTCGAGCGCGGTCGCAGCGGCCGCAAGAACCGTCCCGTCGCCACCTATCGCGACGACAGCGTCAGGCGATTCGCAGATGTCGTTCGCTTCGACACCTTCGCCGGAGAGCGTGGCGATGAGGCGATGTGCGATCACATCCGCCTGGGGTTTGTCGTTTCGTACGACGATGCGTACCCGCTTCACTCTCGAATTCCTTCTATCAGCTTTTCGATGCTTTCATCGGCAACGCTACCCGTACCTCGGGTGAACCAGGCGAGGTACTCGATGTTCCCCTTTGCCCCCGTTATCGGCGACGTGATAAGACCCTGACAGCCCATCCCGATATCTGTGAAGTAGTGGAGCACTTTCTCGAGCACATCGTACCGGACGGCACTGTCACGAACGATGCCGCCCTTTCCGACGCGATCTTTGCCCGCCTCGAACTGCGGTTTGATGAGTAGCACCCAGTCTGTTTCTTCGGTTCCCATGGCGAGCAGCGAAGGTGCCACAGTTCGAAGTGATATGAAAGAGAGATCTGCGACGACTACATCGAACGGTCCACCGATCGCAGCAGGTTCCGTCGATCGGATGTTCATGCGCTCCACCACCCGCACACGTGGGTCGTTGCGAATCTTCCAGTTGAGTTGGCTGTGGCCGACATCCAGGGCGAGAACCTGACGTGCGCCGCGTTGTAACAGACAGTCGGTGAACCCACCGGTTGATGCGCCCACGTCGAGACCGCTCGCGTCCGTGACGTCGATATCGAAAGCATCGAGAGCCGCATCGAGCTTACGACCCGCACGACTGACGAACGGTTCCGGCGGCCCCACCACGTGTACGGCATCCCGAGGAGAGACCATCGTTGATGGTTTGGGCGATGCGATCGCCTCAACGCGTACGAGTCCGGCGTCGATTGCCCTCCGCGCCTCAGCGCGGCTCGCTACGAGATGCCGTCGGACGAGTTCCGCATCGAGACGGCGTCTGGTCAGGAGCTCTCCCCTACTCCGTCACGCGGGGGCGGCTCGGTCGCCGCAAGATCCGTGGCCAGTGACTCGGCTAGGGATTCAGCGATGTCAGGAGCCTCCGCTGGATCTACCGACTGAAGGGTGTCGAGCAGCTCGTCGCTCGATGTGGATTCATCTTGCGTGTGTTGGTCTTTCATGTCCTCACTATCTCCGATACGTCGCCGAATCACACGATCAGCGCCGGCACATCGACGATGCTACCGACTGAATACCCCGGCGTGTGCTGAACGTCGACCGGCTCGCCTGGTGCAGTGATACCTGTGCGAACCAGGACCGAGTTCCACCCGGCCTTGAGAGCCATCGCGATGTCCGTTTCCGGGCGGTCTCCCACGACCCACACCTGTGGTCCGCGCACAGCGCTCCGCACGAGATCGAGCATCGGGGCCTCTGGTTTGCCACACGCAACCGGTGCTGTACCGCTCGCAACAGCTATAGCCGCGACGACCGAACCTGCACCTGGAACGGGACCGTCCGGAGTTGGGAAGGTCGCATCCGTGTTCGTTGCGACGAACGTGGCTCCCGAACGAATGAGGTGAGAGGCTGCGGCGATCGTGTCGTACGTGATGTTTCGATCGAGCCCAACGACAACGGCCTCAGCAGGTCCGCTCTCGACGACGTCAACTCCGGTCGCCGATAGAGCCTCCGACACGGCGGGTTCACCGACAACGAGAGCCGAAGAATGGTCGCGGGCTGTCCAGGAGGCAGCGGCCAGCGCCGAAGTCACAACAACTGCATCGCTCGAGCGAAACCCTGTCCGTTCCTCGATGTGCATCTTGACGTCACGTGGCGTTTTCGTCGAGTTGTTCGTAGCGAACACGAGATGCCAACCGGCCGTCTCGAGTGTTGCGAGCGCTTCGCCGGCCCCGGCTACGCCCTCGGTGCCGAGGTACACAACACCGTCAAGGTCGATCACGATCGTTCCCTTGCTCGCACGACCGGTCGTACCATCGGTGTTCATCGTGTTGTACCCATTTGAACCACTCATGTACTCGGCGGATGTGATCTCTCGTTTCGGCGAGCCGACGAGACTGTCGTCGGATCGTTCGCCCGGTGACGGTAACCCGGTCTCGGTTCGTCTGTTGCACGAGGTCCAGACACCCGGGTCCTATCGACGTGGCGAGGACCGAACCAGGTCGTTCATCGATAGAGGCATCATCACGAAACACGGAAAGTCATTTGCCATATACACGATCTCGCGCCCGGACAGACCGGACATGTGCGGAATCGTTGGTGTGCTGGATCTCGAGGAGGCGACCGTCTATCCCCATGAGGACGTGATTCCCTCTGCAGTGGCGACCCGTCTGGCAGACATCGAGCGTGCCGGGGCGTTCCTCGAGCCGGTTGTCGTCGCGACCAAGGGACTGGACGTGTCGACGGTGAGGGGTGATGCAGAATCTATTCGATCCGCTCGTTACGGTGATGAGGTCCATTCTGTTTCCACGATCGCCCAGGATCAGCCAGAACAACCACTGGCACCGAGCGAGGGTGCGTATGTGACACTCGATGGACATCACCGCATCGCCGCGGTGATGCGACATGCATCACATCGCGAATCGAAAGCCTTGATCCTCGCAATGGTTGTCGATTCTGGATCGCCCGGTCTGTTCGTCGAGCCTCAACATCGCGTTCTGTCTGGTCCCGCGATACGTACGGCTGCAATCCCATCGAACGCCTCGATAGTGCCGTACCATCGCGGCGATCCAGTCTCGCCGGGGTCCGTGGCGATCGTGAGCGCTGATCTTTCCGTCGTGATATCGGTGCCCGACGCGTCGACGCCCCAAGAGGGACGCATAAGTGCCCTCACTTTGGACCGATTCCTCCTGAGTCCCCTGTCCCAGCGAGTCGAGGGGTATGCAACACGGGAAAGTGATGCATACGATCAGCTCGATGCCGG
>BTQP01000167.1:0-3906 GCA_036985935.1 Acidimicrobiia bacterium | reverse complement strand
CTCGATGCGGCTCGGACCGTGCTCGATGCTGATCACACGGGACTCGATGATGCCAAAGACCGGATGATCGAACACCTTGCTGTGCGCAAGCTGCGGCGTGATCGCGGGCTGGACGACGGCGCCGCCGTGGGCGGCACGGGGACGATCCTCCTCCTTGTGGGCCCTCCCGGTGTTGGAAAGACCTCACTCGGCCAGTCCGTTGCGCGCGCTCTCGGGCGCAAGTTCGTGCGACTCGCCCTGGGCGGTTTACGCGACGAGGCCGAAATCCGTGGACACCGACGCACCTACGTCGGCGCTCGTCCCGGACGGATAGCGCGAGCTCTGACCGAATCGGGATCGATGAACCCGGTGTTCTTGCTCGATGAGATGGACAAGGTAGGCAGCGACTGGCGCGGCGACCCGTCGTCCGCGTTGCTCGAGGTACTCGATCCGGAGCAGAACCACACGTTCCGTGACAATTATCTGGAGTTCGATCTCGACCTCTCAGACGTTCTGTTCATCGCGACCGCCAACATCCTCGAGTCGATTCCTGCACCGTTGCTCGACCGGACAGAGGTTATTCGCCTCGATGGTTACACCCAGGTCGAGAAGGTCGAAATCGCTTCGGAGCATCTCTTGCCGCGCGTGGTTGAACGCTCCGGCCTCACCGTAGACGAGATCGACATCACCGACGAGGCCCTTGGAGACATCGTCGACGACTACACAAGCGAAGCAGGCGTTCGGAACCTCGAGCGCCAGCTGGGCAAGCTGGCGCGCAAAGTTGCGACCACCATCGCATCAGGCGAAACGAGTGGACGAACCACCGTTGCACCGGAGAATCTGCGTGAACTTCTCGGCAAACCCACCGTGCATCACAGCGAGCGAGGCGAGCGCACCGCTGTGCCGGGCGTTGCAACAGGCCTTGCGGTTACGGGTGCTGGCGGAGATGTCCTGTTCGTTGAAGCCAGCAACGTTCCGGGGGAATCGGGTCTGACGTTGACCGGGCAGCTAGGCGATGTGATGAAGGAGTCTGCGACGATCGCGGTTTCATACGTGCGTGGGCACGCCGAGGAACTCGGAATCGACGCGGAGGATCTGGACGGACACATCCACATTCACGTGCCTGCTGGCGCCATCCCCAAGGACGGACCCTCTGCCGGTGTCACGATGACCACCGCGCTGGTCAGTTTGCTGACCGGACGCAAGGTGAAGGCGGATGTCGGCATGACCGGCGAGGTGACGCTCCAGGGCAGAGTGCTGCCCATCGGCGGCGTGAAACAGAAGGTGCTCGCCGCTCACCGGGCAGGGCTGCGTGAGATCATCCTGCCCGAGCGCAACGCTGACGATCTCGATGATGTACCCGAGGCCGTGCGCGAGGAAATGACCTTCCACACGCCAGCAGACATCGAAACGGTGCTGGAGCTTGCGCTGACCTGACGAACGGTCCAGCCGGGGCCCTCGACCTGAGGGCGGTATCCGGGTCCGCAGTCGCTGGGCCGGGTGTGGCTCCAGCTCTCTCAAGGACTCTGCCGCGATTCCGATAGATACACATCATGACAAGGTTCCGAACGGACGTTGCAAATGACGACATCAACTGGAGGTCGTTGTTCGACGTCGTTGCGGGTGCCGACAACTTTTCTGCGATGCGTGACCCGATATACGCCTCGGGTTGTTTGCGCACGGGCTACCTGGATCGCGTAGCAACCGATGTCAACGTCGAAGAGCAAGCCCGTGTGGCAGACCTCGACCGGTTGCGCGACCTGCTGACGTGGGTCGTGCGCGGTGACCGGTTCGATCCAGGTGTTGGTGACGATGCCTACCGGAGCGGCTGCCTCGATGTGTTGTTCGGCGAGATGAGCGACCGTGCGGGTGTCCCGTACTCCTCGGCTCGGCGGAACCAATCCACTCCAGCGGGTTCGGGCGTCCACGACCCCCACGCGTAGGAGACAGGTAACGAACCGTCAGCCTGTCTTGGTGCTCTGCCAGAACTGGACTGATTCGTCGATCACGGTGTCGGGTTCTTCGATCATCACCATGTGCCCCGCTCCCGGCACGATGACGGTGCGGGCATTCGGGAATGCCTCTGCGAGGGGTGCTGCTGCTGCAGGCCGGGTCATCAGATCATGTTCACCCATCAGCACAAGCACCGGGATGCCTATCCCCGCTGCATGTCCGGATGCCGCGAGATAGGTATCGCACGCGGCGAGATCGTTGTAGAGAACCCCGGGTCTGGCCCGTTCCAACAGCCTCATCGAGGCTCCCATCATCCACAGGCCGGGTGTGGGGTGTCCGCCCGTGTGTGCTGCGCGGGCATGAATCCACGACGTCATCAGCTCGAGTGCGAGATGCTCGTCCCCCTTGGCGGCGGCGAGCAGATCGGGATGGACCGGCATGGTTTCGGCCACGCCGAGGAGCACGATCGATTCGACTTTGGAAGGGAACCTTGCCGCGAGGTCGATGGCGATGTACGCGCCGAGGGAGATGCCGATGATGCGTGCAGTCTCCACACCGACCTCGTCGAGCAACGCCGCAACGACATCCGCATACTCTGACACGGTTGATAGTGCAGCCCCGTCTGAGTGTCCGTGCCCTGGCAGATCGAGCGACAGAACGTTGATACCACGATACGCAAAGGCCCGTGCCTGAAACTGCCACGCGGTGTGGTCCATACCTGCACCGTGAACGAGGACGACCGTCGGAAGCGACGCATCGAACTCGCGCCCTCCCGTTGAGACGTACACATGCTGCCCGTCGAGACTCACATCCATGTTGTCACCCGCGCTGTGATGCGCGCAGCGCCTGGGCGAGGTCCGCAATAAGGTCGTCTGCGTCCTCGAGCCCGATGGAGAGTCGCACGAGATCTTCGCCGACACCTGCAGCCTCGAGCTCGTCGGCGCTCAAGGTGGCATGTGTCGTCGAGGCGGGATGGATCACGAGGGACTTCGCATCCCCGACGTTTGCGAGGTGAGAGAACAGCCCGAGCCGCTCGATGAAACGGCGTCCCGCCTCGCGCCCGCCGGCGATGCCAAACGGGAAGATCGCGCCGCACCCTTTTGGCAGGAGGCGTTTCGCAAGGTCGTGGTCGGGATGATCCTCGAGCTCGGGGTACACGACCCACGAAACCTCGGGTGCGTCGTTGAGGAACGCGACGATCTTGCGGGCGTTCTCGACATGGCGGGCCATGCGCAGGGGAAGCGTTTCGAGACCTTGAAGCAGGTAGAAAGCGTTCTGAGGCGCCATTGCTGCCCCGAAGTCCCGCAGGCCTTCGACGCGTGCCCTGATCAGGAACGCCTGGGTACCGAACTCGTCTGCGAAAGTCAGGCCGTGGTACGACGGATAGGGTTCGGTCATCGTCGGAAACTTGTCTGAGCTCTCCCAATCGAAGGTGCCACCGTCGACGAGCGCTCCACCGAGCGCGATCCCGTGCCCACCGATGAACTTCGTTGCAGAGTGCATGACGATGTCGGCGCCGTGGTCGAATGGCCGGAACAGATACGGCGTTGCAAAGGTGTTGTCGATCATCAGCGGAAGTCCCGCCCGGTGGGCCACGTCGGCGACGGCTTCTACGTCGAGGACTTCAAGCGCAGGGTTGCCAAGGGTCTCGCCATAGACGAGACGCGTCTCGGGCCGGATCGCTGCTGCGAACGCTTCGGGGTCACGGGGGTCGACGAACGTGGTCGTTATGCCGGCGAAACGCGGCAGGGTGTGGGTGAACAGGTTGTGGGTTCCGCCATAGAGCGAACCCGACGACACGATGTGTGCCCCCGTACCCATGAGCGTGGGCATGGCGAGGAAGAGGGCAGCTTGGCCGCTTGCGGTTGCGACGGCCCCGACACCGCCTTCGAGGGCGGCGATGCGTTCTTCGAAGGCTGCCACGGTCGGGTTCGAGATCCGTGTGTAGATGTGTCCTTGACGTTCGAGGTTGAA
>BTQP01000166.1:0-3920 GCA_036985935.1 Acidimicrobiia bacterium | reverse complement strand
CAAAGGGTGAATCTCTCCGGATGTCTGGGAGCTGGCGTTTCTTGGTCTGTCTCACCCGGAACAACTCCGACGCGCGCCCGCCGCGCCTGCTCTCGGCTTCTTCAAGGAGTCTGCGCAGCCGGTCGACCTGGTTTCGAAGGCGGTGGTTGTCGATCTCGAGAAGCAGGATTCGTTTGATGCCCTCGAGGTTCACGCCGGCGCTCGACAGTTCCTGGATCAGGAGCAATCGCTCAAGATCTGCCTTGCTGTAGCGCCGTGTGCCGCCCGGCGTGCGATACGGGTCAACGAGACCTCGCCGCTCGTAGACCCTCAGGGTCTGTGGGTGCATGCCGACGAGTTCGGCTGCAACCGAGATCATGTAAACGGCGTCACGTGCCTCGTTCATGTCACACTCCCAATCGAGATCGGGGATTCCATCCATTTTCGGCGGTGCGAAGAGTCTCAAGCGCTGCGGTCTCATCCTGTGACATCGTCGTTGGAACGGCGATGTGAAGCTTGACAAGCAGATTGCCTGTCTTTCTTGCTGTCTCGATTCCCTTGCCTGAAAGTTTCATCGTCGTGCCCCCTTGCGTTCCAGCAGGCACCTTTATCTTGGTTGTGCCTTGAAGGGTCGGGATCGTGATCGCAGCCCCCAACGCGGCTTCGGTGTAGGTGATGGGAACATCGATAGTCAGATCGCTCTTGCCTTTGCGTTCGAATATCGGGTGCGTCCCAACATGGACCGTGACGAAAAGGTCGCCGCGCTGACCACCGGCCACGCCGGGTCCGCCCTTGCCTTTGACCCTGACCCGGGTTCCGTCTGAAACACCCTTGGGGATTTTGACCTTTACCGTCTTTCCTCCGACCGAAAGTTCGGTGGTCGGGCCCGTGAGAGCTTCGTGGAAGCTGAGCGTGATCGCACCCGAGGCATCGGCACCCCTCTGTGGTCTGCGTTGTGTTCGGGCGCCTGCGAAGAGATCCTGGAAACCGCCGAAGAGGTCCTGTGCGCCGGCACCTTGGGGACCACCGTGAGCACCACCGAAGAGATCCTCGACCCTTACATACTGCTGCCCACCGCCGGGTCCGCCGACGAAGTACCCCATCTCGCGAGCGTGGTCGTACTCCTTGCGTGTGTCCTCATCGCCGATCGTGTCGTACGCCTCGTTGATCTCCTTGAAGCGTGATTCTGCTTTCGGATCATCGGGGTTGTTATCGGGATGGGACTCGCGCGCGAGTTTCCTGAAGGCCTTCTTGATTTCCTTTGCAGAGGCGTCCTTGTCTACTCCGAGCTCGGCGTAGTAGTCCGTTTCCATCCATTCTTTACGCATGGCCCACTATCACCAGGGAGGGTCGAATTACACGTCCCCTCATGGTGTATCCCTTTCTGAGTTCTTGATCGACGACCTGCTCGCCGTCTCCCGGAGTCACCGACACCGCTTCGTGAAGCGCTGGATCGAACGGTTTCCCAACCGCGTCGATTGGCTCAAAACCCTCGCCAGCGAGGGCATCGATCATCTGTGTATAGGTGCTTTTCATTCCCTCGAGCATCCGGATTTCACCATCTGAGGCTGCTTCCGTCGCTAGAGCGGCGTCAAAACTGTCGAGGGCCGGTAGCAGCCGCTCGATGACTCGTTGGCCGGCCCTCAGCACGTTCTCTGTCTGGTCTCGTTCGACTCGTTTGCGGTAGTTATCGAACTCTGCCGCAACCCGCTGGAGATTCGCGAGTAGCTCGCCCGTCTCCTGACGCGCCTCGGCAAGCTCTCCGAGGAGCAGCCGCTGAGCCTCTTCGGGATCGGCGGGCAACGTGAGTCCAAGCATCTCGGGTGTCGGCTCCGCGTCCGGCACCTCGACGATCACCCGGTCGCCGTTGTCTGTGTTGCGGATCCCCTCGCCCGGATCGGGCGAGGAGTCCTGTGTTGGTGTGTCTGATATGTCTGTCATGGGAATCGAAGAGGAACGTGGTGCTTTGGGCGTCGTACCCGCACCAGAGCCAAAGATCGGCTCGTCACTCGTCATCCTCCTCTACAACCTCTGCCTCGACAACCTCGTCGTCGGTCTCGGAAGCTTCCGCTCCTTCGGAATCGGCAGCCTCAGCTTCGGCCTGGGCAGCCTCATACATCTTCTGTCCGATGATCTGCGCGCTCTCACTGAGTTCGCCCGTCGTTGACTTGATGTCATCCGTGGATGAACCCTCATCTTCGAGCAGTGCCTTGAGCGCATCCAACTTTTCTTGAATCGGTGCTTTCTCATCCTCGGTGAGCTTGTCGCCGTTTTCAGCGAGCTGCTTGCCGATCGTGTGCACTGCGTGATCTGCGGAGTTGCGAATCTCCGCGGTTTCCTTGCGCTCTGCATCCTGAGCTGCGTGGGACTCAGCATCCGTGATCATTTGATCGATGTCCTTCTGATCGAGGGCTGTACCCCCGGTGATGGTGACCTGCTGAGTTTTCCCTGTGCCCAGGTCCTTTGCGGACACCGAAACGATGCCGTTGGCATCGATGTCGAATGTGACCTCGATCTGCGGGATTCCTCTGGCCGCAGGCGGGATACCTTGCAGCTTGAATCGACCCAGCGACATGTTGTCAGCCGCCATGGCCCGCTCGCCCTGCATGACGTTGATCTCAACTTCGGGCTGTCCGTCGGCCGCCGTCGTGAAGATCTCGGAGCGCCGCGTCGGGATCGTTGTATTGCGCTCGATCATCTTGGTGAACAGGTTGCCTTCCGTCTCAACGCCGAGCGTCAACGGGGTCACGTCCAGCAACAAGATGCCGGAAACGTCGCCCGTGAGGACACCAGCCTGAATCGCCGCACCGAGTGCAACCACCTCGTCAGGGTTTACACCCTTGTGTGGCTGCTTTCCAGCGAGCTCTTCGACGAGACCTTGAACGACAGGGATCCTCGTTGATCCACCGACGAGGATGATGTCATCGATCTCAGAAAGCGACACCCCGGCATCCTTGATCGCACGCTCGAAGGGTGCACGTGTCCGTTCCACAAGATCCGCTGTCATACGCTCGAACTCTGAGCGAGTAAGCGTCTTGAGCATATGGATCGGACCATCCTGATTGGCTGTGATGAACGGGAGGTTGATCTCTGTCTCCTGAACAGTCGACAATTCGATCTTCGCCTTTTCCGCCGCCTCTTTGAGACGCGTCATCGCCATAGGGTCGTTCGACAGGTCAACGCCGTTGTCGGACTTGAATCCGTCGACGAGCCACGTGATGACTTCGTCGTCCCAATCGTCGCCACCGAGCTGGGTATCGCCCGCGGTCGACTTGACTTCGAACACGCCCTCACCGATCTCGAGCACCGAGACGTCGAACGTTCCACCGCCGAGGTCGTACACAAGAACGAGTTCGTCTTTGTTCTTGTCGAGGCCGTACGCAAGTGAAGCAGCCGTTGGCTCATTGACAATGCGCTCGACTTCAAGACCTGCGATCTGACCCGCCTCTTTCGTCGCCTGACGCTGGGCATCTCCGAAGTAGGCGGGGACTGTGATCACAGCTTTGGTCACTGGCTCGCCGAGATACGCTTCTGCGTCGGCTTTGAGCTTCTGGAGAATTCGTGCTGAGATCTCCTGTGCTGTGTATTCCTTACCGTCGATGTCTACCGACCAGTCCGTGCCCATGTGTCGCTTGACGGAGCGAATCGTCCGCTCAGGATTGGTGATTGCCTGGCGCTTCGCCTGATCACCGACGAGTACGTCGCCGTTTTTGGCGAACGCAACAATCGAAGGTGTTGTGCGATTACCTTCGGCGTTGGCAACCACTTTCGGTTCGCCGCCCTCAAGGACGGAAATCACCGAATTTGTGGTTCCCAGGTCAATTCCGACCGCTCGTGTCATACTGATTCTCCTTGTTTTCGATCTCCCCGCGGGTCACCCGCGAAGGTACATGTCTAAGTCGTTACGGTGAGTATAACCTAAGTCGAGTCGTATCAATTCC
>BTQP01000165.1:0-4014 GCA_036985935.1 Acidimicrobiia bacterium | reverse complement strand
CTTGAATCCACGGCTCTGATTCAGATACGGTTGTGCTGCTTCCCCTCCGATTCACGGAGGTGTCTCGATGCCAACTATTGCTGTCTGGTCGCCGCACGATCTCGTTCTGAGTTTGGTCGTGCCTCTTGGTCTCGCTGCTCGACGAGGAACAGCGATCGTGATCGACCTGGACGAGGCTGGACCACCGATGCCGGGTGGTGGGGACCTTGCGTCTCTCGTATCGCGTGGCCCAACGGAAGCGGAGCTGTCGCCAAGGAAACACGGCGTGGCCGTTCTCGGAAACGGCGGCATCTCGATAGCGGACGCTAGCGAAGTCATCGCCGCGATGGCAGAGCGGTGGCCGCACGTCGTGCTGCGGTGCGCACCTCACGTCCGCCCCGCGGACAGAGCGGTACCGGTGATTCCCATGCTCCCCGATCCATTCTCGATGGTCGCCACCGGTGCTGTTGTGTACCAACGAACTGCGTTCGGTGGGAAAGCGGATGCCGGAGCGCTCGTGCTGCCGATTCCCCGTCCCTCCGTCATCAGGTCGCTGATGTCTGGCAAGGTACCCGCCGGCAAGGATCGCTGGATGCGCAGCCTCGACGATGTGTGGTCGATGGCGTGAGTGATGTCGACAGGCTGATCGAACGGATCGTCGACAGTTCGATGTCGGTCGATCGAGAGGTGCTGATCCAGACCGGAATGGACGAACTCCCCGCCGTTGCGCCCCTCGCCGACCGTGGGTCCGTCGTCGAGGCCGTGGATTCCATCGTCGGACTCGGCCCCTTGGAAGGTCTTGTGAGCGACCAGGCGATTACCGACATTCTCGTCAACGGGCCACAGGAGGTCTGGATAGAACGGGCGGGCGTCCTCGAGCTCACCGATGTGACCTTTCGCAGTGCCGAGGATGTAGTTGCGATGGTGAGACGGGTCGTATCAGGCCTAGGTCTGCGCATCGACCGCGCATCGCCCGCTGTTGATGCCCGCCTGGCGGACGGCTCGCGATTGCACGCGGTCATCCCACCCGCCTCCATTGATGGTCCCGTTGTGGCGATCCGCCGTTTCGTCAACGCGATCGCAGATGTGGGCGGCCTTGTTGAGTCAGGTTCGGTGAGCTCGGAAGGTGGGCGAATCCTTCAAGGTCTGGTATCGGAACGCAAGAACGTGCTTGTCGCGGGGGCGACCGGTGCTGGCAAGACCACGTTGCTCAATGTCCTGTGTTCTGAGATCTCGTCCGGCGACCGGATCGTGACGATCGAGGATGCGGCGGAACTCTCGATCATCGGACACGTCGTCAGGCTCGAAGGCCATCCGCCAAACGTAGAGGGGGCCGGCGAAATCACGATCCGATCGCTGTTGCGTTACGCGCTGCGTCTGCGACCCGACCGTGTCATCGTCGGAGAGGTCCGCGGCGCCGAATCTCTCGACATGGTCCAGGCGCTCAACACCGGACACGCCGGCTCGATGTCCACGGTTCATGCAAACGGCGCAAGCGAAGCTCTCGATCGCGTTGTCGCCATGGCTGCGATGGCACCAGAGCGCGTGCCGGTAGAAACGCTGATGGGGCAGGTTCGGTCGGCGTTCGATGCGGTGGTCCTCGTCGCACGCCAGAACGGGGTTCGAAAAGTGCGGTCGATCGACCTGTTGGACGATGGCGACCTCGCTGAGGTCTACGCGTGCTGATCTGGGTCTTTCTTGCGATCGCCGTCGCCTCTGGTGTTGCTCCCGCGATGGTCGGTGCTGCTGCATTGGTCGCGGTCGAGCCGATCCTGGGCGTCGGCACCCTCGTCGTCGTAGCGCTCATGCAAAGGCATCGTCGCCAGAGGCGTGACACACGAGACGAGGTCGGGTTCCTGCGGTACCTTGCCACTTCAGTGTCGGCAGGCACTTCGCTGCGTTTTGCGATCCGGTCCGGCGATCCATCGATCGTGTCGGGCAAGACGAGACTCTTGTGCGACGCCGGCAGACCCATCGACAGCATCGGACAGTCGATTGCTTCGAGCTTGCCGACGAACGGTCGCACCTTCTCAGCAGTGTGTGCGCTTGCTGAGCAGGCAGGGTCTCAGCTTGCCCCGACATTGCAATCGCTGGCAGACCAGGCAGAAGCGGATGCAAACCGACGAACGAAGCAGCGTGTGGCGACGACGCAGGCGAGGTTCTCAGCCGGGGTCGTCGGTGTTGTTCCCCTTGTCGTTACCGGACTCGTTCTGCTCGTGCGGGGTTTGCCAGACGTCGGCAATCCCTGGGTCGTGATTCCGATTGCAGTCGGCGTAGGCCTCCAGATTCTCGGTCTTTCAATCGTGTACGTGTTCGCCATGAGAAACACGACATGATCGCACTCAGCGCCGCGCTCGCGTCCCTGGCTGTCGTCCTCTTGCCGAGACGAGAGGGGATAGTGCTCGGCGCGTTCTCGGCTGTGTTCATTCACCCAGCTCTCGGGCTCGCTGTTGTCGGCGTGGTGTTCGTTGTCTACCGCGCCAACGGGATTGTGAAACAACGACGGTCGAAGCGGGCTCTTGTTGAGGACGAGCATCTCGCGGTCGATCTCGCTGCCCTCGGTGTGACCGCTGGCCTCTCGTTTGACCAGGCAGCGGTCGTCGCTGGCGATCGTGTTGGGGGACAGATTGCGCTCACCGTCAGGAAAGCAGTTCGCAGGACTCGGTCCGGTTTGCCCCGAGACATGAAAGACGGTCCGGTTTCGGCGATGTTTTCGTCGGCGGAGAGAAGCTCTGATTCCGGTGCTCCGATCTCGGTTGCTCTGGCTGACCTGGCGCGACACGGGCGTGAGGATCTCGCGACCCAGGAGCAAGAACGGCTTGAGAAACTTCCTGTCAAGTTGCTCTTTCCGTTGGCGTTTCTGATTCTTCCCGGTTTCGTCCTCGTTGCTGTTGTTCCTGCGGTCGTGTCCGGTCTCTCGAAGCTCGGTTTCTGATTTCCCACCGTTCCGGCCGGTCGCCGACTCTCAAAGGAGAAACAATGAATCGAGTCCTCAGTAACCAACAAGGTCAGGCGACAGCCGAATATGCGCTCGTACTGGTGGCAGCAGCTGTCGTCGCTCTCGCCCTCATCACCTGGGCTTCCACAAGCGACATGCTGCCATCCTTCTTCAACACCGTCATGGAAAAGGTGATATCCGTAGCGAACCGTGCATGAGCGTGCACGACAGGGGTTCTGCAGTCGTCGAGTTTGCTCTTGTGCTCCCACTCGTACTGGCACTGATGTTGGGGCTGGTGGAGGTGGCGCTCGTGGCTCGCTCCGAGATGCAACTGGTGCATGCCGCTCGCGAGGGTGCGCGTGAGGCGGCTGCATCACCTGACCCGTCACGGGCGGTGGCCGCGGCGAGAGCAGCACTCGGACCGGCCGGAGAGCGAGCACGGGTGTCAGTCGTGCGACCCGAAAACATTGGTGATAGGGCAACGGTCACCATCCGTCTCAAGTACCGCGTCGCCGCCCCGATCTTTGGTGGTCTCCCCCTCGAGCTGGGTGCCACGGCTGCCATGCGTGTGGAGCGATGAACGTGGGTCAGTCGGACTCGGAATCGCCGCAGTCGGTATGGCCGTTCTACTCGTCGCGGCAGTCGGTTCTGTCGGAGCAGGCATTACGGCCTATGCGCAAGCCGCCACCGGTGCCGATGCCGCCGCCCTTGCCGCGGCACCGGTCACATTCCGTCCTTTCGCAGCCGCGGGTTCACCACGCGACGAGGCCGTGAGATTCGCGGCGGCCAACGGCTCACGGTTGATTTCGTGCCGCTGTCCCGTGAATCGGTCCTGGGATTCGAGATCGGTCGAGGTAACCGTTGCTCGCACCGTCTCGATCCTCGGGATAGGCGAGGTGACCATCACGGCCTCGTCGCGGGCAACCTTCGACCCGTCAAAACTGCTGGACCTATGAGCGAATCGAGAAACCTACTGGGGTAGTACAGCGCCGATGCGTTGGATGGCGGTCTCGACGACGTCGCCGGGTTCGGTTGCGAAACACAGGCGCATGAAGCCTGGTGTTCCGACATGGAGTGAAGAACCCGGTGTCAGGTTC
>BTQP01000164.1:0-4180 GCA_036985935.1 Acidimicrobiia bacterium | reverse complement strand
AAGTTCGATCTCAACGAGCTGGTCGTGGCCGTAGAACTCGCGGTCGATCACGCGGCCCGACCCGTCATCTGACACTCGTGGCGAAATCCATTCAGGGCGGATCATGACCTCTGCGAGAGAACCACTCGGGAGGCCACTGACGATGGAGCCGAGAACGGTTGAAACAGCCCCGTCTTCGACCGTACCACCAAGCAGGATCGCGTCACCGAGGAATCGGGCCACCCACGGACTGACAGGCTCGGCGTATACGTCGTCAGGAATCCCGGATTGCACGATTCTGCCGCTACGCATGACAGCGATGACGTCGGCGATCGCAAGAGCTTCCGCTTGATCGTGGGTCACGAAGACCGCTGTCGCACCCGCACCCTTGAGTATGCGTCTCAACTCCCTGCGCATCTGTTCGCGCTGTGGGGCGTCCAGATTCGAGAAGGGCTCGTCGAGCAGCACGACGTCCGGCGCCGGGGCGAGGGCTCTCGCGAGGGCGACACGTTGCTGCTCGCCACCCGAGAGTTCGTGAGGGAATCTCTGACCGTGACTCTCAAGTCCGACGAGTCTGAGCACGTCGCTGACCCTCTGGACGCGGTCCGCGCCCCGTACGCCGTATCCGACGTTCTCAGCGACAGACACGTGCGGGAAGAGGGCGTAGTCCTGGAACACCATCCCGACGTTCCGTTTCTCCGGCGGAATGCTCTTTCCGTTTCCCACGACGACCTGGTTTCGGATGCTCACCGTTCCCGTATTCGGCTGTTCGAATCCGGCGATCACGCGCAGCGCAGTCGTCTTTCCGCATCCTGAGGGTCCAACCAGAGCGAGAAGTGATCCCGGTGGCACATCCAGAGAGAATCCATCGAGTGCGACGGTGTCTCCGAAAGAGACCGACACCCCGTCGACCGATATCAGCGGATCTGTCATGTGTGCACCACGTCCTTGGATCTGATCGAAAGGTAGTAGACGGGGATCACCGACACGGCGATCAACAGGAGTGATGCCGTAGCAGCACGCGCGTAGAGCAGTTCGTCCGCCGCTGCCCAGATGCGGACGGCAAGTGTCGTGAAACCCGGCGGGCTCAACAGCAGAGTTGCAGGCAGTTCCTTGATGGTGGTTACGAACACCAGGGCTCCACCAGCCATGAGACCTCTCGCCATGAGGGGGAAAGTGACTTTGAAGTACGTCGTTATGGGTCCGCGCCCAAGGGATCGTGAAGCGTCCTCGAGAGCAGGGTTTACCTGGAGGAGCGACGCCTTTGCAGACGAAGTGGCCTGCGCGAGGAACATCGCCGCGTACACGAGCGTAAGCACAAGAATCGACTGGTACACCGGCTGGGCGTACCGAATGGTGAAGGCAACCACGGCGATGGCGATCGTGATGTGCGGCAACGAGAAGATTGTGAACACTCCTCGCTCGAGCCAGCGCGTCGATTTCGACGCATAGCGGACGCTGAGCACCGTGATCGGTATGGCTGCAACCATTGCGAAGGCCGCAGCCAGAGTTCCCGCGGTCAGCGAGCCGGTCAGCGCCCGGAGCGGGATCGTGATATCGGAACCCGCAGCCAGGCTGCGAGCGATCCATGTCGCCAGAACCGTCACGGGAATGACGACACCCACAAGAACCACCACCGCCAGCCCAAGCGTTGCAGTCCATCGCTGCCCACGGCGCAGGTGATATGTCGACGGAGGTCGCGAGGCAGACCGCGAGAAGTATCGGCCCTTGCCTCTGGTGCGCTGTTCGCCCCAGATGATGACGCCTGCGATCATGATCAACACGATCGACAACACGATTGCGGGCGTTCGATCTAACCGCCCGGAGTACTGGGCATAGATGACCCTCGTGAATGCGTCGAACCGCATCAACGATACGGCTCCGAAATCGGACAGGGTGTACAGCGCTGCAAGCAGAGCACCGGCCCCGATCGCCGGACGAAGCTGGGGCAAGATGACGGTCCGAAACACTCGTACCGGAGACGCGCCGAGCCCTCTTGCTGCCTCCTCGAGTGCAGGGTCGATTCTTGTCATTGCCGCGGTGGTGATGAGGTACACATACGGGTAGGTCGTGATCGTCAACGCCATCCATGCACCTGGAAACCCGACGAGATGAGGTATGGGCAATCCGGTGAACTCAGCGAAGACGCCGCGGGGCCCCGTGCCGGAGAGAAACGCCAACGCTAGAACATACGAAGGGATCACGAGTGGAAGAGCGAACGCTACTCCCCACACCCTCTTCAATGCGATGTCCGTCCTAGCGAGGAGCCAGGCCCCGGCAACGCCGATTGTCACGGCAGATGCCGTAACGAGGCCTGTGAAGACGAAGCTGCGCACGGCGAGTCGCAGCGTTCGCATGGACAACAACGTGTCCCATGCTGCCTCCGTTGCCCCGAAGGCTCTTGCGAACAGGAAGACAATGGGTAGAGCGACGGGCAACAGGACAGCGAGTGCAGCGGCCCACAACCACCACGGCCGCCGCTTCCGGGATCTCGTCGCGCCACCTGGCACCCCACCAGGTGCGGCTCCCGGTGTTCCGGCTACGACCTGGACATCGACAACCGCATCCCTCCCTGTCACAGAAGGCCGGCTTCTGCCACGAGATCTGTCGCGGTATCGAGAACGGATGCAAGCTCGGAAAGGTCGATGTCGGGTACAGGTATGGAGTCAATCGGAGGGAGGAGAGCGTTCGCCGGTATGCCCGACAGCAGCGGGTACTCGAATGTCTGTTCCGCGAAGTATGTCTGTGCGGTTTCGCTCACGAGGAATTCAACGAATCGTTCCGCCGACTCGCTCTTGTCTGAGCTGGCAAGAACGCCTGCACCGGCCGGCATCACGAGAGAGCCAGCAGTTGCGGTTGGAAAGAAGTAGTTCATACCCGGCAAACCGGAATCCTCCGCAAGGGCACGCAGCAAGTAGTAGTGGTTCACGAGACCAACGGGAATCTGCCCATCATTCACCGCGGTCACGATCGGTGAGTTCTTTGAAAAGGTTGGGGACTGGTTCCGAGCCATCCCCTCGAGCCACGCAAGCGTCTTTTCCTCGCCTTCAGTGAGGATCTTCGCCGACACGAAAGCGAGGAACGAGCCGTTCGTCGGGGCGATTCCCACGAGGCCCTTCCATACCGGTTCCGTGAACCCGTCTTCTGTCTCAGGAAGTTCCGAAACGTCCACCCGGGACGCGTCGTAGACAACAACTCTGGCTCTTGCTGAGGTCCCAACCCACGCACCATCCGTATCTGAAAAGCGTGCAGGAACCGCATCGAGAACTCTTGCCGGTAGGACGACGAACAGATCGGCGAGGGCCACTGTGCCGAGAGAGGCTGGATCCTGGGCGAAGAAGACATCGGCCGGTGAGTTAGCGCCTTCTTCAGTGATCGTCGCGGCCAGATCTGCAGAGCCCGCGTACTTGACCGCTACCTGGATGCCGGTCTCGGCGGTGAACTGATCGATGAGTGGTTGCACGAGGTCTTCGGAGCGTCCCGAATACACCGTGATCGTGGAAGAGTCGTTCGTCGAACAAGCAGCGGTGATCACGGCGAGTAAGATCGCCAGCCCGATGAGGCGTTTCACGCTAGTTCCTCCATACAACAACGATTGGACTTCCACAGGGTATATCCACTACGACCATAGGTGCAATGTGATCGTGTGGGACGAGGGAGTCGAAGGTACAAGGCGTGATCCGGTCGCGAGTGTTACGAGATTCCTATCGTACTTTCCGCGATTTCCTTGAGATGAGGCTCGGGCCAGCCGAAACGTATTTACCGGCGGCCGGCACCTCGGTCAGCGATCTGGAGATCAGCACGTGCGATTTATCACCATGTTCCTTGCGACAGGCGTCCTGCTCGCTGCCTGCACACCCAGTGTGCTTGAGCTCGATGTCGGCACATGCTTCGATGATCCATCGACCTTCGAGTCTGTGACGGATGTGCCGATCCGCGACTGCTCTGAACCGCATGACAACGAAGTGATCGCACTCGACCAGATGAGCGCGACGACCTACCCCGGAGACGACACGGTGATTTCGATCTCGGAGGAGACGTGTGTCAGGGTGTTCGATGGGTATATGGGTGTGCCGTATCTCGACAGTCCTTACGAAGTCGGCTGGCTCTCACCGACGAGCGACTCGTGGAACGTGGGAGACAGGGAAATCATCTGTTTCGTCTACGACCCGATGTTGGAGAAGATCACGGGCTCGGTGCG
>BTQP01000163.1:0-4199 GCA_036985935.1 Acidimicrobiia bacterium | reverse complement strand
GTCTTCTCGGTCACCGTCTTGAGGCGTCGAGTCAGATCCTGGCGGCTGATCAGACCTATGGATGCCAGTGCCTCGCCGAATATCATCGACGCATCGTCATGTATCGCGGCCGCGTCTTGTGCTGCCGCGTAGAATTCGACCGTGCCGCGTTGGTCCGTCTGGCGCGATGCGAGAAGCGCGATCAGAACGATGATCACGATAAGAGACAATAAGATCGTCAGCCAGCGGCGGCGCCTGGGACGCCGATCTGACCGGTAGGGCGGATACGCCATCGTGGGCGAGGAGGGACTTGAACCCTCACGAGTGTTACCTCACAGGAACCTGAATCCTGCGCGTCTGCCAAATTCCGCCACTCGCCCGTAGACGAATTGAAGGCTACCGGTGCGACTACCCAACAGGCAAGAAGCGAGGCAACAAGATTGTGAATCCTGAGCCGGATTCTTCCTCTCGCTGTTGGTTCCCGCCGTCGTCCACCGGTTCGCGGTGTGGTGGCACCCGCGGATACCGAGCCTGCCTCATACAATCAGTGTCATGAACATCGCCCAGGAGCTCGAACGCCGACTCGAGAAGCTCGTCGACGGTGCAAGCGCTTCGGTTTTCCGGGGGCGCATGCACCCCGTAGACATCGCAACACGCCTCGTGAGGCAACTCGAGTATCTCTCCACAGACACACCGGCCGGACCGCAGGTGCCGAATGATCTGATGGTCTCGATGAACGCCGCGGACGTCGATCCGCAACTCGATCGCTCAGCACTCACGACGGAACTCGCCAATGTCCTCACACAAACCGCCGCGGATCGCGGCTGGCGGGTACTCGGTCGTATGTACGTCCAGCTTCGCACCGACGAATCGTCGCCCCGGGGTATTGTCGAATGCACAGGGACTCCAAGCCGGTCGCCTCTAGACGCCTGGTGTCAATTGATAGCCGAAGACGGCTCCGCCGTGCTGGCCGTGTCACTCAATCGCACACTGATCGGGCGGGATCTCGACTGTGACATCCGAGTCACGAACCAGGAGATCTCACGTCACCACGCCGTCATCTTCAGAGAGAGCGGCACGGCCTTTGTCAGGGACCTGGATTCGTCCAATGGAACAACCGTCAACGGGATTCGCGCGGTTTCAGAACCGCTTTCACTTCTCGCAGGAGACAACATCATCCTCGGCGATCTCTCGTTTACCTCGAGGATGGTCAACTGAATGCCGGCCCTGTTTCTCAGCATCATCAAGCTGCTCTTTCTCGCCTTGCTCTTTCTGTTCCTGTGGCAGGTTTCTCGATCGATTCGGAACCACATCGGAACGAACCCCGGAACCAGTGTCTCCGTGGTTCCCGCCGAGCTCATCGTTCTAACCGGCAACGCAGAAAAGGACCGCGTGAGGCTCCGGCCACAAGGCCATGTGGTCGGCCGCTCGAGTGACGCTGACATTTCCATCGACGACCCTTATTCTTCCGAGTTCCATGCAAGAGTTGGAATCCAGGACGACCGCGTTGTCGTCCACGATCTGGGAAGCACGAATGGGACCTACGTGAACGGTCGGCGAGTGACAACTCCGACTGCAGTATCAAAAGGCGATACCGTGCAGATCGGCAAGACCATCCTTGAGGTGCGATGAAATTCGTTTGGGGTACCGGCACGGACGTCGGAAGAGTGCGCACGGGTAACGAGGATTCCCTCTTCCCTGCCACAGCGGGGCACGCCGAAAGCGACGTGCTGCTGCTCGTCGCCGATGGCATGGGCGGAGCGGTTGCAGGTGAAGTCGCCTCAAGACTTGCAACCGAAGCGGCAACAAATGATCTCGAGACAGACGCATCCCCCGAGGATCGAGTTCTCGCAGCGAACGAAGCCGTGATCGCGGCGACCAAAGAAGACCCGACCCTCAGCGGCATGGGTACAACTATGACACTTGTCCAGATGCACTCCGACGGGATCGCTGAGTTCGCCCACGTTGGCGATTCGAGAGCGTATTTGCTGCGCGACGGTTCGCTGAAGCAACTGACGACCGACCACACGCTCGTCAATGAACTGATCGAACTCGGGAAAATCACAACCGAGGAAGCTGAACATCACCCTCACCGGCATCTGCTAACGAGGGTTCTCGGTCTCGGACCGGTCGGCGTCGATCTAATGACGGTCACCCTTCAGGAGAACGACCGTGTACTGCTGTGCTCAGACGGCTTGACAGTCATGGTCTCTGACTTCACCATCGAGCAGATCTTGGCCGCTGGCGAGGGTGTTGAGCCCACGGCATGGGTCCTCATCGAACAGGCCAACATGGCTGGAGGGGTCGACAACACCACCGTTGTTGTAATCGACGTCACAGCATGACTCGCAGGGCCGAAGCGGGCCTGATACTCGCAGCGTCACTTCTGGCAGCAACCGGTGTGGGGATTGTCGAGTTCACACGGGGAAACTGGCTTGATGCGCAGGTAGCGATCACCTTCTTGACATTTGTCGCGGCCTTCGGTGGAGTTCACGTAGCAGTGCGGCGATGGGCGACGGGCGCCTCGAGCCTACTCGTGCCCACCGCAGCGTTCCTCACTGCCGTGGGATACATCGAGATATTCCGACTCGACGGTGGGTTGGCGACGCTGCAACGATGGTCCCTCATCGTTGCAGCCGGCATCGCTGCTCTGATTCTGTGGGCCCTATCAAACTCGAAACTGGCCTTGCTGCGCCGATACCGCTACGTGATTCTCGCGATCGCCGTCGGGCTGCTGCTTTTGCCACTTCTTCCTGAGACGTGGCCACTCCATGGGGCGACCGTCAATGGATCGAGGCTGTGGGTCAGACTCGGTATTCCAGCTACGGCCAAGGTTCTCAGCTTTCAGCCAGGTGAGATCGCCAAGGTGTTGATAACGATCTTCCTCGCGTCGTACCTCGCTGAGAACGCTGATGCGATGTCTGTCGTCGATCGCAAGATCGGACCGTTCAAGATCCCTGAGCCCCGACATCTGGGACCGGTGCTGATCGCTGCACTCGCCGCGTTCGCTGTGCTCATCTATCAACGAGATCTCGGCGCCTCGCTCCTGCTTTTCGGTCTCTTCATTGGAATGCTGTACATCGCAACGGCGCGTTCGTTCTACGTCATCAGCGGTGCGATCACCGCCGTGATCGCTGGTTTCGTCGCGTACCGTACCTTTGATCACGTGGAACGGCGCATCCAGGCATGGATCGACCCGTTCGGACAATTCGCCGATGCCGGATATCAAACCGTGCAGGGTCTCTTTGCGATGGGATCCGGCAGCCTCACAGGCTCAGGGATCGGACTCGGACGGCCCGATCTGATTCCCGCCGCAGCAACCGATTTCATATTCGCCGCTGTCGCAGAGGAAATGGGTCTTGCCGGATCCCTCGCTGTTATCGCCGCGTTTGCGCTATTCGTTGCTGCCGGTTTCGGCATCGCCATCCGGTCCCGGGATCGATTTCGCAAGTATCTCGCCGGAGGACTGACGATCGTCATCGCCCTACAGGCAATAATCATCCTTGGTGGAATCGTTCGACTGCTCCCGATCACAGGTATAACACTTCCGTTCATGTCGTACGGAGGTTCGTCTCTGATCGCGAACATGGGCATCGTTGCGCTACTCCTCCGGGTCTCGCATGAGGAACGCGCATGAATCTCTCCCTGAGAAAGGCCGCATACACGATATTCGCCGCCTTCCTCGTGCTAGTGGGTGCGATCGTCTACATACAAGTTGTGCAGGGGCCTACCTATCGAGACGATCCGCGCAACGCCAGGGTCGCGGCAGCCCGAACCGGAAGGGAGCGGGGACCAATCCTCAGCGCCGATCAGAAGGTGCTTGCGATTTCGACACCGTCGGCCGACGATCCAAAGCTGTTCGAGAGGTCGTATCCCGAAGGCGAGCTCTACGCACACACGATTGGTTACACATCGGCCCTCTTCGGTTCACGAGGACTCGAAGCGGCATGGTCTGACGAACTCGTCTCGGACAGGGACGCAACGATCTCGGGAGTTCTGAACGGACTACTTGGTGGAGATACCCGCCCGAGGGGAATCCGCCTGACACTCGAAGACCGGCTCCAGCTCGTGGCAGCCGAGGCCCTGGGAGACCAGAAGGGATCCGTCGTGGCGATCGATCCAATAACTGGGGCCGTGCTGGCAATGGTGAGCTGGCCATCTTTCGACCCGAACACTCTTGTCGGTCTCGACGCCACAGAAGCAGGTGCGTCACTCGAGCA
>BTQP01000162.1:0-4201 GCA_036985935.1 Acidimicrobiia bacterium | reverse complement strand
GCGAGTCCGCAGCCCTGACATCCGCCGCCGAGTTCAAGATGCGCGACGGTGTCCTCAACCCGAATCAGGTTGGCGACCCCACCGTGAGAGGCGATTGCAGGGTTGATCCGCTCCGCGAGCAACGTACGCACCTTGTCTTCTGTGGAACCTGTGAGATCGAGATCGTCGAGGTCTCCTCCGGGAAGCGTTGGGGACGGGACGTTGGGGTTACGCATCACGAGGCCCGGACCGTTTCCATCACCTGAGAGATCGAGCACTGCTCCGCGCAGATTCTCGACCGAGTCCAGAGCTATGGCGACGGGAAGACCACCATGGTCCTCGATGAGATCAGTGGAACCGACGTCCTCAGCCCTCAGGAAAGAAGTTTCATACACGAACCCCTGAGCGCCGACGCCGGTGATGCGCAACCCGAGATGCAGATCGGGCAGATCCTCGCCCTCGCGAAGCGCGATGATCTTGTCTCTGGCGGTATCGGTAATTTCAACGATCGTGGTAGTGGTATCTGTCATCGTGACGGGATTGTACCGCCGCCAGGCGACATATCAGGACGATCGAGACTCAATGTGAGGTCAGACGACCCGGACGAGTTCGTTCGTTCTCAGGTCGAGAATCCGTTCGTCGTCACTGCCCTTGTCGGCGATCCATCTTGCCAACGATTCCCCAGGAACGCGGACAATCCACCACATCACATCTGGCGAATCTGTGAGTCTTGCTCTCTGCCAGAGGGTGCGCCCTACCTCAATGGCGTCTGTCTCGAGGTCGAATGTCTCGATGACCGTTTCGGACGTCCCTGCGAAGGGTTCCCCCGGTTGTGGGGATGGTTCGCAGAACTCCACCAATTCGAATGCCATTCCGAACCCTCCTAACGTCCAATACTGAGCCCCTGGTCGCCATCGTACCAATCTTGCTACGTCACCGGAATGTCTATTTCTACAATGACCCAATGGAACTAGTTGATATGTACAACCCGGCGAGTGTGGCAACCTGCGCGCTGCTGACAAGACACGGAAAGCCGCCGCCCGACTACCGGGGTATAGAGGTGCCCGAGGGATTCGTCGTCGGGTACGGCATCGACTACGCAGAGCAGTACCGGTGGCTGTCTTCGATCAAGACGGTGCGGGACGAGAAACATGGATAGAATGCCATGAAGCGGGAAACTACCCCTATCGTACCGGGGTCGAACCGCTTGAGCGCTGGGTTCCCGTCGCTCAAAGCATCCGGCCCGTTTCCGCAACCGAAGAGTGCTTCACGATGATGAACAAGACCCTGCCCGTGATTATTCAGGGTGGTATGGGTGCCGCAGTGTCCGATTGGCGCCTTGCAAACGCCGTGTCCGTGACGGGGCAACTCGGCGTTGTTTCCGGAACTGCTCTCGACGTCGTGATGGCGCGCCGCCTCCAGCTCGGGGATCCCGGTGGTCATGTGCGTAGGGCGCTTGCCGCCTTCCCTATTCCGGACGTTGCGAAACGGATACTCGATCGCTACTTCATCGACGGTGGCAAACCGGTCGACGGGCGGTTCAAGACCCAACCGATGGTGACAACCAAGTCATCAGCAAAGACTGAGGAACTGCTCGTCGCATCCAATTTCGTCGAGGTATTCCTCGCCAAAGAGGGCCACTCCAACCCCGTCGGCGTCAACTTTCTGGAGAAGATCCAGGTGCCAACACTCCCCTCGCTCTACGGCTCGATGCTCGCGGGTGTGGACTACATCTTGATGGGTGCGGGCATTCCTCGTGCCATTCCTGGCATTCTTGACCGCCTCTCGGAAGGGTTCGACGTCGAAATGCGGGTGGATGTCAAAGGCGCCACCGACGCTGGAGATCCGTTCGTACGGTTCTCTCCGAAACAGTTCGCGAAGGACCTTGTTGGCAAACTGCCACGTCCGGACTTTCTAGCGATCGTATCGTCACACGTTCTCGCCAAGATGCTCGCAACGAAAGCGAGCGGGGTGGTCGACGGGTTCGTCGTCGAGCTGCCGGTCGCCGGTGGACACAATGCACCCCCTCGAGTTCGCGGGCAATTCAACGAAAAGGGAGAACCGATCTACGGTGAACGAGATGTCCCCGATCTCGATGCGATCGCTGCCCTTGGAAAGCCATACTGGCTCGCCGGCGGATTCGCCGAACCGGATCGAATACTTGAAGCTCTCAAAGATGGAGCGGCAGGAGTTCAGGTCGGCACAGCCTTTGCGTACTGCAACGAATCCGGCTTCACCCGTGACGTCAAGGACGAGGTCATCGATGAATCGCGACGGTCCGAGCTACGTGTCTACACAGACGCTGTCGCTTCTCCAACGGGTTTCCCGTTCAAGGTGATCGAGCTCGATGACACGCTCACCAACCCGCGCGTGTACGAGAAGAGGGAGCGCATCTGTGACCTCGGATATCTGCGCCACGCATACGAGCGGGAGGACAACTCCATCGGATGGCGCTGTCCCGCCGAACCTGTCAAGGACTACCTGCGCAAGGGTGGCGAGCTAGAGGACACGGTCGGGCGAAAGTGTCTATGCAACTCGTTGATGGCGAACGTCGATCTTGCGCAGATCAAGCGCAATGGCGAGATCGAGCCGATGCTCATCACCTCGGGTGACGATGCCATGGAAGTAGCGAGATTCGCCCCCCAGGGCAGCGACGACTACTCGGCGCAGGACGTCATCGACTACCTGCTCAAAGGCGTCGACATCACCGTCAGTCCGTACGTTCCTGCCTGAACACACCTGAACCGCAACATACCGGCCACGCCGGTACCCCCCGGCACCCGAGCGCCCGTCGTCACGACTCATCGATCACACGGACCCGAGGTGACTCGGCCTCGGCATATGGCCGTCCCCTACGGCTGAAAGGGTGGAATACCACACGTGCGATGAACCGGTCTGTGCGTGTCACCCTGCGAATCTCGTAGAACCGGTCCCAGCCTTCATCGATCACGACGAGAAATCCTTCAAGTGTTTCACTGAGGAAGAAGAAGGCCGCGACGAATGCCACGACGAACCACTCGACCTGGAACGGTTGTCCCGGTGCTGCCATGACGATATACGCGACGACAGCCGCGACCGCCCACACTGTTGCGAGCACGACATGGCGAACGAACTTTATCCGACGTTCCCGGAGAACCTCGAGATGCGCCTCCGCAGCACATGCGAGACGTCGGGTCGGATAGGCCTTTGTGAAATCGCGGGAAAACAGCCCGAGTGGGATGACACCTGGATCGTCGAGACCGACGACCCACGGTTCCTCTTCAGAGCCGATCTTGTCGATTCGATACCCGGTGTTGTGGGATGCTGATGCACCAGGGTTGCCCCGGTCGGAGTGCATCAATTGTCCAATCGCCGCTGTACCCATTGTGGTCTCTACACAACACAATGGGAAGAGCGATCTTTAGGACGCAAGTGCCTCAACGACGCGGAGAAGCTTCGTTCGCGCCTCAGCACCCGCTTCGTGAACGCCAGCGGCGTCTACGAGACCCAACATCACGCCTGGGTCGATGATGCGTACGGCAACAGAGTCGCCTTCCTGGCGCAGCACAACGTTGCATGGCAGCAGCGCGCCAACGTCAGGGTCCGCACTCACGGCGAGGTTGGCCAAACCGGCGTTACAGGCTCCAAGAATGATGTACCCGTCGTGGTCGACATCGAGCTTTGCTTTGAGCGTGGCGGCTACATCGATCGTCGACAAGATGCCGAAACCCTCTGCAGTCAGCGCGGCTGTGACCGTCTCAGTTGCATCCGCAATCGTGCCGGGAATCTTCGTACCGAATGTGTACTCCATGGGTGTCCTTTCACTCGCGCCATACGGTACCGCTCTCGCCACGTATCTATGCCGGCGATGGACCCGTGCGATGCGGCTGCATCAATCCAGCGGTGTGTCAGAGATATCGCCGGGGCACTCAGCGGAGTTCCGGTCGACAGAGTCGGCTCGCGGATAGTCACGGAAGCCGGATTCCTTGTGAGCGAGGTTGCAAAACGGTTGGTTGTCGCTCGCCCCGCACCGGCACAACGTCATACGAGGACCTGAGTCAAAAACACCACCATGGCGATCTCGGACGGCTACCTGCCCCCTGACCATCAGCGGTCCATTTGGCCACGGCACAATCGACGTCGGGGAATCGGGGATCTCCTGGGGTCCACCATCGAGCCTCTCATAGGTCAATGCGCCACTCGGACATGCCTCGACTGCTTGTACGATCGTTTCAGTGCTCGC
>BTQP01000161.1:0-4226 GCA_036985935.1 Acidimicrobiia bacterium | reverse complement strand
GGCGATGAGAACCTCTTTCGCTGCAGATGACGAAAGATCGCCGGCATCAACCATGCGACCGAGTGCTCCGAGATGCTCCGGCCTGAGACCCGTGCGAGACAGCTCGACTTCGTTCCGCCTCAGGTATGCGACAACATCCCCCGTCAGCCACAACGCAACGGTTCGGGCCGGTACTCCCTCGCCGAGCGCAGCAGCGAAGACGGAGGAAAGTTCGTCGTTGTCAACGAGGATCACCGCCGTTTCGGCATCGACACCCGAAGCAACTATCTGTGCCCTCCGCTCAGCAGGCAGAGACGGAATCGTCGCACGAATCTCGTCCTGCCATGTCGTCGTTACCTCGAGAGGCAGAAGGTCAGGATCCTGGAAGTAGCGGTAGTCCTCGGATTCCTCTTTCGCACGCATTGACGTCGTTTCACCCGTGTCCTCGTTCCAGTGTCGTGTCTCCTGGGCGATCTTCCCCCCGCCCTCGATGACCGTGATCTGTCTATCGATCTCGAACTCGATGGCCCGCTGGAGCGAACGCAGCGAGTTGACATTCTTCGTCTCCGTGCGCGTACCGAGCGTGGTTTCACCGACCGGCCGCACCGAGACATTTGCGTCGAACCGCATAGATCCCGCTTCGAGCTTTGCGTCCGAGACATCGAGGGACAGAACGATTCTCTGAAGTTCAGCGGCATACGCTCGGGCCTGTTCAGCCGATGTGATATCTGGTTCGGTGACGACTTCGACGAGCGGCACACCCGCCCTGTTGAAGTCGAGCAGTGTGTGTTTTGCATCGTGAATTCGGCCGCCACCGTCGCCGACGTGGGAGCTCTTGCCCGTGTCTTCTTCCATGTGGACTCGCGTGATACCGACCACCGTAGGTTCACCGTTCACATCCACGGCGAGCGAGCCATGCTCGCATACGGGGAACGTGTACTGGCTGATCTGGTAGTTCTTCGGCAGATCCGGATAGAAGTAGTTCTTGCGGTAGAACAGAGAAGACTCGTTGATTTCACAATCGAGGGCCAGCCCGATCTTGACGATTCCCGCGATGGCCTGTTCATTCGGCACCGGAAGGGCGCCCGGCAACGCCAGGCACACCGGGCACACCGCGGTATTCGGTTCGTCTCCGAATTCGGTCGGGCACGAACAGAACATCTTGGAATTCGTCGACAATTCGACATGTGTTTCAAGGCCGATCACAGCTTCCCAGGCAGTCACGGTGCGACCACCTGTGACGTTGCAAGGACCGGGCGCTCGTTGAACTCGACGAGGCGTTCGACTTCGGCGGCGACCTGGTACATCAGTTCTTCACCAAGAGCAGGAGCCATCACCTGGAAACCGATCGGGAGTCCCGCGTCGTCCACACCGACAGGTATAGAGATCGCCGGATCACCCGACAGATTCGATGGAATCGTGCAGACGTCCGAGTAGTACATCGCAATCGGGTCGGTCGATCGCTCCCCCACCCGGAACGCCGTCGTCGGACTCGTCGGACTGATCAGAACGTCCACCTGTTCGTACGCCGAGGTGAAATCGTTCCGGACCAATGTGCGCACCTTCTGGGCCTGCCCGTAGAAGGCGTCGTAGTACCCGGCCGACAGCGCATAGGTCCCCAGGAGAACCCGTCGGATCACCTCCGGCCCAAAGCCCTCTGCGCGTGTGTGAGCCATCATCTCCTCAGTTGTGCCCTCGACACCGCTGCGATGGCCGTAGCGCACGCCGTCGAAACGAGCGAGGTTGGCTGAGGCTTCCGCGGGGGCGATCAGGTAGTACGCGGAAAGCGCGAACTCCGTAGAAGGCATCGAAACCTCGATGACCTCCGCGCCGGCGGCTTGGAGTTTGTCAGCAACGGACTTCGTCGCCGAGACGATCTGAGGGTCGATGCCCTCTTCCATCAGCTCTTTCACGATGCCGATCTTGAGTCCCTTGACGCCGGATTCGAGAGAACCACCAAAGTTGGGAACGGGACCGTTGATGCTCGTCGCGTCGAAGCGATCCCACCCGGCGATCGCCGAGAGAAGCGCAACGGAGTCCGCGACGGATCGCGAGAACGGACCGATCTGGTCCAAGGACGAGGCGAACGCGATGAGTCCGTACCGTGAAACGAGGCCGTAGGTGGGTTTCATACCGACGACACCGCACAGGGCGGCGGGCTGTCTGACCGATCCGCCCGTATCGGATCCGAACGATCCGAAGGCCGACCCCACTGCCGCCGCCGCGGCAGACCCCCCTGATGAGCCTCCGGGAACATGGTCCGTGTTCCACGGATTACGAGTTTCGCCGAACGCAGAGTTTTCCGTCGACGAACCCATGGCGAATTCATCGAGGTTCGTCTTGCCCACGATGACGGCACCCGCGGAGCGCAGCCGGGCAACGGCCGTGGCGTCGTAGGGAGGTATCCAACCCTTGAGGATCTGGGAGGAGGCTGTCGTCTCGACACCGATGGTGCACATGTTGTCTTTGAGCGCGATCGGAATGCCATGCAGGGAACCGTGGTCGTTCCCTTTTGCGAGGTCGGCATCTGCTTGTTCGGCAGCGGCGCGGGCTCCGTCGCCGTCGAGGGTCAGGAATGCGTGCAGATGGGCCTCTGTCACTGCGGCACGGCGTTTCACAGCATCGAGAAGGTCGACGGATGTGAAGTCGCCAGAGCGAAGGCCTGCACCGGCCTCAGTGATAGTGAGGTCTGCCAGATCGGTCATTCAGAGGATCCTTGGAACACGAAAGCGGCCGTCCTCGGTATCGGGCGCCTGACTCAGGAACGACGCCGGCTCGAGGCACGGGCCGACCTCATCTGGCCGGAATCCGTTGACCATCGCAAGCGGGTGCGATGTCGGCTCGACGCCATCCGTTGGCAGGGCCTGAACACGCTCAGCATGTTCGAGGATGTCGAGTAGCTGGGAGCTGTATTCCTCGAGCTCCTCGGGCGACAGAGCGATCCGTGCGAGCTGCGCGACTTTTGCGATGTCGATTTCAACGGGCATACAGGAACATTACCGAGACGTGTGTCACTGCCGCGCACCTAGCTACTGTTGCGCGATCCTACCGATACCCACCCGCGCTGAACTCGTCCGCCGCCTCCCCCGACTGATCGTCGGGTTGGTTCTTTTCGGTGTGGGTATCGCGATGCTCGTGATCGCCAACCTCGGGCTGCCACCGTGGGAAGTCATGCATCAGGGCATCTCTCAGAAGACGGGCATTCCACTCGGAACCGTCGGGATCATGACGGGCCTTCTCGTCCTCCTGCTCTGGATTCCGCTGAAGGAGAGAATCGGTATCGGAACAGTATTCAACGTGCTGCTGATCGGCATCGTGATAGACATTTCGCTTGCGGTCTTCCCCGACTCCGTCGGGCCGACCTGGCTTCGATGGGTGCTCATGTTCGGCGGAGTGCTTCTGATCGCTGTCGGATCGGGTCTGTACATCGGTGTGGGGCTCGGACCGGGGCCGCGCGACGGTCTGATGACGGGTATCGCCCGCCGGGGCATCCCCATCAGCATCGCGAGGGGATCCATCGAGATCACGGTTCTTGTGGCAGGGTGGTTCCTCGGTGGAACCGTTGGCATAGGAACCGTCGTGTTCGCATTTGGTGTCGGGCCTCTGATCGCGATCTTCTTGCCGAGAATGAGCCTGGAACCGTTGTACCGCTACGAGGAACACAGCCCGAACCACGCACTCGACCCGCGGAGTTCCTGATGCCCCTACCGATGTGGGTCGCTCAGGTCAACAAACGGATGTTCAACCCTCGTGAGCTCCGAAAGGGCATCAGACCGGTCCTGACACATGTTGGACGATCGTCGGGTGATACACACCAAACGCCCCTTGACGCACACCCTGTCGAGGGCGGGTACATGTTCATCGTGATGTACGGGCGCACGTCGGACTGGGTTCGCAACGTGTTGGCGTCGGGTGATGCAATGCTGAGGGTCGACGGCAACGAATACGCTCTGGTTTCACCAAGAATCGTTCCGAAGGAAGCTGCACTGGCGCTGATGTCTGTCGATACGAAGGCCCCGGCCGACTTTCTGAACGTCACCGACTACCTGCAGATGGATATCCGACCGTCGTAGGTCCAACGGTCCCGCGAGACCGGTTCAGCTCGCGTCGGACCGCATGTCCCGATCGAGAACGAGGCAGAAGGGGTGTCCTGCGGGGTCGAGGAACACGCGGAAAGTCTCACCCGGCTGGAACTCGGCTTTTCGCGCACCGATCGCCAGTACCTGCTGCTCGCCGACGTCGAGGTC
>BTQP01000160.1:0-4315 GCA_036985935.1 Acidimicrobiia bacterium | reverse complement strand
TGGCGATGATGCGTTCCGAAAGGCAGTTCACGAACGTGCTCCTCGTCGAGCAGCCACATAGCGATTTTGCAGATCTGATGGTTCGTCAGTTCTTCTTCGACGCCTACCAGGTACCACTGTGGAGTGCGTTGTCTGGTTCGGCCGATTCGACGATCTCCGGTATTGCGCAGCGGGCCAGCAGGGAGGCGACCTACCATCTCCGACACTCATCGGGATGGGTGGGTCGCCTTGGGGACGGAACTGCCGAGAGTCACAACCGTATGCAGGCTGCTGTCGACCGTATGTGGCGGTACACAGATGAGCTGTTCGATGCCGACCAAATCGATGTTGAAATGGCCCGCACCGGAGCAGGTGTTGATCCCTCAACGCTCAAACCACAGTGGCAGATGACGGTCGACTCGGTTCTCGAAGAAGCGACACTCACGAGGCCTGCTGACCCATTCCAGACCCGAGGCGGCCGCAAAGGTATCCACACTGAATACCTGGGGGGTCTACTTGCTGAGATGCAATGGATGCAGCGTGCCTACCCGGGGTTGGCCTGGTGAAGCCAGCAGCCCTCGTCGAGGCGGAGGTCCGTAGCTTGCTCGAGAACGTCGTGGACCCAGATATTCCCTTCCTGTCGATCGCGGATATCGCGATCTTGCGCGATGTATCGGTCGCAGAATCAGGGCGAGTTACCGTCACGATCACCCCAACGTATTCGGGCTGTCCCGCGATGGGCGTGATCACTGAGGACATCGGCGCGGCTCTCGTAGATGGTGGCTACCGCGATGTGTCCGTCGACCTGGTGTATTCGCCTGCGTGGACGACCGAGTGGATGTCGGCTGAGGCGAAGGCGAAGCTTGCGGCAAATCGAATCGCACCACCGGGACCGCTCGGGATCGCCGCGGAGGTCCTTTGCCCATCGTGCTCATCAGATGCGATACGCACGGCATCGCAGTTCGGTTCGACTGCGTGCAAGTCCCTCATGGTGTGCACGACCTGTGGCGAGCCCTTCGACCATTTCAAGGCGATCTAGTGCCGGCCGAGTTCTATCCCCTCAGGGTTGCCGCAGTCGAGGCGATCACAGAATCGTCCGTAGCCGTGACCTTCAGTGTTCCACCCGAGCTCCGTGAAACATTCGCCCGCACACCAGGACAACACGTCATCGTCAAGGCCACGATCGACGGAGATGTGGTGCGGCGCTCCTACTCGATTTGCTCATCTACAACCGCCGAGGACTTCACGGTTGGTATCAAGCACCTTTCAGGCGGGGTGTTCTCAACGTTCGCGAATGAGCGGCTTGCGGCAGGCGACGTGCTCGAGGTCACGCCCCCGACGGGGGATTTTCTGCTGCGACCTCGATCCGGGGCCACGAATCACTACGTTGCGATCGCAGCAGGCAGTGGGATCACTCCCATCCTCGCGATGGTCTCATCGGTCCTCACCCAGGAGCCGATGAGTCGGTTCACCCTGGTGTACGGCAACCGTGATGGCGCATCGGTCATGTTCCTGGACGAACTTGACGCCTTGAAGAACGAATTCCCTGACCGTTTCGTCCTCCTCCACATATTGAGCAGGGAGTCGCATGTGGTCCCGCTCTTTGAGGGCCGAATCGATGAAGACAAACTCCGGCAACTCTTTTCAACCGTCGTTGATGCCGCAACGGCTTCGGATTGGTATCTCTGTGGTCCGGCTGAGATGGTCCGCGCCGCCAGGACGGTCCTGAGTGCCGGTGGTGTCGATGAGGCCAACATTCATGATGAGTTGTTCTATGCCGGCGGTGACGGTCCGGTCGCCGTCGCAGAGGTCGACACGGTCGGCTCCAAAGTGAGTTTCACTCTTTCGGGAAGAACATCGACCATGATCGTCGACCCTGACGGTTTGCCGATTCTCGACCACGCGTTGGTGATCCGGCCTGAGAGCCCTTTTTCCTGTCGCAGTGGCGCCTGCGCATCATGCAGAGCAATGGTGACGAACGGGGAGGTGACCATGGATCGAAACTGGACCTTGAACCAGGAAGAGGTGGACGCGGGTCAGATCCTCACGTGCCAGTCCCATCCGGTGTCCGATGTCGTCGAACTGACATACGACATATGACGCGTCTCACACGTGACGACATCGTTGCGGGCGCCGGCAGGCGGTTCGCTGCGTACGGGTACCACGGGACGTCCATGCGCGATCTCGGCGACGATCTTGGAATTCTCGGATCGTCAATCTACGCACATGTTGGAGGAAAGCAGGAGCTCTTTGTCGCCGTCGTCGATCGCGGAGCGGCGTTCTTTGCCGAATCCGCGGAGCAGGCGGCTGCGCTCGGATCCGACCCTCTTGAAACCCTGCGGCTCCTCATCTCGGGTCACATCGATGTTGTGCTCGACCACCGATCCGAGGCGCGCACGTATCTTGCGGAGGCGCCGTTTCTCGACGAAACCGAACGCACCAAAGTTATCGCAGCGCGTAATGCCTACGAGGACCAATTCGCACGAACGATCGCGGCGTATTTCGACGCAGACCTCGTCGACGGATCCAGTGATGCCCGGCTTACAGCGATTTACGTGCTGTCCATCCTCAACGCGATCGATCGCTGGTATGACGAAGGCGGACGACTGTCGCGAGAGGAGCTCGCGTCACACATGTTCTCGTTTGTGTGTGACGGTCTGCTGAGTTCCAGATAGCCCGCTCAGCCAGGGATCGTCTCTACGAGATGCGTTGCTTCGTCCCGAAGATCGATCGTGATCTCTGCCCCGGATGTGAGGATCACGTTGGCCGTCTCGAATGCCTCGAGATCCTCTGACCCCCCCCGAGCTGCGTCGGCGATTCTCTTGAGTCCGGAGATATCCGAGATCATTGCCGAGCGCTCTGTTTCGGCCTGAGATCGAACTTCTCTGGCTCTTCGCCGCGCATCCTCGAGCACGATCGTGGCTTCTGCCTGCGTCGCGGCTGCGTCCTGCTGGGCTGCTTTGATCGTCTGCTCAGAGCGTGAGCGAGCGCCATCAACGATGTCGGAAACTTCCTGAAGTCGAATTGACGCCTTTGCCTTTGCCTCTGCCACGATCGCCGCGGCTCGCTCGGCCGCATCTCCAACAACCCCCGACTCCCCAAGACTGCCAGCGCCGGCGTTGATGGCCAGTGCCTCACGTTTGGCTTCGTCGATGATCGTGCGTCTTGCGTCGGTCGCTTCTTGCAGCTCCTGTTCGATTCGCGCCCGCATTTCAGCGACCGTTCGTTCTGACTCGCCGGTGCGACGTTCAGCGATCGCCAGGCGCTCTTCCAGAGTTCCCATGGTGCGCGCTACGTCATGCAGAAATCCGTCGACCTCACGCCGATCGTAGCCCCTGACGGACGACCCGAACCTTCGTTCTTCGATGTCACGAGAAGACATTTCCACCTCTAACCTCCCTTGCCCTGGTGTCATCATACCGTATCTATTCGACCACGCAATGTAGTTTTCTTTGCCTGTGGTGCGTGGGCGACCGCTCGAGAAGGCCCGGCGCTCTCATGTCCCGTGCGTAAGCTGTGGAATGCGATCAACTGTCGCCGGGTTGACGATTCCAGGAAAGGACGGTCAACATGGAACCATACGACTTCGCATCGCTGCTTCTTCGTCTCGCACTCGGCGGGGTGATGTTGGCGCACGGCATCAAACATGCACGAGGTAAAGAAAAGACGTCGCGGTGGTTCGGTTCGATCGGCTTCAAGTATTCGACCATTCAGTGGTTCGCTTCGACCGCGACTGAAATCGGTGTGGGATTCCTGCTGATCGTGGGATTCCTGACGACCGCGGCTGTTGCCGGTGTCATCGGAATCATGACCGTGGCATTCTTCTCCGTTCACCGTTCGGTCGGATTCTGGATCACAGCCCGACCCGACGAGGGTTGGGAATATGTGATGCTCATCGCCGTAGCTGGTACCGCTCTCGCAATGTTCGGACCGGGCCAGGTCTCGATCGATGACGCCATCAACGTGGGCAGCACCACCCTGGCACTTGGTCTTGACGGCTGGGTCGGTCTCGCTGGTGCGGGGTTAGGTCTTGCGGCCGGCCTGTTGCAGTTGGCGACCTTCTTCAGACCAGGAGACGTCGAGAGCGCGTAGTTCCCGCGCTACGAGTCCAGCAAGATCGCTTGCCGACTGTGCCTTCCGTGTCTATTAGCGCCTGTTGGTTCCGTACACCATGTTGCGGAGTCGTTGCTCAACGAGTTCGGCATCGTCATGGTTTGTCGGTCGCGCCAAGACAGATTTCATACGGTGGTTTACCGATTCGTCATACTCCCTGTCGGCCCGACGCTCCTCGGAAGTGCTTTTCCTGAACAGCTTCATGCGCCTTTATCGGTCGGCG
>BTQP01000159.1:0-4317 GCA_036985935.1 Acidimicrobiia bacterium | reverse complement strand
CCGCTGGAAGGTTGCGGCCGTCGTCCTCTATCTGCAATGGGCCGTAGACCAATGGGCCGTAGACCGTTCAGATCATTGCGTACAAGGCTTCTTCGGCTCCGTTCACCCGTCGTTTCCTGTCCCGCAATCTCGTCCCATACGAAAAGGAAGGCGGTGGGATCGCTTGGCGTCGGGGCGATTCTCCGCCCCGACACCATCAGCGTCCCTGGCCCCGAGCAAGCCTGACCGGGGTGGTGGGCACCACGCAAACGCTGCCTGCCACACGTCGGGCAGTTGCCGCTCAGGTGTGTCGAGCGAGCCGTCCTCGATGCGCGTATCCCGTTCGTCTGTCATCTCCCGGCCCGAATCTTTCACGCGTGTTGCTCTTCCGGTCGTTGTGTCCCCTGCGACGAAGGTACACCCTCTAGTCGACTGGAATGTCAAGCCGATTTGTGAGCTATACTGGTCGACATGAAGATTGGAGAGCTCGGCAATCGAGCGAACGTCCCGACCAAGACCATCCGTTTCTACGAGGAGATCGGTCTGCTCGCGGAGCCCGATAGGGCGCTCAACGGATATCGCGATTACGGCGAAGATGCGGTGGCGCGGCTGCGGTTCATCCGCGATGCACAGGCGACTGGTTTGTCCCTCACTGAGATTGCCTCCATCTTGGACCTTCGAAGCGCGGGCGAAGGCACGTGCCACCACGTTATCGATCTCCTCGAGCGTCACCTCGAAGATCTTGACCGGCACATCGAGAACCTTGCGGCGACGCGAGGGCAACTGATCTCATTGACCGAAAGAGCAAAGAACCTCGATCCCGAAGACTGCACCGACCCGAATCGATGCCAGACGATCGGTGCCCAGACCGACGGCGCTGCGCCTCGAGTGCAATCGGATCTTCTCCATGCCGTACACCGCGACCACGTTTCGCGTTGACAATCGAGTTTGGTACTTGACCTTCCAACTGACTGGAAGGTGTATACCTAGAGTACGGCATTCGGCGAAGTCGCAGGATGCGAGAGGCATAGGAGGGCGAATCGAATATGACGTTTGAAGAATTCATCGATGATTGGGTTGGATCAGATCTCCCAGTGCGTATTCGTGCGTATGACGGCACAGATATCGGTCCAAAGGACGCAGCGGCAACCCTGACGGTTCACTCTCGAGATGCCCTCGTGCGTATGGTGACCGCTCCAGGAGAGCTTGGCATTGCCCGTGCGTACGTCGCCGGCGATGTTGACATAGATGGTGACATCTACGCTGTGATGGGACTGAGGAGCGTGATCGCCGGGTTGGACATGTCTCTCAGCCAGGTACGCAAGCTCGTGGGCCTCATCGGCATCACGAACATTCGTCGGCTGCCGCCACCACCCGAGGAGCACCACGGTCATGGGCGCCGCCACACCCGCGGTCGGGACGCGGACTCGATCTCGTTCCACTACGACGTCTCGAACGAGTTCTACCGCCTCGTTTTGGGTCCTTCGATGACGTACTCATGTGCTGTGTTCGAGGACCCGTCGGATTCGCTCGAGCAGGCCCAGGAGAACAAGTACGAGTTGATTTCTCGCAAGCTCGGTCTTGGACCCGGCATGCGCTTGCTCGACATTGGTTGTGGCTGGGGCGGGATGGTGTTGCACGCTGCGCAGCACCACGGTGTTGAAGCAGTTGGTGTCACGATCTCTCAGAACCAGGTCGATCTCGCTCGCAAGAGAGTCGCTGAGGCCGGTCTTGCCGACCGGGTCGACATCAGGCTCCAGGACTACAGGGAAATCGAGGATGGGCCTTTCGATGCGATCAGTTCGATCGGAATGTTCGAACACGTCGGGCATCAGCGTCTTGGCGCCTATTTCGATCAGGTCAACACGTTGCTTGTTCCCGGCGGGCGGGCGGTGAACCACGCGATCAGCCGCCCGAAACCGCCCGAGAGCACACGACTCCATCGGTCCAGCTTCATCGATCGTTACGTGTTTCCCGACGGCGAGTTGCACGAGGTTGGCAACGTGGTATCTGCCCTTCAAGAACACGGCCTCGAGGTCCGCCACATGGAGAATCTCAGAGAGCACTACGCACTCACGCTTCGCCACTGGGTGACGAATCTCGAATCCAACTGGGATGAGGCGGTAGCCGATGCCGGCGAGGGGCGAGCACGGGTGTGGCGTTTGTATATGGCGGGTTCTGCAGTCATGTTCGAGGACAACCAGATCCACGTCGATCAGGTACTCGCTGTCAAGACTCCTGAGTCGGGCAGGAGTTCAATGCCTCTTCGTCCATCATGGGCGTAGAAGGGCGTCCACCGGTCCGTCGGTTGCTGTGACGCTGGTGTTGTCGCGGCGCTGAGCCTCTCGTGTCATGTGTCTTTCGGGGTAGCCGTTCCCGGCAACATCTCGAAAAGCAGATCGAAATCGATCAGTGCGTTGAACATGCGCTTGAGGCCCGTTGCGTCTCCCATGACAGTCGCAACGCCACTGTCGATCTGATCGGCGAACGTTGTCGATCCCATCATGAGATCCTCGAGCGCAGAGCGTGTGATGTCTACCGTCAGATCGGCACTCGGCGCCTGGAAACCTGACTGGGTCGTGAGCGTTGCGTTCGACAGTTCCAAGACGAGTTCTTCGCCAGTGTCAGGGTGCCTGATGTTCGCAACGAATTCGATGTCCTCGACGAGCGTGCTATCGATGCGGATCGCCAGGGAGTCAAAGAACATCTCCGTCGGTAAAGCTCTCATGAGATCCGGACCCGATGCCGCAGGCGGAACGCCCTCGGGAATGCGAGATCGCAGCTCGTACGCTCCACTGAGGAAGCTGTTGCGAACGCTTGAGCTCTCCTGTTGATATCCGATCTGCTCGAAGTTGTCGGCGAGAAGCTGTTTGGCCGACTCGTTCTGTGGGTCGCCGTACACGAGTTTGTTCACGATCTCGACAGCCTCGAGGTACCGCCCCTCTTCGTAGAGTTCGCGCCCCTTTCGGAGAATCGGCTCCGCACCGCCCATCATCTCGACGAACAGCGGCGCTGAATCCTTCGGTGAGAGTGGAATCAAGGTTGCAGGGTTCCCGTCCCAGTAACCGAGGTAGCGGTTGATGACCGCTCTGGAGTTGTGTTTTTCCGACCCGTGGTAACTGCGTGCAAACCATTGCGATTGCAGAGATGGTGGAAGTTCGTACTCGTTGTGGATCTCATTGATCGTCGTGCCCTGGTTTGCAAGATGCAGCACGCGGTTGTTCAGATGGGCATACGTGTCGCGTTGGCCTCTGAGGACTTCCTGGATTCGGTCATTGCCCCATCGTGGCCAACTGTGGGATGCGAACATCACCTCGGCTTCCTGGCCAAACAGGTACAGGGCCTCACCGATCTTCTTTGACCACAGGAGTGCGTCGCGCACGAGCGCGCCCCGAAGCGTGTAGATGTTGTGGATCGTGGCTGTGACATTCTCGGCTGCCCAGAACGCCTTGAGGTCTGGGAAGTAGGTATTCATCTCTGCTGGAGCCTCTGTTCCAGGTGTGCTGTGGAAGATCATGCGGACACCATCAACGACATGCTCTTCGATGTCCTTGGTGATGATCAGCGTGGGCGGGATGAGGCTGGGTATTCCTCTGGCAACGTTCTTGCCGATTGCTTGGTCGACATGCCCGAAGGGGTTCGCTGGCATCAACACGCCGTACTGGAAGAAGCTGCGGCGGATCATCGCGGTCCCCGCGTACACGTTCTCGGCGACCGCGTGCTCGACGAACCCTTCCGGTGCGATGATCGGAACCTTGCCCGAGCGGACGTCCTCCTCTTCCACGAGTCCCCGCACGCCACCGAAATGGTCGAGGTGCGAGTGGGAATGCACGACAGCGCTGACCGGCCGCTCACCCAATTGGTCATTGATAAATGCGTGTGCGGCACGTGCCGTCTCCACTGCCGTGGCTGTGTCGAAGACGATCCAGCCGGTGTCGCCCTCGATGAACGTCACGTTCGATAGGTCGAAACCCCGTACCTGCCAGATCCCTGGCATGACCTCGTAGAGGCCGTAAGCCATGTTGAGGACGGCCTGACGCTGGAGAGAGGGGTGAATGCTGTCGAAATCTTCTCCAGCCAGCAGGAATTCATACCGACCCATGTCCCACGCCACATTTCCGGCGTCCGCCATGATCTGGGCGAATTCGGGCCTCGCGATGAACCCGCGGGTGTGTTCCTCGAAATCGCGCTCATCCTCGAAAGCGAGCGACGCACGGAGCGACGCTTGAAGTTGTGCTGTGGAATCTGATGGAGGATTCCCCAGAGGGTGGTAGTGCGAGTATTCGGTCATGGGCTTCTCCGAGCGCGGGGCCGGTCAGACTAGCCAGCGTACGGAGG
>BTQP01000158.1:0-4338 GCA_036985935.1 Acidimicrobiia bacterium | reverse complement strand
AGCTCGAACGACACGATGTTTGCGTCCACCTACGCAGCACTCGACAGCGATGAGTTGATCACGATCTTCCCAGAGGGAATCACCGTAGACGACCCATCTATTGCAAAGATCAAAACCGGGTCTGCCCGTATCGCCCTCGGTGCACGCGCTGCCGGTGTCAACGGTATCCAACTGCTCTCGGCGGGGATCCACTATGAGAACAAGGCGGCGCTGCGTTCTGAGGTGTTCGTCGACATCGGCTGGGAGATGGATCTCGACGCAGAGGTCGCCGAGAGGGTCGGACCCGGTGACGCGGAGGACGCATCGAACCGCGAACTCGTGCACAGCCTGACCGTGGAGATGGAACGCCGTTTGCGACTCGCCGCACCGGACTTCGACAACTGGAAAACGGCCAGATCTCTGTCGGCAGCGGCGAACGTCGCGCTCCGTGGGGAGGGCAAGGCCGAGATGGACGTCGGGCATGGAGACCGTGAGCGCCTGGCGCGCCTCGTCGACGATTCACCCGAGGCTGAGGTCACGGCGGTAACCGAGGCGATGGATGTGTATCAGGCCGACCTCGATGCCATGGGATTCACCGATGAGATGCTGATGTCGGGTCTCAGCTCAGCATCCAAGTTCGTTGGATATGCGATCCGGACCATCATCATTGGGTTGATCCTTGTCCCGTTTGCGCTGATGGGCTTGATAGTGAACGCGATACCGATGTCCATCGTGTGGCTGATCGGCCGGGCCAAGGTAGACGACGCGGTGATGGCGACCATCAAACCCCTTGGGGCACTGTTCGTCTTTCTCGTGACCTGGGGCATCTGGACGTGGATCGCGTGGGGCAGAGGGAACGCCCAGGGTGTTGCAGCCGCCCTGCTGATGCTGCCTGTCGGATTGTATGCACTGATAGCCATCGTCGAACGCGGCGTTCTACTGGCCAAGGCCATACGCGGGTTTGCGCGGTCGCGGTCACTGAGTGACATACATGACCAGATCCTGGTCCACCGCCAGGATGTCGTCGCTGCTGTGGCTACAGCCGCTTGACGGCCGCTCCTTCAGCCACGGGCACCTACTTCGCCGTTTGGACGTGTCCCTGGCTTATACGTTCCGAACGGTCTATCTCGCTCGCCCGGAGCCGCTGCTCGATCCGTGTCATCTGGTCGTCTGTCACGTCGTCGAACCCGTATGCGGCCCGCACGAACTCAGCGAGATCTGCTCTGTAGTCGTGGCCTGTTGAATAGAACTCTCCAGGCACGACCGTCGCCGCATTCTTCGTATCGATGAGGTCTTGCCAGAATGCGATACCGGGCATCCACCGTTGGCTGGGGTTCGTGCCTCTTCCCCGGTCTGCGGCCGTGAGCCATTCGGGCATGCGGTATGCACTTGCCGGTGTGAATTTCGTGACCGGATCGTTGTCGTGGTTGAGGAACGTGACCGTGGGCCGGCTTCCTGCTTCTGCATCCTCGGCGTACTGTTCGTATCGGTCGTATATAGGCACCCCCTGTGCGCCCGTGAGTTCTTCAAACAGGGAGGATCCGAGCGGGGTCCCAACCCACAGTGCCGCGTCGACGGCGAGTTCTCCGTCACGTGAGGCCATCTGAACGCCGTTCTCCGATGTCAAGGCACCGAGACTCTCTCCATATGCGACAAGGCGGATGCTGCGATCGAGTTGGTCTATCTCGTGTCTGAGCCGTTTGATGAGGGCCGCGTACAGCTCGGACGCCTGTTGCACCCGCCCAACGGACAGCATCGAGGGCAGCCCGCCGTATTGGATCGCGACCGTTGCAATGTCACCGAGCATCATCAACTCAGCCGCTTCTACCGTGATGTAGTTGACGTATCCCGTGCCCGCCGGTGACGCAGCAAGAATGATCGATCGCTCGAACCCGCCGGCCCGTCTGAGCTCCTGGATGGCGAGTTCAACGCGATCTTCATCGCTCTCGACTGTTTCCATGCCGACGTAGGCACGCACCGGTTCCGCTCTGGGCTGTTCGCCCATGACCTCTGAGATGACTTCTGGCGGCGTAACCGACGAGACCAGTCTTCTACCTTGCAGGCCAAGCGTGCTGTAGGGCGCCAAACTGTATTGGCTTCCAGACACGGAGTTCAGGGCTGGCTCAGTCGCAAAGGCGATCTCTGTTTTCGCATTTCCTGCTTTGATTCCTGCGATCGCTTTGGAGCCAGCGTATTTCGCCGCCGCGGCGATCCCCGCGGCGGTCGCCACGCTCCCGACAACACCAAGCAGTGCCCTGAGCGCTGTCGATTTCACAAAAAGTCGTGGCACGATTCCTCCGGCCACGACAACACCTGCGAGCGCCGCGACGGCCGTATTTGCCCCGATCGCAACTCCTACGGCGGTTGCGACATATTTGATGTCCGGTGAGTCGGTTCGGTTTGTGAGAGCGGCCTGCGCGTCTGAGGCTGTAGCGAGACCGACAGCGATCGTTGTCGCGGCACCTGCGAGAGGTACATCTTTGTGTTTGGTCAACCCTGCGAGGGCAGCCGCACCAAGAATCTCTCCTCCTGCTTCGGCCCATGCCGTAGCGGGGCTGTGCGTCGACTCACCCGTGTCGAGACGGTTCCGAAAGCCTTGCGCGGTTCTGGTTGCCGCTGCTGCGAAACCCGCGACGCGTATCGAGCCGCTGCTGCGCACGAGAGGGATGGCACCGACCGTCCGTGTAGTCAGCGTGCCCGAAAGGAAACCGGTGAGAAAGCTCCCGCCCGTGATCAGTCCCTGATCAATAGCAGAGCGAGGCATCAGGCTCGGCTCGAAGGACTTCACTGCGAAGCGGACACCTGTCACGGCACCCGCGACCAGTGCGGAACGTTTTCGATAAGCCATGGTACTTCAGGTCTCCTGGGTGACGATATCTGTCGTAGGTGCGCCATTCAACGCTGACTAGACAGTAGTGCAGGTTGAGAAGTGGCTCTTCCGTGCGGGTGCACCGGCGGGTAGGGTGTGCCGAAGGAGGGTATCGATGCCGCATTCCGGCAAGAGATTTACGCCGGGTCCTGTGGGCGGGCGGTCGTCTTCATCGCGTGGCGTAGCATGGTCAAAATACGGCGATGTTGCTGTCGACGCTCATGAAGGGATTCCGTCCGAAATCATCGTTGCCGTCGATGGGATCGCGGTTGTCCAGTCGGAAGACGACTCGACGAAGTATGAGGATCGTCCGTCATCGGCGCCACTGCCACCTCTCGTCGAAACCTCGCGAGTGGTTTCGGTCAAGAGAAAATCGGAGTGGGTAACGACTCGCTCGATCGATGGCCGAACCTACCGCCGTCGTGACGAACTGATCATCGAAATCGTCTAGTTTCATACGCAAGGAATAGCAGGCCTCACGTTCCCCCGGGTGCCCCGCATACGTCGTCGAGTTGCTCGAGACCCAGCTCTCTGACGGCTCGCTCCGGGTCAGTGATCACGAGATTGACATGCTCCCGTACAAGGTCGACGTTGGCGACTCGTCCAGGTTTCCCGTCGTCGCGGAACTTGAGGTGATACTCGGGCGGGATGAATCGGACTGACACAGTGTTGTCGAGGTCGATGTCCGGGAGCAATTCGACGAGCGCCGGCAGCGTCTCGAGCGGAATATCGGTTTGCACGGTCTTCTTGACAACATCTGCGAGTTTCCCGAAGTTGAGGAGTAGCGAGGCCGGGTCGGCCTGCTCCATCATCGCCTCGATGACGCAACGTTGGCGATTCATCCGGAAGTAGTCGCTGTCCTGGTTGCGAGACCGTGAATACGCAAGGGCAAGGTGCCCATTGAACTTCTGCCAGCCAGGCTGGATGTTGATGGTCTCTACCGTGGTGCCGTCTTCTCCGGGATACTTGTCATCTACGACCGCGGTGGGTACGTAGATCTCTACACCGCCGAGAGCATCGACGATGTCAACGAATCCGTCGAGGTTCACCATGGCGTAGTAGTGAATCGGGATACCGAGGAACTCGCTGATGACCCCTTTGACGGCGTTTTCGGATGGTGTTCCCGGGCCAGGGAAGGCATCTGGGTATCGCTCACCCGCAATCCACAGTTCGTTGATGAGCTCCGGATAGCAGTCACAGTCCCACACTCCCATCCCTTCAGGAAGCGGTGCCTGTGTCCAGTTTCGCGGAACGGAGAACAGTGCCGTCTCTCCGGTTTTCGGGTCGATGGAAACGGTGATCATCGTGTCGGTTCGGATTCCCGTTCGTCCTTCACCGAAGTCGCCGCCGATCAAGAGAATGTTGAGGCGGTCGAGCCCGTCCCACAGCGTTGCGTTTGTCGGTGGTGCTGTCGATGTGGTTGTATCGCCGGGAACCGTGGTCACGGTCTGCCCACTCGCATCGGTCACAGGGACGGTGACCTGGGTGGT
>BTQP01000157.1:0-4348 GCA_036985935.1 Acidimicrobiia bacterium | reverse complement strand
ACCCTCGACATCGTCCTTGGCAGCCTCGTCGCAGGACTGGGCGGTTACGCGTTTACCTTCATCTCCGGTCGGTCCCTCGGTGAAGAGGCCTTTGCGCCGTTCTCGGTTCTTCTGACAGCCCATTTTCTCGCCTTCATCATCGTATTGATGCCGATCGAACAGTTGGTGATTCGCCGGATCACGGTCGGCAGGCGCGGGTGGGTGGTCCCGCTCAGGGCCGTCGCGGTCGCCGCATCGGCCGCGTTTGCAGCAGCGATCGTTGTTGGAGTTGCCGGCGATGCGTACTTCGACTCGCGTCGCGAGTTCGTGATGTTCGCACTTCTGACGGTGCTCGTTCACTTCTTCTTTGCCGTCGGGCGCGGATATTTCGCAGGCTTCAGGCGCTTCCGCTCGTACGGGTATGTGTCGGCGGGCGCCTCGTTGTTTCGACTCGCGCTGGCCGTGGTCGTATCGCTTGTTGCCCCATCCGTAACGGGATTCGCCTGGGCGCACATCCTCGGGCCTCTTGTCATCATTTTGTGGCGACCCTGGAGGCTGATACGAATACCCGCGGATGAGGCCGAGAGTGACGTGGCGGCCGAATCGGACCGGGGCCTACTTTCGGGGCTGATCCTTGCAGCTGCTGCGTCACAGGCTCTGTTGTTGGCGGGTCCGCTTGTGGCTTCTCGCCTCGGTGCAACCAACGCCGAGGTTTCCGTGACCTACGCAACGTTGCTGATTGCACGAGCGCCTCTGACGCTCGGATACAACCTGATCGCCCGCGTTCTGCCCTCTTTCACCACGATGGCAGTGCGGGGGGAAAGGCGCGAATTGCGGTCATGGGCCCGTGGAGTCGCCATTGCCTCAATCATTCTCTCGTTCTTTGGTGGGCTTATAGGTCTCTTGATCGGGCCACTTCTGGTCTCAGTGGCCTTTGGCTCCGGGTTCGCCCCGACGCCTCTCGTAGGCGCCCTGTCGGGAGCGGGTGTAGTCCTCGCCGGTGGCGGTTTGTTCATCGGCCAGATACTTGTCGCTCGGGGACAATCGCTTCGCCTCCTGATCGCATGGTTGTTCGCGGTCGTCGCCGCGGTGATCGCGGTGGTGATTCCGATCTCCGACCCGGTTCTCCATGTGGCTGTGGCCTTCTTCGTTGGGGAGGCGGCGGCGCTGCTTGCTCTGACGTTTGTTGTCCTCATCAGAGATATGGACGAACCCGAGATCACGCATGGGTACGGAGTGATCAAGCGGTCGGTCGACATCGGTGGCGCACTCGTTGCGATGTTCTTGCTCTTCCCTGTCGTGCTCGTGGCCGCGATCGCGGTGAAACTGGATTCGCCTGGGCCCGTCTTTTTTCGACAGCGACGCGTCGGGCGTGACGGTGACGATTTCTGGATGGTGAAACTTCGCACGATGAAGTTCGATCACGACGATTCCGTGTTCAAAGACCATATCCACCGGCTCAGAGCGACCGATGCCCTCGACGAGGAGTACACGATCAGGATCGAAGGAGACCCGCGAATCACCCGGATTGGTGGAAGGCTCAGAGCCTGGTCAATCGATGAACTCCCGAACCTGTGGAACGTGTTGAAGGGTTCGATGTCGCTGGTGGGCCCGAGGCCGCTCGTTCGTGAGGAAGCAGAGCTCATCGGCTTGGACAACCTCCGTTTCGACGTCAAACCTGGCATAACGGGATATGCCCAGGTTCATGGTCGCGATTCGATCTCGCTGGCCGAGAGGACCGTGTGGGACGAGAAGTACGTTGCGCAGCGCGGCACCCGTCTCGATCTCAAGATTCTCGCCGCAACCTTTGCAACGGTGCTGACGAAATCTGGCGACACGGAGGAGGCGAGTCCCGGGGACAGCGCAGAGGAATAGAAGCGCAGTCCGAGGGTTGCAGACGATATGACAGATCCCGTTTCAGCACGCCTCAACTCTGCCGACCCGCTCATCGCGATCGTCGGCGCCACCGATCACCCCTCCAAATACGGAGGGATCATCTATCGCGACCTCAAGCGCAAGGGATACCGGGTGGTGCCGGTCAACCCGCTGAGAGACACGGTCGACGGTGATCCGTGTTTCGCCACGCTGAAGGACCTGGATGAGAGTCCGGACATCGTCAATTTCGTCGTGCCTCCGGTGAGGACGCTTAGGTTGCTTGACGACGTTGCAGCACTCGACGATGCCGTCGCGTGGATCCAGCCAGGTGCAGCAGACGGGGCCGTACGCGCCAGAGTCGTTGAACTTGGGATCCCGTCGCTCATCGATGCATGCATCATGGTCGAGACCCGAACGCTCGCATAGCGGACGATTGGCTTGTCTCGACAGATGTATCCAAGGAATATCGGGTGTGCACCCTGTGTGTGACGGTTTGTCTGTAACGTGGAGCCACCAGAACGCGGAGAGTATGTGGCAACTGAGAACCTACGAGATGACCTTGCGGCGATTCCAGGTGTCGCTTCGGCTGAGGTGACGATCAAAGAGGACGAGACTCCTGTCGCTCGGGTTTGGCTTGACGGGACAAAAGACGGCACGGAAGTGAGGGAGCTCGTCGGCGCATTGTTGGGTAAGAACGTTCCCGATCTCGATGAGACGACTGATGACGCGCCGCGCAGACGTGGCGGCCTTGGCCGCGGGCTCGTAGATCTCCTGCCAGAAGACCATTCACATCCTGTGCCGAGTCAGCTCCAGCCCGACGTGAGCAACCGCCCCTCCGTGGCAACGGTGTCAGTCGTCGAATCGTCATCCGGCGTGTTCGTGACCGTCACCGACAACAAAGACCGAGAAGCCTCGGTGTCGGTGGGTGACCACGGCAGTATCGACGCCGCAGTTATCTCTGCTGTCAGGAAACTGTTCGGTATCGACGATTCGATACAGGTTTCGGTTGAGGACCTCGATGTTTCAACAGGGTCCTTGCTTGTTGCGTCGGCGTCGGATGACGTTTCAAGATCCGCTGGTGCGGCGTTCGTCGAGTTCGGGCGCCCGAGCGCGGTTGCACGAGCCGTGTTCCAGGCAATGGCCGGCATGCCATGACGCTTGGAGTGAGCTGTCCTGAATGCGGCGAGTCCGAGCAACTCTCAGGCAAACGGCGCGACGACGTGATCGATATCACGTGCGAAGCATGTGGGGAGCGCTGGATTCGACCGCTGTCAGGTGACTGTCCACGGTGTGGCGGCGACGACATGCAGACGGTGCCGCTTGCGATCGTTGAGAAGAGCCGCGGCACCCAGCTTTCGGTGGTCGGTACCCGTCCGATCGTCCTGTGCAGCAGCTGTGATGGTGCGACACTCCAGAGATACCACGCCAACCGCCCCAACCCGCTCATGCCGTCAGCACTGCCGACGGTCGGCGAAGAACACATGAATGGGTGAGGTCCGCTTCTCCGCCGTACTAGTACCAGGCGGTCGAGGCGCCGCCCTGGTTTAGGGCCTGACCGCGTCCATCGGTTTGGATGTCGTTGGGCGTTTCGTCGGACGGGTCACGACGAAGGTCGCTATTGCCAACGCCAATGTCCACATAGCGATGAGTACCAACGGTGGTGAATCGGCGAGTGCGACGATCGTCGTGAAACCGAATGAAAGAATGATCGCCGTTACGGCAATGATCTTGGCTCGTACGGTGAACCCGACACCGGCTCTCCAGTCACTCACGATTCCACCAAAGTAGCGGTTGTTGACGAGCCAGCTGTCAAAACGTTCAGAAGACATCGAGAACAAGAAGGCAGCGAGGAGCACCGGACCTGTGGTTGGGATGATGGGCAGGATCACACCTACGAACGCGACGCCAACCCAGAACCAGCCAAGAACCAGAAGAAGGATGCGAAGGGCGCGGTTGCGTACGACTGCCATCTCACCATCGTAGGTGGTACTGGAACCGACAGCATGTCGGGAGTAGTGTCGCTGTATGCGCGATTGGGTCAGGAACCTTCTTTCTCCGAGTGTTCGCGAGCGCGTCGCGGGGTCTCCCTCGAGCTCCAACGGCGCCTCGTCCTTTCATTTGTGGTGGGATGTGCCCTACGGCGATCGTTTGAAATCAGCGACCGTAACGCTGGAGGTGAGTCGTAGACCCGACCTTGACCGTCTCGTGTTCTTCGCAATGCAGGTTGCGTTCATCAAACCTGGCGGCGGGGGAGCGCATCTGGGACTGCAGCATCATCCCGGGCATCCCGAACGATCGGCGGTCAACTGGGGCGGGTACGACCCTCACGGTGGCCTGCTCTCGGGATCCGATTCCCAATTGCCGTCGATGCCCGATGACGTCAACACGCGTGACTACCGGTGGCACCACGGCGTTCCGTACAGGCTGAGTATCGAGCGTGGGGAACAGATGGATGATGGCTGGTACAGATGGCGAGGCTCGATAGCGGATATCG
>BTQP01000156.1:0-4354 GCA_036985935.1 Acidimicrobiia bacterium | reverse complement strand
GTCACGATCGGCACGACGCTGGGTGAGCCCGGAGGCAGATTCGGTGGTGCACCAACTCGCAGTTTCCCTTTCGCCACCACGCCGATCTCCGCACCGTCCTCATCGACGAGTTGCACGGTCAATTCGAGGTCCCGCTGTCGTTCGTCCGGGCTGACCTCGGCGACCATCGCAAGTGTGAGGTTCCGGTGAACGGATGGCAGGGAACGAACCGATATCGTGTCGAACCCTCCGCCAAGGACGTAGAGCTTGCCACTCTGGACCTGGGCTGCGTCGGCGAGCATCGCTGATGTGAGCTTCATAGCGTCGACGATAGCGTCGACACCACAGCAGCGGTGTACCGCGCGAGACGTGTACTCATCGCCAACACGGTGTGTCATCGTTCATGAATTGACAAGTGTCGACGTGGTGCCAAGGATGATTCCATGGAGAATGTCAACGGTCTCACGTGTTTGGTGTGTCGCGTCACATATCCGTCGTCGTTCCCCGGGTACGTGTGCCCGGACCACGGCGACGATGGCATCCTCGATGTGACGTACGACTACGAGCGGGTATCGCACACGTTGACAAGGGAGTCGCTGGCACAGGATCCGGATAGGACGATGTGGCGCTATCGGGATCTGATGCCCGTATCCCCCGACGAACCCGTACCACCGCTCACCGTTGGTGGAACACCGATGTACGACGCACCGGTCCTTGCAACCGAACTCGGGGTCGCACGGCTGCTCATCAAGGACGAAGGGCGCCAACCGACCGGATCTCTCAAGGACAGGGCGTCGGCGATCGCCGTCGTAAGAGCTCGGGCGCTCGGCACCGATGTCATCACCACCTCAAGCACCGGCAACGCAGCTGCCGCGCTCGCCGGCATCTGTGCGAGTGTCGGGCAAGAGAACGTCATATTTGTTCCCGCGTCGGCGCCGGAGGCGAAGATCGCGCAATTGCTTGCATATGGGGCAACGGTGGCCCTCGTCGACGGCACCTATACCGACGCTTTCGATCTCAGCATGGAGGCCGCCGCCGCATATGGCTGGTACAACCGAAACACCGGCTACAACCCGTACATGACAGAAGGGAAGAAGACCGCTGGACTTGAGATACTCGAGGGGCTGGCATGGGACCCACCGGATGCGATATTCGTAAGTGTCGGAGATGGTTCCATCATCGGCGGCATCCACAAGGCGATCAAGGACGCCCTTGCACTCGGTTGGATCACGAACTCTCCGAGGATCTTTGGTATCCAGGCCGCGGGCAGCGACTACCTCGTGCAGGCGTTCGAATCCGGCGAGGACGTTCTTACGAAAGCAGCGATTTCAGCTGACACGGTTGCCGATTCCATCAGTGCGGACCTCCCGAGAGATCGTCTCAAGGCGATGGCAGCTGTACGCGACACCGGGGGTTTATACCTTCGTGTGTCGGATGATCAGATACTCGCCGCGATCCCGACACTCGCACGTAAATCGGGCGTGTTCGCCGAACCCGCTGCAGCTGCTGCATACGCTGGCCTCGAAATGGCGGTGCGCGAGGGTCACATCGGTCGTCACGCGACCGTTGTCGTGCTCGTCACGGGCAACGGTTTGAAGGACGTATCGTCCGCGATGAAGGCGGTCGGTGCGGCCGGAACGAAACCTCTATATGTACAACCGAGCCTTTCCAGTCTTGCGGCGGAAATGACGAACCGAAGGGAACAAGATGATTGATCTGACCATCAACGAAGCCGGACTCGAGAAGGCGATCGCTCGGGCACGAGAGCGGAACTTTCGCGTACCGACTTTCAAGCAGATGCGCGATCCTTCGTTGATTCCCTCCGACGTCACGGCGAGGCTCCAGGATGTCGGCCTCTGGGATCTCGACCCGATCAATCTCTTCCGGATCACGTGGCACAACCAACCGATACCTGAAGGTGGCGGATTTGGTGGTGTCAACTTCTTCGAGGTGCCGCCGGAGGTGAGCGGTGTGTCCGCTCGCATCGTTGTTCTCGAGGGAAAGTGGTTTCCCACTGGTGCACACAAGGTCGGCGCTGCCTTCGGGTGCCTGGCTCCCCGCCTCGTGACAGGCCAGTTCGATCCGGTTGCCCAGAAGGCAGTCTGGCCCTCCACAGGCAACTATTGCAGGGGCGGTGCCTACGACTCGAACCTGCTCGGATGCGAATCCATAGCGATCCTGCCGGAGGGAATGAGTGCCGAGCGGTTTGAGTGGCTTGAGTCCGTCGCGGGCGAGATCATCAGGACACCGGGTACCGAGTCGAACGTCAAAGAGATATTCGACAAATGCAACGAGCTGCGGGCGTCCGGCCAGAACCTGATGATCTTCAACCAGTTCGACGAGTTCGGGAACTACCTCTGGCACTACTCGGTCACGGGACCCGCGATGGAGGAGGTGCTTGCGGAGGTGATGGGGCCCGATGATCGGTTCGCCGGCCTGACGGTAACAACGGGCTCAGCGGGCACGATCGCTTCAGGTGACTATCTCAAACAGAGATTCCCCGGGTCCAAGATCGTTGCGGGCGAAGCTGTGCAATGTCCGACGATGATCTACAACGGTTTCGGCGAACACCGCATCGAGGGTATTGGGGACAAACACATTCCGTGGGTGCACAATGTCCGCAACACCGACATGGCGATGGGGGTTGACGACGAGGCGTCCGTCAGCCTCATTCGTCTGTTCAACGAGCCGGCAGGACGCCAGTACCTCGCCGATCAGGGGGTGGCAGACAGCGTGCTGGAGAAACTCCCGATGCTCGGCATCTCCGGTGTTGGCAACGTGCTGATGGCGATCAAGATGGCCAAGTACTACGAACTCGACAGCAACGACGTGATCGTGACCGTGGCTACCGATTCGATGGAGATGTACCAGAGCAGGCTGGTTGAGATGAACGCCGCCCGTGGTGAATTGACCGAGATCGATGCTGCAGCGACCTATCACCGTCACCTGCTCGGTCAGGGAATCGACCACGTCCAGGAGCTCGGGTACTACGACCGCAAGAGGATCCACAACCTCAAGTACTACACGTGGGTCGAGCAGCAGGGCAAGACCTACGACGAGATCCAGGCACAGTGGTACGACCAGACCTACTGGACCGACATCCAGGCCATGGCCGACCCGATCGACGACCTCATCGAATCCTTCAACACCAGGGTTGGCTAGCGCACTCTACGTCGCGTACCCAGGGTTGTCAGACGTATATATGGCGGTTGTCATCGTAGGGCGCCGGCACCGGTGGTGCCGCACGTTGTGTGGTCGGGCTGGCCGGATTTGAACCGGCGACCCCTGGTCCCCCAGACCAGTGCGCTGCCAGACTGCGCCACAGCCCGTAGCCGGCACGATACCGGCCCACCCGGCACTACGGCCGAAGGCGTTGGCCCAATCCGCGCGGTCCCCTAGTTGAAGATCTTTATGCCAACCTCGACGAAACGGAATATCAGGTAGATCGCTCCCGCAACCACGAGCAGGATGAACGACCACGGCCAGGGCGGATCGATGTCGTCGAGATCATCGGATGCGCCGAGATCGACCTCATCAGCGTGGTCGCGGTCGGTCATACGGGGGGTACCCCGTGTCGTCGGTCTGAGAAACGACGGTCCTTGTTCGAAGCGATCGCATATCGTCGAATCAGTTCATCTCTGAGGTCCTCGGGTTCGATGATCGCATCGATGACTCCCTCGGCTGCCAGTCGAAGGAGATCAACATCCTCCTCGTATTCGCGCCGTTTCTCGTCCACGAATGCCGTGCGATCAGGTTCTTCCAAAGCCTCGATCCGGTTGTAATACACAGCGTTGATAGCAGCTTCAGGGCCCATGACGGCGATCTCAGCGGTGGGGAGGGCGATCGTGGCTTCGGGACGCAGCCCCGGGCCTGAGAAGGCGTACAAACCGGCTCCGTAGGCTTTGCGGACGATCACCGAGATCCGGGGCACGGTTGCCTCCGCCATAGCCGTGAGCATCTTTGCACCGTGACGAATGATGCCCTGGGCCTCTACTTCGGTCCCGATCATGAATCCTGGCACGTCGGCGAGAAACAGGAGAGGGATATTGAAAGCGTCGCACAACCACATGAACCTCGCCGCTTTGTCCGCAGAGTCGATGAAGAGGACCCCACCGAGATGGGCCGGCTGTGAAGCGACGATGCCGATCGACCGACCGTCCAAACGTGCGAATCCGGTGATCAGCTCCTTCGCAAACAGGTTCTTGATCGGAAAGAACGATCCCTCATCGACGAGTCCGTCGATGAACCGATGCATGTCGTACACGCCCTTGGGATCGTCAGGCAGAACGTTGGCGATGTCGATATCTCGCACAGGAAGCACGCCCTCGTATTCGTTCGGTCGCACCCGGTAGTGGTCCGCGACGTACGAGAAGTA
>BTQP01000155.1:0-4391 GCA_036985935.1 Acidimicrobiia bacterium | reverse complement strand
GAACGGGTTCGACGGCTCGATACGGCTGATCGTGGTGCGGGCCCGCTGCAGCAAACTGTTCGTCGCAGGCACCGTCGTGTCGAGTATGTCGGCCGCTTCTGCGGGAGTGAAACCCAATACGTCGCACAGAAGCAGGGCTGCCCGTTGGCGGCCGGGAAGGTTCTGGAGCGCAACGACGAACGCAAGACCGACCGTCTCGAGCTCGGTTACGGCGTCGCCGGTCTCATCGAGTCCTGTCGTGGGATACGGCTGCAGCCAGGCCGGCTCACCCGCCGCGTTGACGACTTCACGGCGCCGATGGGCGCTGCCGAGCAGATCCAACGTCCGGTTGGTGGCGATGCGGTACAGCCACGCGCGAAACGAGCCACGACTCACGTAGGCACCCAAACCGCGCCAGGCCCGAAAGAGGGTCTCCTGCACGATGTCGTCCGCGTCATCAAAAGAGCCTGTCATGCGATAACAATGGCGTTTGAGTTCGGCCTGGTACGGCTCGACAAGCGCACGGAATGCTTCGTGGCTGCCGATTCGCGCCTTCCGGAGGTTCTCGGGATCGAAGCGTTCGTCAACAGGCACGGTCGACCTCGAAACGTATCAGCAAGCTCTCGGTAGCCCATTGGCTGAGCGGCTGGTCCTCGCTCCATCCCTGATATCGGGCAGCGAGGCGTTTTCGAGCCGGGTGTTCGGCCAAATCGTCGCGTAGCGTCCCTGTGCCGGACCAGCAGTCGTTGCCAACCTCGACCACGACACGAGGATCGCCGATCAGGTTCTTCACCCAGTCGGACCGCCGACCTCCACCCGAGTTGACCCACAGGAACCCGTCGACGATCACAAACCAGATCTCGACCCGATGCGGCTGTCCCGTGACACGTCCCGACGTCGTGAGATACGCAAAATCGTGTTGCTCGAGATCCCCGTTCAATCGGTTCACCGCTTGTGCTCCATCGGTTGCTGCTGGATGTACACAGTATTCAACGAAACCGACACGATGAAATCATCGGTCGGTGACCAACGACAACGGTGGCCTCCTACCCTTGCCACGGACGAAGGGTGCACACATGGCGATCGCGATCGAGACGTCGGGACTGACGAAGTACTACGGGAGTTCGCCGGGGATCATCGACCTCGACCTCAAGGTGCACGAAGGTGAAGTCTTCGGGTTCATCGGACCTAACGGGGCGGGCAAGTCCACGACGATCCGCACGCTGCTCAACTTCCTGTTCCCTTCGAGTGGTTCCGGGTCGGTGCTCGGCATGGACATCATCAAGGACACGCTCGAGATCCGTCGCAGAGTCGGCTACCTGCCGGGCGACCTTTCGATGTACGACGGCATGACGGCCCGCGAGTTCCTCATCTACTTTGCGAACCTTCGCAAGTGTGACTGCACCACCTCAATGGCCTCTCTTGCCGAACGCTTCCAGCTCGATCTTGACCGCAAGATCAAGGACTACTCGACGGGGAACCGTCAGAAGGTCGGCATTGTCAACGCCTTCATGCACCAGCCCGAACTGCTGATCCTCGACGAACCGACATCAGGGCTCGATCCACTCATGCAGCAGGAGTTCCAGGAGCTCATCAAGGAAATCCGTGAACAGGGACGCACGGTCTTCCTGTCGTCTCACATCCTTCCGGAGGTCGACGCCGTCGCCGACCGCGTCGGAATCGTGCGTGAGAGTCGCCTGATTGCGGTCGATAGTGTCGAGGCGTTCAAAGCGAAGGCACATTCGACGGTATCGATCCAGTTCGCATCGCCGGTGAACGAGATGGTCTTCTCCGACCTCGATGGCGTCCGTACGGCAGAGTCCCGAAACGGCGGCACCGTCGTGGCGATCACCGTGAGCGGGTCGCTCGATACGGTGATCAAGGAAGCGGCGAACCATGAGGTCGTCTCCATCTCGAGTCGTGACAGCGAACTCGAAGACGTGTTCCTGTCGTACTACGCAGGTGACATGGATGTTTCGTAGCGTCTTTGCGAAAGCGGTATGGGACCGCAGACGCACGATCGTATGGTGGATCCTCGGATCAGGCCTCCTGATCGCGTGGATCTCGTTCGTGTATCCGATCATGAGGGATTCCGGGGCGATGGAGAAGTTCATCGAAGACATCCCGCCCGAGATGATGGCCATCTTCGGGATCGACCCTGCAACGTACCTCACAGGTGCGGGGTTCCTCCAGGCCCAGTTCTTCTCGCTCTTCGGTCCGTTCATGATGATCGGTCTCGCGATCTCCGTCGCGGTGGGCGCCACCGCATCGGAAGAGAAGAACGGCACGATGGACATGCTGCTGTCTGCGCCTATCTCGAGGGCCTCCGTGATGATTCAAAAGGCTGGAGTCGTTGAGGTGCTCACGGCGGCTGTCGCGTTCGCGATCGCCGGCATGCTGCTCATCCTCAACGTCGTGATCGACATGGGACTCTCCGTTCAGGGGATACTCGCAGTGAGCGTTTCGTTGTGGCTGCTCGGCCTCGTGTTCGGCGCCATCACGCTCGTCACCGGCGCTTTCACGGGAAGGCCATCGACCGCCATCGGCGTCGCAATCGTTCTCTCGGTTCTTGCGTGGTTCGTCAACGCGTTCTCTGCCATCTTCGACTGGCTCGAGATCCCTTCGAAACTGAGCCCGTTCAGCTGGTATCTCGAAGACCTGCCGCTGCTCAACGGCTGGTCCACCGGCCATCTGTGGCTCGTACTTGCAACGGTCGTGCTGGTGGGCCTTGCGGTCGGGTTGTTCAACCGGCGCGACATCGCAACGGAACGTTCCGTCGTTCCCGAGTCCACGTCACGTCGACGCAAGGCCAAAGTACGGGACCCGCGGACGACCTGGCTGCTTGGTGGTGTCCTCACGAAAGCGCTGTGGGACCGCAGAAAGTCTGTGTTTGCGTGGGCGGGAGGCCTTGCGGCTCTCATGCTCGTCACGTTTGCGGCGTGGCCAACGTTTGCGCAGGACACCCAGGCGATCTCAGATCTCATCAACGCAATGCCAAAGGAGATCTTCGCTCTCCTGGGCATGACGGACCCTCAATCCCTATCGACGCCGGCGGGGTTCGTCTCGTCGAGGACGTATCAGTCCGTGGGTCCGATCGTGATGATGATCTTTGCCGTCGGCGCCGTTTCGGGACTCATCGCCAAAGAGGAGTCCACGGGCATCCTCGACATGGTGCTGTCCAATCCGCTCAAGCGACGCAGCGTCCTGGGTGCCAAGGCAGCTGCGATCGCGGTGCTCGCACTGTTCATCGGATTCTTGCTCGCCGTCGTCGGCCTCGTCGGGAACGTCATATGGGACACCGGGCTCGACGTTGTGAACATCGTCGCGGCGAACGTCGGGCTGGCTCTCTTGGCGTTGTGTTTCGGCGGGATCGCCCTTGCCCTGTGGTCACTCCTGGGTTCAGGCCCTGCGATCGGCATCACCGCGGCGATCGGTGCGGTCGCCTGGTTCCTCAACGGCCTCGGTTCGATCGTCGATGGCCTGGCACCGTTCCGGAGCCTGTCCCCGTTCTACTGGTACCTCGGTGACAAAGCGCCGCTCGGCAAGGGTTTCGAGCCGCAGTACCTATTGCTTCTGCTTGTGGCTGTCGTCGGCACCGCGATCGCGTTGTGGCGCTTCGAATCTCGCGATCTCGCTGTCTAAGGCGCAGGCGCTGCGGCATGGCTACGCAGCCTGGCTTGCTTGCGGCCCGCACGGTCTGCCATGACCATTCCGCTGAACACGAGGACGCCTCCCAGGATGATGCCGGACTGGAGTTCTTCACCCAACAGGACGATCCCTCCAATCAGCGTCACGAACGGCACGAGGTACCCAACGAGCGATGCGTCGGTGACGGTGATCGATTGCAGGAGCCAGAAGAACACGACGAACGGCATGAACGATGCAAATATGCCCATCTCGAAGATGAGCGCCCAGCCCTTACCTGAGACATCCGTCGGCAGCCCTTCGATTGCGACCATGGCTGCGACGAGCCAGGTCGCAGAGATTCCGAACTGCAAACCCGTCAGCATGATCGGGTCATAACTTCCTGCGTACCGTTTTGCGAAAGCGCCTGCGTACCCGATGGTCGCGACCGATGTGAGTCCGAGGCCGATAGCGACCAGCGGTCGGCCACCCTCGGACAGACCCGAATCACCTGAGAGCATCAGCGCTGCAACGCCGGTGAAGGCGACGAAGAGCGCAAGAAGCTTGCCCTTCGTCAGGGGTTCGTCTGGAAGCATGAACGTTGCGAACACCGCTGTTGCAAGCGGGATCAGGGCCGTGAGCAAACCGACGAAACCTGCCGATGCCTCGTTGTATGCAAACGTGAACAGGACATACGGGATGGTGAGTCCGAAGACCGCCTGGACGAATCCGTACCAAAGGACAGCCCTTGTCGGCAGCGAACATCGTCGAGCCAGCAGCACGATGAG
>BTQP01000154.1:0-4435 GCA_036985935.1 Acidimicrobiia bacterium | reverse complement strand
TCCGGCTGAGGAACGACGAGGTCGCTGTCGACTTGATACTTCGTACCGATACCGGAACAGTCCGGACACGCACCGTAGGGACTGTTGAATGAGAAGTTTCGTGGCGCGAGCTCATCGAAAGACAACCCGCATTCGGGACAAGCGAACGCTTGAGAGAACGTCAACGTTGGACCATCTTCGATATCGACGATCGCTGACCCCTCCGACAGTCCGAGCGCGGTCTCAACCGAATCGGTCAGTCGTCGTTCGATCCCATCCCGACGGACAAGACGATCGACCACAACCTCGATCGTATGCTGCTCGTACCGGGCGAGATCGAGATCGTCGGTCAGATCTCTGATCTCGCCATCGATCCGCGCACGCGAGAAACCCGCCTTGATGAGGTCAGCGATCAGGGAGTCGTATTCGCCCTTGCGCCCACGGATCACCGGTGCGAGTACGACGAACTTCGTGTCCTGATCGAGTTCCAGAATACGATCAACGATCTGTTGGGGTGTCTGACGCGACACGGTATTGCCGTCGTTCGGGCAATGGGGAACACCGATTCTGGCGAACAGCAGTCGCAGATAATCGTGGATTTCGGTAACGGTACCGACCGTCGATCGCGGGTTCCGACTCGCTGTCTTCTGGTCGATCGAGATCGCAGGCGATAGACCTTCGATGAAGTCGACATCCGGTTTGTCCATCTGACCGAGGAACTGGCGAGCGTACGCCGACAGCGACTCCACGTATCGACGCTGGCCCTCGGCATAGATCGTGTCGAAGGCAAGCGACGACTTCCCGGAGCCCGACAGACCCGTAAAGACGATCAATTGGTCCCTTGGCAGCTCAAGATCTATGTTCTTGAGATTGTGCTCCCTCGCACCTTTGATGACGATCGTATCGCTCGCCATGGTCGCTCACCGCTCCGCTCTTGCTTGAACCCTCGAAGTGTTGAGAGTGTACCGAGTGGATGTGACAGAAAATGAGCGGGCGATCACAACTGCAAGTGTCGTGACGACGACATTTACGTTCGTGGCCCCCTGATGCCCTCCGTAGGGTGCCTGCATGGAGTTTGTGCTGCTTGGACCGATCGAGGTTTTCGACGGTGATCGCAACGTGCCGTTGGGTGGTGCGCGCACCCGCGAGGTGCTTGCGATGCTGCTACTCAACGCCAATAGGGTCGTTTCGACCGACCAACTGATCGACTCCTTGTGGACCGAAGACCCACCAAAGACGGCCCGCAATTCTGTGCAGCGCTTCGTGTCGGACCTTCGCAAGGCACTGGACGATACAGACGGTTCTCTGCTTCATACTCGCGACGGCGGCTATCTGCTGGACGTGGCCGACGGTGAGTTGGACATCGATGTCTTCGAATCCCTGGCTTCCCAGGGCAGGGCAGCGCTCGGTGATGGACGCGCAGCAGACGCTACTTCGATCTTCCAGATGGCTCTTGCACTGTGGACCGGCGTCCCTTTCGGTGATCTGCAGTATGCCGATTTCGCCAGGGCGCACGTTTCCCGACTCGAGGAGTCGCGAATCGCCGTCATCGAAGATCGCATCGAGGCGGAGCTGGCTCTTGCGCATCACGGCGATGTCATCGGTGAGCTGGAGAGCCTTACCGCCGAGCACCCGTTCCGTGAGCGCCTCTGGGGCCAGCTGATGCTGGCTTTGTACCGGGCGGGACGCCAGGCGGAGGCGTTACGCACCTATCAAAAGGCGCGCGCGCTCTTTGCAGAGGATCTTGGTATCGACCCCTCGGCAGAGCTACAACAGCTCGAGGAACGGATCTTGCTCCAGGACCCGTCACTCATCCTTAAGGGTCATGCCACCGAACTCCCTCCAGACGAGCAAGTGACGACATCGGCAACCGGTCGCGCCGTTCGAGGATACGAAATGCGAGAGGAGATCGGCCAGGGCACCTTTGGCGTCGTGTATCTGGCATACCAGGCCTCCGTGGGACGAGAGGTAGCCATCAAGGTCATCCGCCCCTGGTACGCAAACAACCCCGAGTTCATCAGACGCTTCGAGAACGAGGCACAACTCGTCGCCAGGCTTGAGCACCCTCACATCGTCCCCCTCTACGATTTCTGGCGAGAAGGAGACGGTGCGTACCTCGCGATGCGATGGATGCGAGCGGGAAGCCTCGAAGGGACCCTTCGTCGTGGACCATGGAGCATCGAGGCGGCAGGTCGCCTCATCAACCAGGTCGGAGCAGCTCTTCGAGTAGCTCACCGTCACGGGATCTCCCATGGGGATGTCAAACCAGCAAACATTCTGCTCGACGACGAGGGGAACGCCTATCTCTCCGACTTTGGAATAGCAGCCGACCTCGCGTTCGGCGCCACGAACGGAGCACCGACGAGCTCGCCTTCCTACTATTCGCCCGAGCAACTCAGAAACGAGCCTGCCACACCACAGACCGACATCTTTGGTCTCGGGCTTGTCCTCTTCGAGCTTCTCACCGGGCATCATCCGTTTCCTGATCTCGCCGGCGACGAGCTAGCGAACGCATTCCTCTCTCAGCCGCTTCCGCCGCTGCCGATGCATCTGTCATCCATCGAGCGTGTCATCTTGGAGGCGACGGCCGGCGACCCGGCCAATAGGTACAACACGATCGACGAGTTCCTGAATGCATTCACGGGTGTGCTAGTGCCCGAGTCGCGACCCCAGGAGCTCGTCGTTGATAGCTCGATCGAGAACCCCTACAAGGGGCTGAGAGCCTTCCAGCAGACCGATGCATCTGACTATTTCGGAAGAACGGCCCTCATCGAGAAGCTCGTCGACCGGCTTGGCGGGTCTCGATTCCTCGCCCTCGTCGGTCCCAGCGGCAGCGGCAAATCGAGCGCAGTCCGCGCAGGATTGATACCGGCTCTGCGAGGAGGAGGGCTTGCGAACTCCGAACGCTGGTTCGTCGTAGAAATGGTTCCCGGGTCCCACCCGCTCGAGGAGCTGGAGGCAGGACTGCTCCGCATCGCGGTCAACCCTCCCGCTACATTGCTCGAACAGTTGGGTGCAGACGAAGACGGGCTGCTCCGTGCCGTCAAACGAGTACTCCCGGACGACGAATCGGAGCTTGTGCTCGTGATCGACCAGTTCGAGGAACTGTTCACCCTCGTGGCGGACGAAAACACTCGCATCCATTTCCTCGAAAGTCTGCGAGCCGCAATTGGAGAATCCCACAGCAGGATCCGCGTAGTCATCACATTGCGGGCCGACTTCTACGACCGCCCACTCGCCTACAGAAATTTCGGTGAGCTGGTCCAGGTCGGCACCGAGACAATCCTCCCATTGTCGCTCGAAGAATTGGTCGAGGCCATCACAGCACCCGCAGAACGCAAAGGCGTCATCTTCGAAGCGGGTCTGGTCGCGGAAATGGCAAACGATGTCAGCGATCAACCCGGCGCACTGCCGCTCCTGCAATATGCCCTCACCGAACTCTTCGACAACCGCTCAGGGAAAACGATGACGAAGGAGGCATATCAGGCGATGGGTGGCGCTATCGGTGCGCTGGGCCATCGTGCCGAGGAGCTGTACGCCGCTCTTGATGGTCCGGGACGTGTGGCGACGCGCCAGCTCTTTCTCCGGCTTGTGGCTGTCGGTCACAGCGCAGAGGATGACACACGCCGCAGGGTGCTCAGATCGGAGCTGCTCAGCCTCGAGGGCGATACGAGGTTCATCGCTGCGGCGATCGAGGTGTACGGTCTTCACCGTCTCCTATCCTTCGACCGTGATCCTGTCACAAGGGGGCCCACCGTCGAGGTCGCCCACGAGGCCCTCCTACGCGAGTGGGGCCGACTGCGGGACTGGATCGAAGAAAGCCGCGAAGACCTCGCTATACACCGTCGGCTCGCCACCGCCGCCGAAGAGTGGATCTCCGCGGACCGCGACGCCGGTTATCTCTTGACCGGCAGCCGGCTTGCCCAGATGGAGATCTGGACCACTACCTCCGGTCTCGCGCTGGTCAAGAGTGAACGTGCCTTTGTCGACGCCAGCCTCACCCGAAGGGATACCGAACAGGCATCCGAGCAGAGCAGGACCGACCGAGAGACGGCCACCGAGCGACGGTCCGTCCGTCGACTACTCGCACTGGTGGTAGTGCTGCTAATTGCCGTCACGGCGACCACGGTGCTGAGCCTGGTGGCGCTCGACCGCACCAGAAAAGCAAATGCCGCGGCTCTCGCCGCAACCGTTCAGAGCCTGACGACCGCAGCGATCTCCGACCTGAACAGCGATCCCGAGGCAAGCGTTCTTCTTGCTCTCGAGGCCGTCGACCGGCTCGAGGCCGACGGTCAGGAGGTACCGGGTGACGTCCTGGATGTGATCACCAAGGCTCTCGGTGGCCTGCGGGTACAGAGCCGTATCGAGGCTGGCACCGTCTCCGATCTCACTGGTGACGCCACGCTGATCGCGACGAGTGGTAAAGACGGCGAACTCTTCCTCTGGGAGGCTGACA
>BTQP01000153.1:0-4480 GCA_036985935.1 Acidimicrobiia bacterium | reverse complement strand
GGCTCGCGCCCTTGCTTCTACCCTCAGCGAGGCGAAGCCGAGCGATACGCTCTACCGAGAGTGAGCGCAGCGAACGTACCGTAAGCGAGCGCCAGCGAGCGATCTCGAGCGAAGCGACCGCGGAACACGTTTCGCTCCCGTTTCGTTACCTTTGCATGACGATGGAAGAACATGATGTGACAACGTGTTACGTGCACCCCGACCGACAGACGCGTCTGTCGTGTAGCAACTGCGGAAAGCCGATCTGCGTCGAGTGCTCACACGACGCATCCGTGGGCCAGAAGTGTCCTGAGTGTGCGGCACCTGCGCCGGGCGCGCGCGTAGTGCACGCACGCCAGACGATCGGGAGACCATCGTTTCAGACGTCACCCGTCTCGTTCACGATCATCGCTGTCACGGTTGCGATTTTCGTAGCGGGCCGTCTTTCACCGCAGGCAGACGAGTGGCTATTTCGAACCTTCGCCCAGGCCAACTTTCTCGTCGAGCAGGGCGACTGGTACAGGATCTTCAGCGCTGCTTTGCTTCACGCCGGCCTGCTACACATCGGTTTCAACATGTACGCTCTCTACCTCTTTGGGCCGCGTCTCGAACAGCAGGTTGGTGGCCCAGCCTTCGCGGCATTGTATGTTGCGTCGGCGGGAGCCGGTGGGATGGCAGCCTATGCGTTCGGTCCAAGCCACCAGGTAGCGATTGGAGCATCCGGGGCGATATTCGGCCTGTTCGGTGCATGGATGTTCGTTGCATGGAAGATGCGCAACACCCCGGGTGGCCGCTCAATGTTCAACCAGCTCGGTGTGCTGCTCGCGATCAACATGGCGCTCCCCCTGTTCGTCTCCAACATCGCATGGCGAGCACACCTCGGTGGTTTCGCAGCCGGTCTGCTCATCGCATGGCTCTGGTCCTCATTCGCGGTCGGCAAACCAAACGCGAGGGCTGTGCGGACGGTGATCGCCGTCGGTGTCGCGATCGCTGCGCTTGCTATCACCATCACGGTCTGATGGGCGACGACACGGACCAGGTACACTGCGCGCCGTGAACGAGCACTGCATCAGTGACACCACCCTCGATCGACCCGGAGAAGCGTGCGGCGTCTTCGGCATCAGCGGCAAGGGCATCGACGCGGCACGTCTCTCGTACTTTGGTCTTTTTGCTCTCCAGCATCGCGGTCAGGAAAGCGCGGGGATCGCTGTCAGCGACGGCGACAACATCACCGTGTATAAAGACCTCGGACTCGTCGCGCAGGTGTTCGACGAGAGCATCCTGGCAGGGCTGCCGGGTGAGCTTGCGATCGGCCATACCCGATACTCGACCACCGGATCCAACAGTTGGGAGAACTCCCAACCAGTGTTCCGCCACCTCGACACGAACGCCATCGCTCTCGCCCACAACGGGAATCTCACGAACACTTCTTTGCTCGCCGAGCGATGGGGTCCGCTCGCAGCCTCGACGGACTCGGAACTGATGACCGAGGCGATCGGCCGCGCCATGTCAAAAGACGATCTGACGTTGGAGGAAGCCCTTGTCGAAACGCTGCCGTCGTTCGAGGGTGCCTTCACTCTGACGGTCATGGATCGTACGACCCTCGTCGGTGTGCGGGATCCACGAGGCTTCCGGCCGCTGTGTCTTGGCAGACTCAAGGACAGTTGGGTCCTTGCGTCAGAAAGTGCCGCCCTCGACATTCTCGGAGCCGAGTTCGTGCGGCAAGTTGCGGCGGGCGAAATGGTAATCATCGACGCTGATGGACCACGAAGCAGATTTCCCTTCGAGGAAGAAGAGTCTCGACTCTGCATCTTCGAGTTCGTCTACTTCGCTCGACCGGACTCGACCCTGCTCGGGCGCACGATTCAGACAACACGACAAGAGATGGGGCGGCTGCTCGCAGTCCAGGCACCGATCGATGCTGACATCACGGTTCCCGTTCCCGAGTCGGGGATTCCTGCGGCTCAGGGTTTCGCTGAGGTCTCCGGGGTTCCCTACACGGACGGCCTGGTAAAGAACCGATACGTCGGGCGCACGTTCATCGAGCCAGCCCAAACAATGCGGGACCGCGGCGTGCGAATGAAGCTGAACGTCATGTCCGGGGTTGTCGGCGGGAAGCGAGTGGTTCTCGTCGACGATTCGATCGTCAGAGGGTCGACAACCAAACAACTCGTAGCGATGGTGAGGGAAGCCGGAGCCACCGAGGTTCATCTTCGCATCTCCTCCCCGCCGTATCGCTGGCCATGTTTCTACGGAATGGACACCGGAGATCGCTCGACCCTGCTCGCAGCAGATAGGCACGTTCAGGAGATCGCCGAGGAACTCGACGTCGACTCGCTGGTATACCTTGACCTCGAAAACCTCATCCAGGCCACGGGTTCAGATGCCGATGCGTTCTGTACAGCATGTCTTTCCGGGATCTACCCGACAGACGTGCCGATGACCGACAACAAGTTTCTCCTCGAGCAATCCACATGACGAGTTACGAAAGAGTGGGAGTGAACCTCGATGCGGCCGATGAACTCGTCGACCGCATAGGTTGGCGCGTCACGAGCACATGGACCGAAGACGTCGTCGGTGGTTTTGGTGGGTTCGCAGCCGGCCTACAGATTCCCGCGGGTTTCGAACATCCGGTTCTGATGATGTCCACCGATGGTGTCGGCACAAAGGTAGACATCGCAAGACAAGCAGGCCTTTTCGAAGGCCTCGGTTACGACGCTGTTGCGATGGTTGCAGACGACCTCGCAGCCGCCGGCGCACAGCCGATCGCACTTACCGACTACATCGCCGTCGGGATGCTCGACCTCGACACGATCGAGACGATCCTGGAATCGATCACCGACGCGTGCGCAGAGGCCGACATCGCACTACTCGGTGGGGAAACAGCCGAGCACCCCGGCGTTATGGCAGCGGACCAATTCGATATCTCCGCAACCGCGCTTGGAATCGTCGAGCTGGGTGACGAGATCGACACCGACCGCGTATCGCCTGGCGATGTCATCGTCGGTGTCAAGAGTCCGAACCTGCGTTCCAACGGGTTTTCGCTTGTCCGGGCGATCGTCGAGAAACACCTTCCTCTCGACGAACCATTCCCCGACACCGATGTGCCAACTGCGCACGTGCTACTCGAACCGAGCATCGTGTACTCGCCTGCGATCATGAACCTGATGGCGAGGGTCCAGCCTCACGGTCTTTCACATATCACAGGAGGTGGGCTTCCGGGAAAGGTCGTACGCGTTCTCCCCGAGGGCACACGGGCAATCCTGGATCGTTCGAAATGGGAAGTGCCACACGTGTTCGAAGTTCTCCAACGACTCGGTGAGGTCCCGCCAGGAGACATGTTCCGCACGTTCAACATGGGAATCGGGTTTGTCGCAATCGTCGCCGAAACCGACGTCGACGCAACGCTCAAAGCGTTCGAAACGAGCGACCTCGAGGCAGCCGTCATCGGCCGGATCATCGAAGGCGACAAGGGCATCGAGATCAGGTAGCTGTTCGCCGATCATCAGAAAAGGCAGGGTGGAGCCTTCCGGTGGTCTTTGGATTTTCTCATGGTCAAGTTTCCCGCGAGAATGTGTCGTACGGATCGACCTGTCGACGCTTCCTCCGGGTAAAGGGGTAGAGGGACACGTGGGAAAGGACGCCCTCACGACAACGTTCACCGAGTTCGTCGTCGAACACGAACGAAGGGTCCGGAGTGCATTGACAGCCGCGTTTGGTATTGAGATCGGTCGAGAGGCAACCGCTGATGCGCTTGCATATGCGTGGGAGAACTGGGCCCGCGTCTCGGAGATGAACAACCCCGGGGCCTATCTGTTCGTCGTCGGCAGGGACAAGGCGAGGCGGATGATTCGAAAGAGATCGGTCGGTTTCCCCGACGTACGACGCGACGACACCCCCTGGATCGAACCAGGACTTCCGTCGGCGCTCGTGTCCCTCAGCGAGGTGCAGCGCACGGTGATCATGCTTCTCCACGGCTACGACTGGACGATGCAAGAAGTCGCCTCGGTGTTGGGGATCACGAAGTCATCTGTGCAAACACACACCGAGCGAGGCATGAAGAAGCTCAGACGAAAGCTGAAGGTCGAAGGATCATGAAAACCCTCGAAGATCAGATCCACGCATACGCCGGCCAGATCGAAGAGGGACAGCGTCCGGTTACCTTCGACGAGGCGCTCGCTCTGGTAGACACCGTCAGAGCTTCCGATTCCGGCACACGAGTCTCGCCGGCTCAACGGCCATGGCAGGGTCTCCTCGTCGCAACCGCGGTCGCGGCCGCCGTCGTGCTTCTCATCGGTTCGGCCTTCCTCATCCGGACTTCTGTCAACGAGCAAGCCCAGGACACCGGAACAACGACGGAATCGACGAACGCACCTACCACCGTGGCATCCGAACCCGTGCAGACGACCGGAACACACCTCGGCACATGGGTCTGGGAGAGATCGGAAGTACCGATTCTCGGACCCGTCGCTGAATACAACGGACTCCTCTACGCAACGCA
>BTQP01000152.1:0-4482 GCA_036985935.1 Acidimicrobiia bacterium | reverse complement strand
CCGATTGCGGCAAGGCCCAGGGCAATGGATATCCATGTACTTCTCGCGATCTGGCCGAGTGCCAGATTGAGACCACTTGCGTCCTGCTCTACTTCCAGGACGAAAGTCGGCGCACCGTCGACGTCAGAGACGGGAACATAGAACTCGATCAGCTCACCATGCCCTCGATCGAACGCATGCGCCGGGTCAGTGAGATCTGAGATGTGGTTGCCCGGTCCACCCTCGAAGGCCTCGAGTGCGTGCGCCGGAAGTTCGAACTCAAGACCCACGATCTCTGCTGCATCGGAATACACGATCGTGCCATCAGGAGCCCACACCTTGACCCGGACGGTCTCACCACCCAGCAGATTGACACGAACTGCGACATCGAACGCCACATACTCAGCCCTGGACGGATCATCCGATGGAAACGGAGGCAGGTCCTCGACGATCGCAGTAACCATCGCATCTCTTGCATCAAGTAGATGGCCGCGGGCCGACCGGGTGATCGAGAAGCCGAGCACAACGGTTACAACAAACGCCAGAACGATCAGGACGACGGCGAGTCTTCCGAGACCGCCGATTTCGACCCAATCGGATCGAAGCGTGCCGATCCAGCGCCGCACCCGTTGCATCAATCCATGATCGCTCACAGACGAAATGTACCGCATGGTGCCCACAGAACCACAGAACGAGCTACAACTTCATCCATCCCGACTGTCTGTCGGTAACCGCATCCGCTTCAATCGCTTGTGAACTCGATGAGGGAACATGGATACCAACGCCTTGCACTACTTGCCGGTCATCTCGACAGCGGTCGCTGCTGCCTTTGCGGTCGCGCTGTACAGGAAGTGGAACGAGAAACGTTCGGCCCGGTATCTCATGTGGTGGATGATCGGAATCGTTCTGTACGGCATTGGAACACTCGCCGAGTCGCTTACGACGGTCTTTGGCTGGAGCGAGCCAGTCTTCCGCTTGTGGTACGTGTCGGGTGCGCTTCTTGGAGGCGCTCCTCTGGCGACCGGCACCGTGTACCTCCTGCTATCGAAGAAGACCGCGGACCGCATCGCTATTGCGCTCATCACGTACATCTCGATCGCAGCTGTGCTTGTCCTCGTGACGCCGCTCGCGCTTGAGTTCGTCGAACCGAATCGTCTCTCGGGCGAAGTCATCGGATGGCGATGGGTACGGTTGCTGTCACCGCTGGTGAACCTCTACGCCGTCGTATTCCTCATCGGCGGCGCGATCTGGTCGGCGTGGAGCTACTGGAGAAAGGGTGATGCATCATCAAGAGTGCTCGGAAACATCCTCATTGCCGTCGGCGCAATTCTTCCGGGAATCGGTGGCGGATTCGCTCGTGCAGGCATCGTTGAAGTCCTCTACGTTGGCGAACTGATCGGGCTCATTCTCATCTGGTCCGGATTTGTCGTTATCACGAAAGATGACGTTCGATCGATCTATGAATCCCAACGCGCATCCAGACCACCGCTCACATCTTCTCCACAGTCCACCTAACTAACGAACCCAGGAAACACACCATGAAACACCGTCTACTCCTTCTCATCGCTGCCATCAGTGTGATCGCTGCTGCCTGCTCGTCGAGTTCAGATGTGTCCGATTCGGCCACAACTTCCTCGGTTGCACCGCAGACGACGACCACGACCGAGGCACCCGCCACAACAACGACATCGGCGACGACGACCACACAGGCTCTACCTGCCGAGCGGACCTTCACCGGCGTCGACGGCGTAGAGACCGTGATCTCTGACATCTCAGCGATCGTCTCTCTCACGGGCGACCTCACCGAGATCATCTTCGAATTGGGCCTCGGATCAAACGTGGTGGGCGTCGATGTCACGACGACCTACCCACCAGAAGCGGCTGCCATGAACGAACAGGGCAACACCGTCGGATTCGCCCAACAGCTCACGCCCGAGGCAGTGCTCCGATTCAACCCCTCACTTGTGATCGGCGATCAAACGATCGCACCTCAGGAGACCATCGATCAGCTGAGAGCCGCCGGCATCCCGGTGATCATCCTCGAGTCGCGAACGACGCTCGACGGTGCACTCGCCAAGATCGGTGATGTCGCTGAGATCCTCGATGTGCCAGACGCCGGAACGGAACTCATCTTGCGAGTTGGGAACGAAATCGATGCCGCAACGACCCTTGCGAACTCCGCACCCGACCAGCCAACGATCGCGTACATCTACACCAGGGGTCCCCAGTTGGTACTGCTCTTCGGTCTTGGCATGCCAACTCAGGCAATGATCGAGGGAGCGAACGCTATCGACGCAGGCGTGACGTCTGGGATACTCGGCCCGGCTCCCGTCACACCCGAGGCGCTGATCGCAGCCGCTCCCGACGTGATCGTGCTCCCGGAGGCTGGCATCGCAGCGATGGGCGGTCTCGAGGCATTCAAGGAAGTTCCCGGCATTGCGGACACGCCTGCGGGCCAGACCGACTCGTTCCTGATCTACGACGAAGCCTACTTCTTCAACCTCGGACCGAGGGTGGGTCTCGCATTGACAGACTTCGTGAACGACCTGTACCCGGACCTCGGCGGTTGACGACAGACACAACACGACGAACCCGCCCGGGCGACCCTTTCCGGGGCCGCCGCCGATTGACGTGGGTAGCTCTCACCGGGCTTGTGTTCGTATCGTTCGGACTTGCTATCGGCACGGGCACGGTGCCGATACCGATGAGCGATGCCCTTGGGGTGATCGCGTCCCATTTCGGGCTAGGTGAGCTTCCAGATGGCGCGGCGAACGCGGTCGTGTGGAACATCCGCATGCCCCGATGGCTACTCGGTTTCACCGTCGGGGCGGCGCTCGGGATAGTTGGCGCTGTTCTCCAGGGTTCCCTCCGAAACGAACTGGCGGATCCCCACCTGCTAGGAATCGGCCCCGGCGCGGCGATCGGCGCCGCCCTCGGCGCAAGCGCAGGTGGCACTCGTGGCGCGATCGCTGGAGGCGTGTTCGCCGGAGTTCTCACGGCATTTGCCCTTCGTCGGCTCGCGTCTGGTCCGACAATCGATCCAACCCGGATCATCCTTCTGGGTGCTGCGTTGAGCCTTGCTCTCGGCGCGTGGGTTGGTTTCGTCGTGTTCGGATCAGACCGCGGTTCTGTGCCGCCACTCGAGTTCTGGCTTCTCGGAAGCCTTTCAGCCGCAACGTGGTCCACAGCGACCACGACTGCCGTCTTCGTAACCCTCTCCACAGCGGGTCTTTTCATGATGAGCAAGACTCTCGATGTGCTCGCGCTGGGCGAACGCGAAGCAAGTTACCTCGGTGTCGATACCCATCTCGTAGGTACGGTTCTGCTGATCGTGTCCGGTGCGATCGTTGGCGTCACAGTTGGGGCGGTTGGTGTCGTCGCCTTCGTCGGGCTCGTTGTGCCCCTTCTCATCCGAAAGGGGGTCGGACCGTCGTTTCGACACGTACTTCCCGCAGCGGTGGTTGGTGGCGGAGTCTTCGTCCTGCTGGCGGATGTCGCAGCTCGGTCGATCATCAATCCGGTTGAGATACCGGTGGGACTGGTGACTGCCGCGGTCGGAGGCCCGGTCTTTCTCTGGTTGATTGCAAGGAAGAGCAATGTCTGATTTCAAGCTCACCGCAACGTCGCTCACGTATGCGATCGGCTCATCGATGCTCGTCGATCACGTGGACATCGAGGCGGTGCCAGGACAGGTCGTTGCGATCCTCGGACCGAACGGTGCGGGCAAGTCGACCCTGCTCGCGCTCTTGAGTGGGGAACTCACCCCGCGATCGGGGACGGTGTCGTACTCGACAGCGAACGTTGCCGATATGAGCAACGCCGATCGATCTCTGCAAAGGGCGATGTTCTCACAACGAATTCCGGTCGACGTGCCGTTCACCGCCAGGGCGGTTGTCGAACTGGGCCGGTTCCCTCATCGACACGACCGCTCGCTCTCGCCCCAACAGGACAAAACGATCGTCGACGACGCTCTCGCCATCACGGACACGACGCAGTTCGGCGACCGGATCTATTCGACGCTCTCCGGTGGCGAAAGGACACGAGTCGCACTCGCACGTGTTCTTGCACAGGACACCCCGCTCGTCCTGCTCGACGAGCCAACAACGGCCCTCGATGTGTACCACCGCGAGCGGGTCATGAACATCATCAGAACCTCCGCCGACAACGGACGCACCATCGTTGCGGTACTGCATGATCTCAACGCGGCAGCCGCATATGCCAATACCATCGTTGTCATGGCCGACGGCAAGGTCAAGGCGACCGGATCGGTCGACGAGGTCCTCGAACCAGAGCTTCTCTCGGATGTCTACAAGCAACCGATGGCCGTGATCGAGCACCCGCTGAGACCTGGCAAGCTCGTTCTTACCGACGACCGCCCGAGACCTCCGAGATGAGTTCGTAGAACGCGGGTCTCGGGTTGAACCTGCGATCGATGAGGCCGTGCCTCGGGTAGTAGCCCCGATCATGGTCCATGAAACCGTCGAGCACGATTTCAAAGTCGGT
>BTQP01000151.1:0-4513 GCA_036985935.1 Acidimicrobiia bacterium | reverse complement strand
CCTCTGCCGTGTGAAGGCAGCGCTCTCCCGCTGAGCTAATCGCCCGAATGGCGGCGAGTATACGATTCGTGGGTGGCTAGACACCTGGCGCAGGATCCAATGAACATTGTGGCGCACACCCGCGCCTACTATCCTTAACGAAGCGATAAGGGCTGGGCGCCCAGATCGTGTTGCCGACGAGGATTGCTCCTCCAAGGGCGGAAGAATTTCGCGACCTGCCCGTCGCGATGAGGGACATAGGAAGGAATCCTCCACATGAAACGTCTATTCATTCTCATGGCCATGACGGTCACGCTGCTCGCGCTGGCTATGCCCAGCGCTTCAGCCGCCGGATTCGAAATACCGATCGACACGGTAGTTCGAGCCGATCCAGGCACCCTGACCGTACTCGCAGATGTCGAGACTCCGCCCGAGTTCATTGGACTCGAATGCATCGGGCTCGCAGTTGCAACCAACCAAGACTCCGTACACCCCGGAAATGACATGATCCTCGCGACAGGCGACACAACCGTCACATTGTTCGATGTCGAGGGCACGTCGGGCAAGGTCACGAACGCCAGTGGCGCCATCATTCTTGGCGATAGCGTCACGGTCACACTTTCGATGGGTACCGACGGGGTCTTCAGCGGTGGCTTCGCCATCGTTATCGATGTGAACTGCGCCGAGGTCCCCGTACCGGCGATCGGCATCGTCAAGACCGCCGACCCAACGACGTACGTCAACAACACGGGCGAATTCACCATCGCCGTGACCAACACGGGTCCTGTCGATCTGAACAGCGTATTCGTCGAGGACGACTACGCACTCAGCATCGATCCGACATCCGCGTGTGCTACCACGATCGGTGATCTTGCGGTTGGTGAGACCTTCACCTACGAGTGCACGATCGCCGGACTCGACGGTGTCTCTACGTACGACAACACAGCTACGGCAATCGGCACAGGTCCACGCGGAATCCATGTCACGGCCACGGACAACGCGATCGTCGTCCCAGAGGTTCTCGCAACGACCCTCACGACGCAGGCCCCTGCGACAACCCAAGCTCCCGCCACGACGTCGGCACCGAGCGAGACGTTGCCTGTCACAGGCATCGACGGCGCACAAGCTGAGGGATTCGGCATCGCAGGCCTTGTACTGGTCCTTGTCGGAATCGTTCTACTCGGCGGCGCGGCCCTGATCGGGCAACGCAAGTCGATCGGTTGACCCCGGACACTCTTCCGTCCATAACGAGGCCCCCGGTTGACCGGGGGCCTCGTTCTATAACTACCCTCCCGGATATGAACGTGGAAGCCTTCGAGGCCGAAGTCGAGAGCATCGTCGAAGCACTACCGCCGCACATACGAAGCCAACTTGACAACGTGACGGTGGAAGTGGCGTTTCGCCAGCCTGCCGATATGAACGAGCCGCTGCTCGGACTCTATGAGGGCGTGCCCCTTCCCGAGCGGGGTATCGACTACTTCGCGGTCGCTCCAGACCGGATCAGAATCTTCTATGCGCAACATCAGGCTCTCGAACTCAGCGATGCAGATCTTCGTACTGAGATCCGTCGGACCGTGCTCCACGAAATCGGTCATCATCTTGGTATCTCCGACGCGAGGCTCAAGGAACTCGGCTGGGACTGACTCGAACTCGCATCGTTAGGATGGAGCGACGCTACGAGAGGAACACCGTGGACGATCTGATCGCAGAGATCCAGGAAAAGACTGGTTTGTCGACCGAGAAGGTGCTCGAAGTCCTCACGATGGTGACAGACTTCATGAAGGATCAACTCCCCGAGGATCTCGTCGAGCAAGTGGCGTCGTACCTCGGTGCGGCGACAGAGATGGCATCAGGGGCAGCGGGCTCGGCGAGTGACGCCGCCTCGTCGGCATCATCCGTCGCGAGTGGAGCCGTCGACAAGGCGGTCGGGACGGCAGCCTCGGTCTTTTCGAAGGCTGTCGACGCGGTCGCAAACGTCGTCGCCCCCGACGACGATGAATAGACCCTAGATTGCAAACTTCGCACACCGATCGGGAGCCGGCCTGGCCAGACGAATCCGGGCCCTTCGTGGTCCTCATCGACTCGTCCTCAAGCGTCGAGTCGGCCATCATCAACGACTGGATCGCGACGAAGACGAAGGACTGCCCGGATCCGATCAGTCAGTTCAAGCTGCCTGCCAGCCGGCGCCGCAGGCCCTTCTCGTCTGTCGACCTCGCCATTGGTGAGCGTCTGACCGCCGAGGACGACCCGCTCTGCATCCCGATCCGCGTTGCCTGGCTCGCGCCCGAACGGGACGGAACGAGGCAGGTTCGGCTTGTAGACGTTCTCAAACCCGGGGATCCCAGGGATCCGAATGCGCTCCAACAACGGTTCATCCTTGCGCGTCATCCCGACCGCATGCAGATCGTCGTTGGCGAACCAGCGAGACGAAGCACGCTGGAAAAGCGCTGGAGCCAGCCTTCAGGAAGAGGCCCCGCTGACGGCACGACTCTCGGCGAGTACGTCGCACTCCAGGCGTGGTTGTCGCTCGAGCGGGCCGAACGTCTGATTCGTGGCCAGAGGTACAAGGTGCCAAAGTTCCTCAGGGAGGACCTCTTCTGGAGCCGCCCTTTCCAGGCAGGTGTCGAACTACTCGCCATCGATGCGAACCGGCCGGTCAAGAGGATGCGGAACAAGACAAGTCGGTACCTCAAGGAAATCGCTGCCCAACACTCGCCATACGTGATCGACGTGGTCAATGGCATCACGTCGAACCTGATAGCCGCCGCACACCGATCCGTCGAGTACTCCAAGACAGATCTCATGAATGTGTATGCATTGGCTGGCGACTATCCGCTGGTGTTCCTGCCGTCACACAAGTCGAATTTCGACCATCTCGTGTTTCAGCACGTTCTCTATGAGAACGAGCTCCCGTTGAACCACACCGCCGGCGGAACGAACATGAACTTCTTCCTCATCGGACCGCTGTTGCGCCGATCCGGCATATTCTTCATCAGGAGAGAGTTCAAAGAGAACGAACCGTACAAGTTCGTTCTCCGGCAATACCTGGACTACCTGCTCGAGAAACGTTTCGCTCTTGAGTGGTATGTCGAGGGTGGGCGATCAAGGAGCGGAAAGCTGCGCGAGCCTCGGCTCGGGCTCCTGGCGTACGTCGCCGACTCGTACCAGCGGGGAATCGCCGATGACGTTGTCTTCGTGCCCGTTTCCATCAACTATGACCAGATCACCGACGTGTCGTCATATGCAGCCGAGCAGCGCGGTCGCTCCAAGGACAGCGAATCGTTGATGTGGGCTTTGAAGTTCATCGCGAGCCTTCGCCGGCGCAACGGCAGTATCCACATACGCTTCGGCGAGCCACTGCACATCAGCACGCAGATCGCACGCGACCTCGATCTCAGCTCCGACGAAGGGCGACTTGCCCTACCGAAGGTCGCGTTCGAGATCAGTACGCGAATCAACGCGGTGACGCCGGTGACGACGATCAGCCTCGTCACCCTGGCACTGCTCTCTCGGGAAGAACATGGCTTGACGATCGACGAAACAATGACCGTGCTCGAACCATTCGTCAGATTCCTCATCGAACGCGACATTCCTACGACATTCGACCTACCCCTGACATCGTCCGCCATCGTCGAAGAAGCCCTTGAGGATCTCGTTGGCAGCGGTGTCATGGAGCGCACAGACGGACTCACAGAAATGGTGTATTCGATCGGAGCCGACCAGCATCTCTCCGCTGCCTATTACCGCAACACGATCATTCACTTCTTCATCACGACGGGCATCACTGAACTATCCATCGGCACCGGGATTCTCTCGGGTGATGGACTGACCATCGAGTCGATCCTCAAGAGCGCATTGGAGCTGCGGGATCTTCTGAAGTTCGAGTTCTTTTTCAGTCCGTCGGAGGAGTTCTCACAAGAGATTCGCGAAGAAGTCAACCGCTACGAGGTCCCCAACAGCGACTCGCAAGAACTCGATCTCGACATGAACGCGATGCTTCCACCAAAAAGCCCGATAGTCCTGCGGCCGTTCCTCGAGGCGTACTACGTGGTCGCCGAGACGCTCGTGACCCTCGAGGGACAGCAGATCGACCAGAAAGAGTGCCGGGAGCTCTGTCTCGCGATGGGTGAGCAGCTCCTTGCTCACGGCGACATCGCGACGGAAGAAGCAGTGTCAACGGCGCTGTTTGCTACCGGGCTTCGACTCGCCGAGAACAGGAACCTTCTCGATGGTTCGGCCGAAGCGCGCCGTGCGTTTCGTGATGAGCTCGCGGCCATTCTTGTGGTCCTGAACGAGATCGACGCAGTCGGAATCTCCGCTGAAGCTGAATAGGTCGCTCGACCTAGAATTCGCTCAACTTTCGAGGGTGACGAGCCGATAGACCCCAGAGGGCAAGCGGAGCCGTGCGGGATGCTGCACGAAGGAGTCGGTCGATGACGACCACAGACATTTCAAAAGACGCTGACGCCGTGAAGCCGTCGAAAGGTGCCGACGTTGCTGCCGAGGCGAACGAAGAAGCGAAGCAGATTCTCGC
>BTQP01000150.1:0-4534 GCA_036985935.1 Acidimicrobiia bacterium | reverse complement strand
GTGACGCGATCAGCCTTGCTGCCTCATCCACGTCCTCGTTCAGTCGATCCGCAGCGACTGTTCCATGGTCGAGGAACGCCTCAATCGTGTTGGGCGGCGCGGTATTGACCGTATTCGGCCCGACGAGCTCCTCGATGTACATGACATCGTTGTATGCCGGATTCTTCGTGGATGTTGACGCCCAGAGAACTCTTTGAGCGCTTGTGCCCCTGCGTTCGAGTTCTGCGAACCGCTCGCCTTCGAATATCTCGCGGTACCGGCGGTACGCAATCTTCGCATTCGCTACGGCTGACTTTCCTCGCATGTCAAGAGCATGTTGGGTGCCAACCGCCTCGAGTGCAGCGTCCGTCGCCGCATCAACGCGGGATACGAAGAACGAGGCCACAGAAGCCAAAGTAGTGGGGTCGGCTGCACGTTCCGCGCCAACGATATACGCCATCGCGACAGCCTCGTAGTCGTCGAGAGAGAACATCAGTGTTGCGTTGATGTTGATACCGGTCGCCGTGAGTTCCTCGATGGCTGGTATGCCTTCGGCGGTTGCGGGGACCTTCACCATCAGATTCGGTCGATCGACCGCGGTCCACAGTCGCATCGCGTCGGCGATGGTTCCAGCGGTGTCGTGTGCGAGGACTGGCGAAACTTCAAGGCTCACGTATCCGTCGGCTCCGTTGGTGTCGCCGTAGACGGTTGACAGGATATCCGCGGCCATCCGAATGTCCTTGATCGCCACTGTCTCGAATGCAGCTTCAGGGCCAGAGGTCGCGAGCAGGCGCAATTGTTCGTCGTAGAGGTCAGAACTAGCGATCGCCTTTTCGAATATCGAGGGGTTGCTCGTGACACCCTTGATTCCCTCGTCCACGAGGTCGCGCAGTCCAGGGCCAGTAAGCATGTCCCTGCGGATGAAGTCGTACCAGACGGATTGGCCAACCTGATAGAGCTCGTTGAGTTTTGTCACATTCCACCCTTGTCTCGGGGATTCAGGGGCTAGGTCACAGTTCTATGTTCGAGCCAGCCCATCGATCATCACTTGGACATCTGGGCCCAGGTCTTCCCTGCGCAACGCGAGGTGAAGCGTGGCTTCGATGAATCCGAGCTTTGATCCACAATCGTACCGCTCGCCAGTCATTCGGAGAGCGTGAAATGGAATTGATCCGATCGATGCGAGCAGCGCATCCGTGAGCTGGATCTCTCCGCCTGCTCCCTTGGTAGTTGAACCGAGGATGCCCATGATCGACGGATCGAGGATGTAGCGGCCGATTATCGCGAGATTCGACGGTGCATTCGCGACATCAGGCTTCTCTACGACTGATGTGACACTGATCGCGTTTCCCGTTTCGTCGCCCGGTTCAATGATCCCGTACTTGCTCGTCGACTCGTCCGGGACCTCGTCTACGAGGACGACGTTTCCCCCGTGCTGTTCGTGGAGATCGATCATCTCCGCAAGAGGTGGTCGATCTGAAAGGATGAACTCGTCGGCAAGCAGCACGGCGAACGGTTGATTCTCTATCAGATGCCTGGCACACCACACAGCATGCCCGAGACCGAGCGGTTCCATCTGACGGACGTATGCGACCTGTCCTGGTTCCGGGCGTAGCTTTCTGAGTTCCTCGAGCTCAGCGACTTTGTTGCGTGACTTCAAGGTTTCCTCTAGCTCGTAGCTCACGTCGAAGTGGTCCTCGATCGCCCCCTTCCCCCGGCCCGTGACGAAGATCAGATTCTCGATACCCGCCTCCCTCGCTTCGTCCACCGCATACTGGACGAGCGGTCGGTCAACGATCGGCAACAATTCCTTGGGTATCGACTTGGTCGCTGGCAGAAACCGTGTTCCGTGTCCGGCCACAGGGAAAACGGCCGTTTTGATAGCGCTCATTTCTCGACCTCGAGCGCTATTCGCTCGGCGTGCCCCTTGGCTCGAACGTTGTAGAAGGCGCGTTCAACCACTCCCATCTCATCGATGAGGAATGTCGACCTGATGATGCCCATGTACTCGCGGCCGTAGTTCTTTTTCGTCCCATATGCCCCGAATTCGGTGGCGATAGCGTTGTCAGGATCCGATAGGAGATCGAACGGGAGGTCATATTCAGCTTTGAATTCCGTGAGTTTCTTCGGTGTGTCTGGAGAGATTCCCAGAATCGTGTACCCGTTCTCTGTGAACGTGTCGTGACGCTCACCAAAGTCGCAGCTCTCGGTTGTGCAACCCGGAGTGAACGCCTTTGGATAGAAGTACACCACGAGTTTCTGCCCCGCAAAATCGGAGGAATGTCGTGTGCGCCCTGTTTGATCGATCGCTGTGAAGGTCGGAGCTTTCGCCCCCGTCTCAAGTCTCATCAAGCTCCGTTCAGTTGTGAATGAGGCTAATGCCGTTCTTATGCGCCCTCGGCGCGGAGACGCAGTTGGCCGCAAGCTGCATCGATGTCCTGGCCTCGTGTATCGCGCAGGGTGACGTTTGCGCCTTCACGCTTGAGGGTGCCGATGAATCGCCGCACATGGTCGTTGTCTGGTGGTCTGTCCATACTCAATGGGGTCGGGTTCAGAGCGATCACGTTGACGTGTGCGCTCAAGTGCCTCGCGATTCGTGCCAGACCTGCCGCCTCCTCGTCGGAATCATTCGCATCAGCTATCAAGGTCCACTCGAGCGAGATCCGTCTGCCCTTTGCCTCGTAGTAGTCGAGGGCAGCGGCCACGACGTCGTCAATTGGATATCGATCATTGATCGGCACGAGTTTTGAACGCTCCGAGGGGATTGTCGAATGCAAGCTCACAGCCAGATTGACGGGCCATGGTTCGTCAATCAGCTTGCGCATTCCTGGAACGAACCCAACAGTGCTCACCGTGATCGACCGTGCCGACATACCCATGACTTCGATCATGCGTCTGAGGGACTCGACGGTGTTCTGGTAATTGGCGAGCGGTTCGCCCATGCCCATGAATACGACGTTGCTCACGCGTTCAGGGCTGCGGGGAAGAGGCGTTGTCGCCAGGAACGCGTTTGCGTAGGCGACCTGAGCAGTGATCTCGCCAGCATCGAGATGCCGATCGAAACCGAACTGTCCTGTCGCACAGAACGTGCAGCCCATTGCGCAACCGACCTGGGAGGAGATGCACAACGTCGTTCGGTTTGCATACCCCATCAAGACCGACTCGATGGGGGAGCCGTCCTTACAGCGAAAAAGCCACTTCTTTGTCTGTCCTCTGTCCGCCGTCAGTTCGAGTTCGAGGTCGAACGGCCAGTGCTGAAGGCGAATCTCGTCACGGAGAGTTCTCGGCAGGTTGGTCATATCGTCTGATGTCAGCACAGGTGTTTTGTACAGCCAGTCCCGAATCTGATCAGTCCGATATCTCGGTTCCTCCGGGACGAGATCGCCGAGACTTTCAGGCTCGGTGAGGTACAACATGCTCAGACGAGCGCGGCTGCCGACTCGATCCACACTCCTGCAGCTTCGGACGAAGTTCCTGCTGCGTCGGCAAGGCTCTCGGGCGTCATGTTGGTGATCGCTTCAAAGCTGTGGATGTTGTTGTCTGCGAGTTTTGCGGCTGTGACCGGTCCGATACCCTTGATCGCGGTGAGATCATCGGTTTCGGACTCTCTTCGGTCATCGGTTGATGTCGCGACCGTGCGGAATCGCGGTGGAGGTTCGGAGTGGACTTCAGGGGCCGGTAGTAGTCGGTCTCGAAGTGCCCATACAGCTGCACCGAGTCCCACAACGACACCGGCGACTCGAATGAGGTTCCTTGCTGTGTGATTCATGGCGCCGATTCTAGCGTTCTGTGACGATTCCGCGATACAGGCACCCTAGGACGGATTCGAGCTTTGGCAGGTACCGTAATTCGCGGTGAACACGCCACCACCCGATTTCCATGGGCTCCACCACTTTCCAATTGCGTTGTCGTAGTAGTTGGCGAGGTAAGCGCCTGCAGCAACGTTCGCCTCACCGTTGTATGGCGACGCCGCCCGTCCCGCGCTGTCGACGAATCCTGCGCCGCGAGCTCTCGAAACCCAGTACTTGCTGAGGTGCTGCATGAGGCCCTCTGCGTTGCTTGATGCGTTGTACGCTCTCGGATTCCCGCGCGATTCCCGCAGGATGATGCCGAGGACGCAATCGACGCGACTCTCTGGCCAGTATTTGGCGACGGCTGACCGCCAGGTCTCGACGTTGCGTTGGCCTCCTGAATCGGCAGGCCAGTTGGGCGACCAATTCGAGCCGCTGGAACCAGAAGTCGTTGTGGTGTCGTCGTGGGCCACGGTCGTATGCTCGTGCGGGACTGTCGTGTCGACATGGGGTTCACTCGTGTGGACGTGAGGTGCTGTTGTATCCACGTGCGGGACTGTGGCATCGACATGTGTTGTGGTCGTCGACCCGGGGCTGTAGGTAACGACTATGCGGGTCGATGCGGTCTTGCCCGATGCGTCGGTAGTCGTGAAGCTCGCTCCGTTCTCACCCTGTCTCAGCACAAGAATGATCGACCACGTTCCGTCGGGCTTGACGGTCGCCTTGTAGGGTCCCGACACGACTGACGTTCCCGTCGTTGTTCC
>BTQP01000149.1:0-4537 GCA_036985935.1 Acidimicrobiia bacterium | reverse complement strand
TGTCGGCAAGGAGATCGCCAAGAAAGCCCAGTTCGCTGCCTCTCTGAACCAGTCGGCAAGCGAAACGGTCATCGCGTCTCCAACGCAGGTGCATCAGGAACGGTCGCGAGCCATTCGGTGAGTTTCTCTTTGTTGTGCAGCAGATCGGCGACCTTTGGTTCGCTGTACTCGTACTCAGGCGACCAGTACAGCGCATCGAACGGACAGACCTCAACGCATATACCGCAGTACATGCACAGGCTGTAGTCGATATCGAAACGATCGAGCAGGTTCTTCGTACGAACTCTCGCACCAGGTTTCGCCGGGCCTTTCGCCTCTTTGTGTCCTTCGATGTAGATGCACCAGTCGGGACACTCACGAGCGCACAACATGCAGACCGTGCAGTTCTCCGTGTCGAGCGAAATGACGCCGCGGGCCCTCGGGACCGGCACCTCCTTGACATCCGGATACATCGTGACGGGTGCGCGAGTGAGCATGGTCTTGAACGTGAGACCCATGCCTTTGAACAGCCCGGGGAATGGAAAGTTGATCTTCTTTGACATCAGAACAGCACCTTGAAGACCCCGACGAGTGCGATATTGAAGAGCCCGAGGGGGATGAGCCACGTCCAGGCCATCGACTGCAACTGGTCTTCCCTCAGTCGGGGCCACGTCCAGCGAATCCAGATGAAGAAGAACACCAGAACGGCCACCTTGCCAAGCAGGATGCCCGGGCCAAGCACGTTGGCGAGCGTCCCGGAGAGTCCCGGGAATCCGTACCCACCGAGGAACAACGTCGCAGCGATCGCCGACAACCCGATCATCGCTGCGTACTCTCCAAGAAAGAACATCGTGAAGCGGATACCCGAATACTCGGTGAGATACCCCATCGTCAGTTCCGATTCAGCGATCGGCATGTCGAAAGGTATTCGGGACAGCTCGGCCACCGCTGCGATCATGAAGATCACGAACCCGAGAACCTGGCCCTGGAGAATGTACGGCAGCGCCACATCGAACGACCCTATCGAGAACCACACGCTGTTCTGTGCTTCGACGATCCCGTTGAGCGACATCGTTCCCGCCTGCACGACGACCGCTACCACCGCAAGAACAAGCGGTAGTTCGTATGCGATCAGCTGTGCAGCAGCCCGGAGACCACCCATGAGCGAGTACTTGTTGGCTGAGGACCAACCGGCCATCAGCACCCCAAGAACGGACAGCGAGGAGATCGCAAGCACGAAATACACACCCACATCGAGGTTGACAGCAACGAGGTCTGGCCCGAGAGGAATGACGGCGAACACCGCAAGTGTGGACATGAGCACGACGTAGGGGGCGAATCCGTACACCGTACGGTCGGCGCCGGTGGGTGAGAGATCCTCTTTCTGCATGAACTTGAGACCGTCTGCGAGTGGTTGCGCCCACCCCCAGCGGCCACCGGCGTAGTACGGGCCAATGCGGCTCTGCATGTGAGACCCAGCCTTCAGCTCGGCATAGATCACGACAAGTGCACCCGTCAATACGAGTACGAGCATCACGACGAGCTCGACGACAAGGAGAAGCCAGAAGTTCATCTGTCCACATCTCCGAGCACGAAGTCGAGTGAGCCCAAAATGGCCACCAGGTCGGGAATGAGTTGGCCCTTGAGGATCCACGGAAGGATGGTGAGATTCGAGAAGGACGTTGAGCGGATCTTGAGCCGGTACGGCATCTTTCCGCCCTCTGAGACGATGAAATAGCCGAACTCACCCTTCGGGTTCTCCGCCCTCGAGTACACCTGGCCCTTGGGTGCCTTCAGGACACGTGGCACCTTGGCCTGGAGCGGGCCTGAGGGAATCATGTCGATCGCTTGCCGAATGATCTTTGTGGATTCGCGGATCTCATCGAGGCGCACGACGTATCTGTCGTAACAGTCGCCGCCCTCTCTGCTTGCTACATCGAACTCGACCTTGTCGTACGTGAGGTACGTATCGGACTTCCGCAGATCGTAGACAACGCCCGACGCTCTCAGGTTCGGGCCTGACAGGCCATATTCGAGGGCCTTGTCGGCGGGAATCACTCCGACATCGACCGTGCGCATCTTGATCAGTTCGTTGCCTGTCACGAGCGTGTCGATCGAGTCGCAGATCACATCCATGCGATCCATGGCGTCCGCCGTGCGTTTGAAGAATCCCGCAGGAAGATCCATCGACTGCTTTTTTGTCGTGGACCCTCCACCGTAGACCGGTTTCACGCCACCGACACGATTGAAGTTCGGGTGGAACCGTCCACCGGTGACATCCTCGAGAAGTTCGAGGATGTGCTCGCGTTCGCGCAGCGCGTGCATGAGCGGTGTCGTCGCACCGAGTTCGAGCGGGTAGGACGCCATGAACACGAGGTGGGACGAAATCCTCGCGAGTTCTGAAAGGATGAGGCGAATCCACTGGGCCCGCTCCGGAGCTTCGACACCCATGAGCTTTTCGACACCAAGGATGAAGGGCACTTCGTTGGCGAAACCAGAAACCCAGTCGATCCGGTTCACGAGTGCCGTGATCTGTGCATAGGTGCGAACTTCGGAGATCTTCTCGTACCCACGGTGCATGTACCCGATGACGGGCTCGACCTCACGGATCCGTTCACCGTCGACTTTGGCTACGAGGCGAAGCACACCGTGGGTCGACGGGTGCTGGGGTCCAATGTTGAGGGTCATATCCGGCGTCTGAAGCTCGATCGAAACCGCAGACTCGGACCGGTGCATCAGTTCGCGTGCCGTCATGTCTCATCACCTGAGTCGTCGGCCTCGGGCATCGGTTCGACATCGACCTCACCCGGCCACGGTTTTACCTCGCGGGCGATGAGTGGATAGGACTTGAGCAGTGGATGGCCGATGAAGTCGTCCGGCAGGTACAGCGGAACAAGATTCGTGTTGCCATCAAAGCCGATGTCGAACATCTCATGGGCCTCGCGCTCGTGCCATTCCGCCCCTGCGATATGGGGCGTGAGCGAACCGATGTTCGCATCGTCCTTTGGCAACGACGAGACGAATATTGCGGCGTCGGAGTTCTCAACGGACGAGAGCCGACACAGGACCTCGAAACGCTCCTCGAGCGAATCCGGATCGTCGACTCCTTCGCCGACTTCGGTCGTCTTCGACCAGTCGATGGCGGACAACCACGAAAAGAGTGGGAGCTCCGCACGGGCCGTCACGATCGTTTCGACCCAATCGGCACGATCAACGAAGACACGGACCGTGTCGAACTCGACGCTGTATCCCGTCGCACCCAGTCGCTCGGTGAGCGCTGCCGCATAGGAATCGAGCGGTTGGGATCCGGCATCCGCGGCCGTCTCCGACTCCGCAACGTCGTTCGGCGTATCGCTCATCGATCGCCCTTCCACTTTGTCTGTGGATCCTCGGCCATTATCCGGGACTGAAGCATGACGATGCCCTCGAGTAGCGCCTCAGGCCTCGGTGGGCATCCCGGAACATAGACATCGACGGGCATCAACTGGTCAACACCTTTGGTCACGGAATAGGAGTCCCAGTACGGACCACCGGTGTTCGAACACGATCCCATCGAGATGACGTACTTCGGCTCCGGCATCTGGTCATACAGTCGGCGGATCGCCGGGGCCATCTTGTCGGTGACAGTCCCAGCAACAACCATCAGGTCGGATTGGCGGGGCGATGCGGGAAGCGGAACGATTCCGAAACGCATGAAGTCGTATCGTGGACCTGCAACGGCCATCACCTCAATGGCACAACACGCGAGACCGAACTGGAAGTACCACAGTGAGTATGTCCGGGACCAGTTGAGCAGCCACGACAGCGGTTTCGGCGTACCGAACTTCTCGATCACTCCCACTTGAGAACGCCCTTCCGAATGGCGTATACAAGCCCGAGCAGCAGAATCGCTATGAAAACGAACATCTCGAGGAGTATGAACACACCCCGACCGATGGAGTCGAAATACTCGAGTTGAATGGCCCACGGAAATATGAACACCGCTTCGACGTCGAAAATGAGGAACAGGAGAGCGAAGATGTAGTAGCGGATGTGGCTCTGGCTCCATCCACCACCGATCGGTTCGATTCCGGACTCATAGGGAACCGCTTTGAACCCGCCAGGCGCCTTCGGTGCGATCATCTTTGACATTCCAACGGCTCCGCCAACGAGCAGCGCGCCGATGACGATAAAGATTGCAACGGTGACGTAGTCGCCGTAGTACTGATTGATCACTCGGAAATCCCTCGAGCCTCTCCCGGCCTGTCGTGCGGCCAACGCGAAGCGATACTACCGGTGCGCGTACTCCACAAACAATCCATTCGTGCATTCCTCCCGGGGTGCGCGGGCAGGTTCCACCAGGGCGTTAGCGTCAGGCCATGACAAGGACCACTCCTCCGGACTTCAACGGTCGAAATCTCGTGAACCTCGTCGCGGAGATCGAACATCGGGCAACGGGCGCAAGCCCGTCTCACCGGCTCGAGACAGGCCTCTCGCGAGATATTCCGGATGGGCGGTCGACCGTTCTGGTCCTGTTCGACGGTCTTGGAAGCCACCAGCTGTCACACCGGCGGGCAGC
>BTQP01000148.1:0-4557 GCA_036985935.1 Acidimicrobiia bacterium | reverse complement strand
TTCAACTGGACTTCGGCAGCGTCCTCAACGGTGATGATGCGCTCGTTTGCCGGAATGAAGTTCGACAGCACGTTCAAGAGCGTCGTCTTGCCAGAACCCGTGGCACCGGAAACGATGACGTTGAGTCTGCCCTCGACACATCGCTTCAGCAGTCCTGCGACCTGTTCGCTCATTGATTCGTTTGCGACCAGATCGTCGACCGTGAACGGGTCGACCGCGAATTTCCGGATGGTGACGTACGGGCCACCGATCGCAAGCGGATGAATGATCGCGTTGACACGAGAACCGTCGGGCAGTCGTGCATCGACCATCGGTGTTGCTTCGTCGATGCGGCGCCCAACCTGCCCGACGATCTTCTCGATGATCCTTTCCAGGTGGTTCGCATCCACGAACCGTGTCTCGGTCTTCGAGATTCGACCGGAGCGCTCTACCCAGACCGCATGCGGTCCGTTGACCATGATCTCAGTTACCTCCGGGTCTGCGAGATACGGATCGATCGGACCGTACCCGAGCACGTCGTCTGCGATCTCCTGAAGAAGGGCAAGGCGGTCGGCGCGGGCAAGCGGGACAGATTGTTCCTGTTCCAATGCCCACTCGAGCATCTCCATGACACGGAGCTTGAGCTCCGCATCGGACATCTGGGAGTTGTAGAGCGACGGACCGAGGCCTTCGACGACCTTGTAGTGAAGCTTTCGTCTGAGATCAGACTTGACTTCTTCCCTTTGAGTCTCACTCGATGTGTCGGCTGATTTCGCTGCCTTGACCCTGTCTGCAAGACTCATGTGCTCACCCCTACTGTGCGACGTTCGTTCGGCTTTCTCACTTGAACCAGCCCCTCTTCTCGTCGACAGCCTGCTCATCGACGGCCTTGCCATCGAGCACCAAAGCAGCCACCGCTCTGAGATCTTTCGCAGGACGCGAACGCGGGTACAACGAGACGATGGGATCACCCTCGTTTACCGACCGCGGCACGAGTTTGTCCGATGACACCGCGGCCTGGACCTCGAGGCCGAGGGACCGCTCGAGCTCGTTGATGTCGAGCCGTGCCTTGGAATTCACCCTGTTCAGAATCAGTTGGATCTTCTCGAACGGGAACTTGATCAGCTTGAGGGTGTCGAGCGCGAGTTTTGCGTTCTTGACGGCCGGCAGATCCATATCCACCACAAGAAGGACGACATCGCTTCTTTCGAGTATCGAAAGCACAGGCTCATCGAGGAACGGCGCCGTATCGATCACGACGTAGTCGAACATCCGCTTGAGCATTCCGAGGGTCTTCACCACTACCTGGGTCGACACCTCGTCAGCGAGAGACGGCTCTAGCGGAGCGGACAGGACGCGCATACCTGACGTATGTGTTGCAAGAAGAGAGTCGAGCAACGGCTCGTCGAGCTTCTCGATATCGCGGGCTGCGTCCACGATCGTGTGCTGCGGCTCCACCTGGAGCGAGATGCACACGTCGCCGAACTGCAAATCTGCATCCATGATGACCACACGCTCGGGTGCTCCACACATCGTTGCGAGGGACAGGCCGACGTTGACCGTTGTCATGGTCTTTCCCGCACCGCCCTTTGGAGACATGATCGTCACGACCTTGCCGATCTTGGTTTTGGTGGCGATGTCGCCGCGTGCGATCGACTCCATCTTCTCGATGTGGCTCAGCATCGTGTCGATCTTTGCCGCATTCAACGGAGCATCTACGACGTCCTTGAACCCGACACGGATGGCGGCTCGCAAGACGTCGGTTGTGAGGCCTTCGGCGACAAGCACGATCGGCAGTTGCGGCTGAATGTCGAGCAGAAGGCTCGCCTCGTTCACACCCGCCTCGTGAGCGAAACCTGGGCCAATGATCGCGATCTCAATACCCTCCTCGACCAGCTTGCGTTGGGCGTCGGAGACGTTGCGCACACGGTGCACCTTATGACCATCGAGTAGCGCCTCGGCGTTCTCCATCGAACCTGAATCGGTGTCGACGATGAGGATGGAACGAGTACTGAGTACGTCAGCCACTGGTCACCAGTCCAAGTTCCTGCTGGATACGGTCCAGGAGCCCGAAGATGTCGTCTACAACGACCGGCTGGCTGTCATATGGCACATAGTCGCCTGTTGGCAACAGCGACAGCGTGATCTCGGAGTACTGACGGGAGTATTCGATCAACTCAGCCTGCTGAGGCGTTACCTCGAACACGACGACGACGGAGCCGGAAGGCTCGAGTCCCGTGTCGAGTGGCGCAGGACGAGTGTCGGGACCAACGGCGAGTACCTGGACGTTCTGCATGATCGTTTCGGTGACGTCGATCGAGCTCGGGATCGCACCCGAAAGGTTGCCAGGCGCCGTAATCGTAGTGGTGTCGTCCTCAGGCGCGACCGGTGCGTCAGGTCCTGTCTCACCCGTTGTCACGAGCACGAGGAGATCCCTCAACTCCTCGTTCGAGATCACCTCGAGGAAACTCAAAGGTGTCAACGCAGCAGACGCAAGGATGTTCACATTGTCACCAGGTCGTATGAAACCACCCGAGGCTGTGACGTTGTCGATCTGAACCGAAATCGCAACCTTGCCAGGTGCGATCGCATCGCTGAGACGCTGCTGGAGGTCTCGCGTGTCGGCAAAGGACGTCGCTGCGATCAGTTGTCCAGAGGCGATCGGTCCTGCGGCGACCTTGCCGTCGAGAATCGCATCCAGATCGTTCGGGTTGTTCGGGCATCCGAACTCGACCGGGTTCTTGTCGGCGTTCAGCCCGGCGGCCCCTGTACACAGGATGGCCGAACCTTCGAAGACGACCTGCTCGCGCAACGCAGTGCTCTCGGCAATACGGTTCTGCGATTCAGAACCTGGCTCACCTGCTGCGATCGGATCCGTGGCTCGATAGACGACGACCTCTGCGATATCACTTCGCAAGTCATCTTCTACGTTGCTCAGGTATTGCCACACCGCAAAGCCGGAAATCCCAGCAAGCGCGACGGCGATTATGAGTACCAATGTACGCCGGCCCATATCAGTCGATCCTCCCCATTGCAAAACACGACTTCAGCTCACGACGAATAAGAGATTCCCGCGCGTGGCCAAGCAAGGTTCCCACATGACCCTGTGCAGGGTCAAGGATCTGACTCTCAGGAACGGCCGATGCCGCGCTCCTTGAGTTCTGCAAGGATCGCCTCGAGTGACGAATCTGCAGAGAAACTGGGGGCCTCTGTTGTTTCTTCCTCACGCTGGAATTCCCTGCGACGAGGACTGCTTGGTTTCTTTTCGCTCCACGACGAGCGCTCCTCCCATTCCGGAAGCGCCTGCTTTATTGACAGGCTTACCCGTCGTCTGTCGGCATCGATCTCGGTGACCTTAACCCTTACTTCCTGGCCCAAAGAAAGCTCAAGTTCTGGACTCTCGACGTGGTGCATGGCGATCTCGGACACATGGACTAGTCCCTCGACTCCCTCACCCACCGAAACGAACGCTCCGAAGGGAACAGTCTTCGTTACCTGACCGTCCACGACGTCCGCAACCGATGTCGCTCTTGAGAAGGTTTCCCAAGGATCCTCGGCGGTTTGCCTGATCGAAAGCGAGATTCTCTCGCGGTCGTAGTCGACCTCGAGGACCTTCACCTTTACCTGGTCGCCAACCGTGACGATTTCGCCAGGATGGTTGACGTGTCGCCACGAGAGCTCGGAAACGTGCACAAGGCCATCCATGCCTCCGAGGTCGACGAATGCGCCGAAGTTCACAACACTCGAAACAACGCCAGGTCGAACGTCGCCCTCTTTGAGATCCTCGAGGAAGGCGTGCCGCTGCTCGGCCTGCTCTTCCTCGAGATAGGCGCGACGGGATAGCACTACGTTGTTGCGGTTGCGATCGAGCTCGATGACCTTCGCTTCGATCGGCTCGCCAACGAACGGCTGGAGGTCGCGTACACGGCGCAGATCGACGAGCGACGCTGGAAGGAACCCGCGCAGCCCGATATCGACGATGAGCCCGCCCTTGACGACTTCGATGACCTGACCTGTGACCGTTCCCCCCTCGTTCATGACACCTTCGATACGACCCCAGGCACGTTCGTATTGCGCACGCTTTTTGGAGAGAACGAGCCGCCCTTCATCATCTTCCTTCTGAAGGACCAGCGTTTCGATCTCATCTCCAACCGCAACCACATCGTTGGGGTTGGAATTGTTTCGGACCGATAGCTCGTGGGGAGGGATGACACCTTCGGACTTGTAACCGATGTCGACAAGCACCTCATCCGGATCTACGCGTACAACGGTCCCTGCGACGATGTCGCCTTCTTTGAACTCGAAAACCGTCTGCTCGACCGCTTTCGCGAAATCGTCGGCTGACAGTTGATCCGGTACATCACCAATCGTCTTCGGAGCGCTGATCGCCGGCCGGTCACCCCGAGGAGTCGGCCGCGGAGCAGGGATGTCCTTCGCGGCTTCTTCGACTTTCTCCGCGACATCTCCGTCCGTGACGACATCTCCGTCCGTGACGACATCTCCGTCCGTGACGACATCTCCGTCCGTGACGACATCTCCGTCCGTGACGACATCTCCGTCCGTGACGACATCTCCGTC
>BTQP01000147.1:0-4596 GCA_036985935.1 Acidimicrobiia bacterium | reverse complement strand
GAATCCCGAGCTCGACTTCACCACCGACCACGGGATCGTCATTTCGGGCAAGACGGAACTAGCGCGTATGGACAGGGAGCGTGACCAGCTCGGTGGTTCGAAACACTGACGCTTCGGTTCACGAAGCCGATCAGGACAAAGAGAAAGGGTGCCACCGAAGTGGCACCCTTTCTCTTTGTAGATGTTGTCCGATCAGAGAAGTTTTGCGACCTGACGGATCCGGAAGCCCTGGTACTGGAGCACCTGGACGATCGATCCGAGCCCGAGCATGATCGCTACGAGATAGAGCACAACACCGAACCGGCGTGCAGCCTCGAGCCATATCGACCATTGCTCGATGGTCTCAGGTGACACACCTCCGTCGGCGATGTTCACGCCGGCGACGACATGAAGTACCACGGCGGCGAGGATGATCATCATCGCCATCGCCATTCCGCCCATGAAGGCCTTGACCATTCCCGGCATCTTGAGTGTCTTGATATCAGAGCCCGCAGCTTGTTGCACGGATCCGCCACCGACCCGGAGTTCACCGAGAATCTTGGCGATCGCGAACGAGATAGCGGCGAACACCGCAGCGAATCCGAAGAACATCGCCGCAGGTCCGTACTGTCCGAGCGCTGCGATGTCGAGCGGATCTCCACCCGTCGAGATCAGGTTCGCCCTGTAGATGGCGATCCCGATACCACCGGCGAATCCCATGAGCGCCATGACGAACATGGGCCCCCACAGAGCTCTGCCTACCTTTTGAGGCGTGTTCCGATCCGGGGCCTTGGCCGTCGTCTCGGTGTCGAAGTCGTTGATTGTAAGTGTTGTCATTTTGGGTTCCTCCTATTCGCCAGTTGAGACGATGGAACGGATGCGTGAGAACTGGAATCCGAGCACGTTTGCAATCGTGGCGAGAGCGAGAACGATCCCTGCGAGCAGCAGAGCAAGTCCGAGCTCACGGAATGGTCCGAGCCATGCCCACCACGGAGCGATCTCCGCGAACGTGTCGAACGTCAGTGTGTACAGATAGAGACCGAACTGGATCACGGAGATCATGAGTCCTGCCGCCATCAAACCGACGAACGCCTTCGCCGTTGCCGGCATCTTCAGCGTCGTGACCGTGATTCCGAGCGACTCCTGCACCTGGGCTCCACCTTCACGCAGTGAAGACAGGATCGATCCAAGCAGGAACGAGATTCCCGCAAGCATCATGCCTTCGCCAAGGAACTGGAGGCCCTGCGTCCACCCAGAAGCGGCAACACCTGTCGATGTGCCAACGTTGTTGGACCAGACAATCGATGTGACCACTCCGGCAATCACGAGCATCGGGCCCATGACGACCATCGGGAACCACATCGTGCGGGCCATCTTGTGGATGGGCAGGCTCTCCGGAACACTCTTCGTGACCGTAGCGTCGCCGAAATCGGTGCCGACATCGCCAACGGCGACACCAGCTCCATGATCATCTGGCTGAAGAACGGCGAGCGATACCTTGACGCTCTCGATCCGTAACCAGAGCCGCACCAGAATCCCGACCAGAATCACCGCGATCGCGAACTTCGATGTGACGATCGCGAGCGTATTGAGCCCGAACGCGATCGCCAGTAGCTGTGCGGTGTTTCCGCCATCTACGCCGACATCGTTCGCAGCGACTATTGCGATAACCGCAACGACCATCGCGATAACGAGCGCAAGAACGCCGATACCGATACCGATATTCGTGTGGGGTACTTCTGTCTTGTAGGTGTCCGTCTTGGACGGGGTAATTAGCTTGTCGAATGTGACTGCCATGAGGTCTCCTCTCCTCGTTGGGTTGTGACCTACAGGGGAGTAACCAGTCACCTCCCCGACACAGTGGCGTACTGTCGTCTACATTACATTTGGATACGCTCGTTCGATATACGTCGAACGGGCAAGAAGCTTCTTCGACAGGCCTAGGAGGTGAGAAATCGAACGGTGATTTGCTCGATAGTGGCGATACCGCGACGCGTCGTCTGCATGCTGAGTCCGCTGACCGTCGACGACTCTTTGTGGACCGTAGGTATCCCTTTTCCTTCGCGCAGGAAGAACACTTCCGATCCGTCAACGACAAGCGATTCGGGTGGTATCACTGACTTCTCGAGCGCACGCGAATCAGACTCTTCTGGCAGGCGCTCGAGAAACGACACGTCGACGAGCGCTCCGTCGTGAGTCCAGGGATTTGCGACAACAACGGCACGGACCTCGTCGGCAGTCCGCAGAAAAACCTGCGAGGAAAAGCCGATCCGACTACGGAAATGTTCCTCCAGATCGTCCGCCAGGGGAGGGGAGTGTGAATCGAAGATGACGTTCCCCGTCGCGATGTAGGTCGCGACGTTGTCGAATCCCGCTTCGACGTACAGGCCCCTGAGCACATCCATCTTGACGCGACGATTCGAGACATTGATCGCCCGCAGGAATGCTACGTATCGCATGCCGGCACCCTACCAATCCGGGGGAGCGACAGAATGTGAACAATCTCAGAACAGGGTCCGATACAGGAACGCGGCTGCGTAGCGTGTCCGTTGCATTGGCGAAGACCTAGGAGTGGGAGAGACCATGCAATTCATACGACGATATCGGTGGGCCATCATCGGCGTCGGCGCCCTCGCCGTCCTGATCGCGTTTCTTGCCTTCCGACCGGACAAGATCTTCGTTGACGACGCCGTGGACGAGTCCTTGAGTGACGCCTTCGTGTCGAGCGAGGTAACCCCGGATACATCGACGACCACGACAGAGAGTGAACCAGAGACTGCCGCCGGAGATGCCGAAGCATCAACCACTGCCATCGAGCCGGTGCCAGCGGACTCTGATCCTGTGGCGCTCAAGGCCGGTGAATTCGAAGGAGTGGATCACAGGGCAGCCGGCACAGCCACTGTCTACGAACAGGACGGCAAGTTCGTGCTGCGCTTCGAGGACAACACGGACATCCAGAACGGCCCGGATCTCTTCATCTGGTTGCTGCCGACGGACGAATACACAGGCGGAATCCCGACCGAGTACATCGATCTTGGCAAGATCAAGGGGAACGTTGGAGGACAGAACTACGAGCTACCTGCCGACTTCGACCCTGACGTCGACCAACTCGTTCTCGTCTGGTGCAAACGCTTCTCGACCCCGTTCGCAGCGGCATCCCTCAACTGACCTGACCGGCCTCGCGCGCACCCAGGACTCCATTGTACGAACATGCACAATGCAATAGAACGCTCCGATCTGCGGCTGACCTGCCACGGCGGGGAGTAGTAGTCTCCTCCGATGCTGCCGTTTCGCCTTTCACCAACCCACGCCGACGAGAAAACCACACTCACGAGCATGCTCGACATGCAACGCTCGGTCCTGCTGTGGAAACTCGAGGGAGTCTCCGAAGAGGATGCACAACGAGCGTACGTGACGTCAGGGACGTGCCTCCTCGGCATCATCCAACACATGGCTTGGGTCGAGCAGTGGTGGTTCGTCGACTTCATCGGTGGAGGGTCACCCGACTACCCGTGGAGCGATGAGGACCCCGATGCTGACTTCCGGATCGAGACAGGACAGACCATTGCAAGCGTCTCCCAGCTGTACGCGGACTCGGTCGCCCTCGCAGATGCCGTGATCGCTCAGGCAGACACCCTCGACATCACAGGGACGTTACCGAACGACGATTCAGACCGGGCCGAGCGATCGCTCAGATGGGTTCTCGTCCATATGATCGAAGAGACCGCTCGTCACGCCGGTCACCTGGACATCATCCGTGAACTCATAGACGATGCAACGGGCTACTACCCGGAATAACGATCCAGAGACATCACAACTCGCGGCCCGTTTTACGCAGGGGACAGGTCGATTCCCGGCCAACCCCACGGACATCCACGTACCAATGTTACATAACGTAGATTATGGGCGCTTCTGGAGGACAGCGGCTCGAAGCGCCTACGTGCTGAGGATCTTTACGCCTTGTTCGGCCAACAGTGTGAATCCTCTGCGGCTCGCAATCCTCAGGGCCACCGCACGGTCCTCTGTTTCAGCCACGATGCCATCGCGGTCGAAGATGATGAATCTGTTGAACACACGCGTGAACGCTGCATCGTGCGTGATCGCGAGCTGAGTCGCATCGAGATCCACCAGCGCCTCTTCGATGATCAGGATTGACTCCAGGTCGAGGTTGTCCGTTGGTTCGTCGAGCAGCAGCACGTTTGGTTTCTTTGTCTCGAGGATGAGAAGTTGCACGCGTGCTTTCTGACCACCGGAGAGCTCGTCAAGTCGATGCCTGGTGTGGTTCCCGAGTCCGTATCTGCCAAGGGCGCTGCGTGCTTCGTTCTCGTTTCGGAAGTGTGGCATGACGACGTCGAGCAGCGGCTTGTCTCCATCGTCGATTTGGTTGTTCTGTGAGAAGAATCCGAGCGTCGCGGTGGGTCCATAGCGAAGCGTACCGCCGTCAAGTAGGTCGGTATCGAGCAGCTTGTTGAGGAAGGTCGATTTTCCTACACCGTTTTCACCGAGCAGCGCGACGCGGTCACCGTTGTAAATCGTGACGCTGAAGGCACCGACGAGACCCTCAACCTCGAACTCAGTGAGGCGGACGGCTTCCTTGCCTGTGCGGCTGCCCTCGAA
>BTQP01000146.1:0-4714 GCA_036985935.1 Acidimicrobiia bacterium | reverse complement strand
GCGCCGGGGTCGAGCTACTTACCCGAAGAACGTTGCAGCGGTGTCGTAGAGATCCTGCGGCACGGCACGGATAGAGTCGGTTGCTTCCTCCATGGGGCACGAAACGATCTCCGTTCCTCGAACCGCGACCATGACGTTCGACACTCCGGACACGGCCAGGTCCGTCGCTTTCACACCAAGGCGTGAAGCGAGAACACGGTCCGCTGCGACCGGTGAACCTCCACGCTGGATGTGACCGAGAATCGTGACCCGGGTCTCGAAACTCGTCTGATCTTCGATCGCGGCAGCGACCTGATATCCCACGCCGCCCAGGCGATCGAATCCGAATGCGTCCTTCTTGTTCTCTGTCGTGCGATAGCCCTCTGGAGGTTCGATTCCCTCGGCGACCACAACGATCGAGTACCTATGGCCAGCGCGGTGCCGCGACCGAAGTTTGTCGACGACCTCTGCAATGTCGTAGTCGAATTCGGGTACGAGGATGGAGTCAGCCCCGCCTGCAATTCCCGCATATGTCGCTATCCAGCCCTGCGTTCTCCCCATGACTTCGACGATCATGACCCGATTGTGTGCCTCCGCTGTGGTGGTTAGCCGGTCGATGGCGTCGGTTGCCACCTGGACTGCTGTCGCGAACCCGAAGGTCGTATCCGTCCCCGGTATGTCGTTGTCGATGGTCTTTGGCACACCGATGACGTGGAGCCCCTCGTCGGCAAGACGCATGGCGGAGCGCAGAGTCCCATCGCCTCCGATGACGATGAGCTTGTCGATCCCGTTTCGGGTGAGTGTCGGCGAGCAGGAAGCAAGTCCTTCGCCGTGCACGTAGGGGTCCATGCGGGAGGTGCCAAGGATCGTTCCACCGATCGCGAGTATCCCTCGGACCGACTCCCGGTCGAGCGGCATCGTGCGGTCGTGCATGAGGCCTTCCCAACCGTCACGAATACCGACCACCTCGGCGTTGATGTCGACGGCACGGGATACCACGCCGCGTATGACGGCGTTCAGTCCAGGACAGTCCCCACCGCCGGTCAGTACTCCGATTGCTCCCACTCGTGGTCTCCTTGTGACTCCGAGTCCGTCTCGAATACGGTAGATTAGGCGTGCACGGCGACGAGTCCTGTGGATGCAACGCTGCGGTTGCTTGGGGATTCTGAGTCTGGGTGCGCTCACTTCGTCATCGTGCTTACATGCGTGTGATTCACAATCTGGAGTTCCGTTGACCGACAGCTTCGCTCATCTCCATGTTCACACCGAGTTCTCGATGCTCGATGGGGCGGCGCGAGTCAATGATCTTGTCGAAGCAGTGGCGGCAGATGGCCAGCCGGCCGTCGCGATCACCGACCACGGTGTCCTGTACGGTGTTGTCGACTTCATGAAGGCGGCCGGGGCAGCGGGCATCAAGCCGATTGTCGGCATCGAGGCCTACGTCACTCCGGGATCACGATTCGAACGCCTTCCGCGCAGGGATGACGTGCGGTACCACATGTCGATTCTCGCTGAGAACGAAACCGGGTACCACAACCTCATCAAACTCGCGTCGAAGGCCTACACCGATGGTTACTACTACAAACCTCGAATGGATGCCGAGCTCCTTGCTGAACACGCCGAGGGTCTCATCGCTACGACCGGATGTCTTGGTGGGCACGTCCCCCAGCTTCTCGGTGTCGACGACATAGCCGATGAGGACCAACGTGGGCAAGAGCGCGACTTCGATGCCGCACTTGCCGCTGCTGCGATGTATCAGGACATCTTCGGTCGCGACAACTTCTTCATCGAGCTTCAAGACCACGGAATACCTGCTCAGCGCAAGATCATGCCCGACCTTCTCGAGATCGGAAGATCGCTCGGCGCACCGCTGCTCGCTGCGAACGACTCGCACTACACGTACGCTCACGAGGCCGAAGCCCACGATGCCTTGTTGTGCATCCAGACGGGGTCGGTGAAGTCCGAGGAAAAGCGGTTCAAGTTCCACTCCCAGGAGTTCTACATCAAGTCATCTCGACAGATGCGTGATCTCTTCCCACAAGAGCAGTATCCCGATGCATGTGACAACACGTTATGGATAGCCGAGCGAGTTGACCTCGACGTCGAGTTCGGCAAGATTCTCCTACCGCAGTTCCCTGTTCCACAAGGGTACGACGAGGACACGTACCTGCGGGAACTCGTCATGGAAGGCGCCGCCAAGCGGTACGGGACGTTGGACGCTGTGGTGCAGGATCGCATTGACTACGAGCTGCGCGTGATCTCCGAAATGGGGTTCTCGGCATACTTCCTCATCGTGTGGGACCTGATCGAACACGCCTCGAAACGAGGTATCCGAACGGGACCAGGGCGAGGAAGCGCCGCGGGTTCCATCGTTGCCTACTGCCTCGAGATCACCGCCCTCGACCCTATTCACTTTGGTCTTATCTTCGAACGGTTCCTGAACCCGGGCCGAAAAGAGATGCCGGACATCGACATGGATTTCGATGAGCGGTACCGCGGCGAGATGATCAAATATACGGCGCAGAAATATGGATCCGACCACGTCGCCCAGATCATCACCTTCTCGACGATCAAAGGGAAACAGGCGATGCGAGACGCAGCTCGAGTCCTCGACTTTCCCTACTCGGCCGGTGATCAGCTTGCCAAGGCGATGCCACCGGCGATTCTCGGCAAGGATGCGACCATCGACCAGTGTCTCACAGCGCCAGGGCCCGAAGCCGGTGCGAACGAGCGCGAGCACTACGCCGCGGCCGCGGGTCTGCGCGATCTCATCGACACGATGGACGGAGCCGCCTCGATCATCCAAACGGCGCGTGGTCTCGAGGGTCTCCGTCGGCAAGACTCGATTCACGCAGCAGCTGTTGTCATTTCGCCTGAGCCCCTCACCAACATCGTGCCCATTCAACAAAAGGGCGATGATGGTGAGGTCGTCACCCAGTATGAGATGCACGGAGTCGAGGCTCTCGGCTTGCTCAAGATGGATTTCCTTGGATTGCGAAACCTGGCGACGATAGAACGTGCACTTGAACTCATAGAGCGCAACACAGGCGAACGCCCCGACATCGACAACGTGCCGCTCGATGACGACCCCGTATACGAGATGTTTCAGAAAGGCGACTCGATCGGCGTGTTCCAGTTCGAGGGCAGCCCGATGCGCGCTTTGATGCGGAACCTCGGTCCCGATCGGTTCGAGCATCTGATCGCTCTCAACGCTTTGTACCGGCCCGGGCCGCTTGGTGCGGGCATGCATCTGGAGTACGCCGACCGCAAGAACGGAAAGTCAGCCGTTACCTATCCGCATGACGACCTCGAAGAGGTCCTCGGCGATACGTACGGCATCATGGTCTTTCAGGAGCAGGTGATGCAGACGGCCCAACGCATTGCAGGGTTCACGATGTCCGAGGCCGACGCCCTTCGCAAAGCGATGGGAAAGAAGATCCCTGCCGTCATGGCAGAGCAAGAGGCGAGGTTCGTCGCAGGATGCGTTCAGAAGGGATACGACGAGCAGCTTGGCAAGGAACTGTTCGGCTTCATCGAGCACTTCGCTGGTTATGGATTCAACAAGAGCCACTCGGCCGCGTACGCACTCGTTGCCTATCAAACTGCCTGGCTCAAAACACATTACCCGGCCGAATACATGGCAGCCCTTCTGACCGCTGTGAAGCGAGACAAGGACAAAACGGCTGCGTACCTGCATGAGTGCCGGATGATGGGAATCGAAGTTGTGGTTCCGGGAGTCAACGTGGCGCAGCGAGACTTCAATGCCCACGATGGCTCGATCGTGTTCGGGTTGTCGGCGGTACGCAACGTCGGGGAGGCGGTGGTCGACCTCATCGTGGCTGACCGTGAGGCCAACGGATCGTATGCCGACTTCTTCGACTTCATCGACAGAGTCGACATTCAGGTCCTCAACAAGCGCACCGTTGAGTCGATGATCAAAGCAGGTGCATTCGATCAACTGGGCCATTCGCGGCGAGGCTTGGTCGAGGTGGCGTATGCCGTGGTCGAGGCAACGACAGATCGTCGGCGCGCCGAGGAGGCGGGCCAGTACAGCCTGTTCGGTGGGGGCGATTCGGATGTGTCGGATATCTCGCGGGTCGTCCCGGAGCACGAATGGGACAAGAAGGTACGCCTGGCATTCGAGAAGGAGATGCTGGGTTTGTACATCTCGGACCATCCTCTGCTCGGGGTCGAAAAGATTCTCGGCTCGTTGACCGACACAGAGATTCCGGATCTGTGGGACAGGGATGATCGCTCGAATGCGATCATCGGCGGTGTTGTCGGCTCGCTCAACCGCCGATATACACGCAAGGGCGACCCGATGGTGTACTTCAGTCTCGAGGGTCTCCAGGGAAGCGTCGAGGCTGTAGCGTTTCCAAAGACTGTTGCCGAATACGGCCCGATGATCCGGGAGGATGCTGTTGTCGTTGTTCGTGGCAGGGTTGATCATCGGGGTGACGACGTGAAGTTCATCGTGCAATCGATGAGCGAACCAGAGCTAAAGGAGGATCAGACGGTCCGGGTACGCGTATCTGCGTCGCGAATGTCTCCGACGGTCGTCAACCAGCTCAAAACTGTGTTGCAGAACCACCCTGGCTCAGCGCCCGTATTTCTCCACATGTCGGGGGAATCGGGAGAGAAGGTTCTGCGCATCGGCGCCGACCATCTCGTGGACCCTCGTTCAGCCCTTTTCGCCGAGCTTCAGGAGCTGTTCGGCCCCAAGGCGATCATCTAG
>BTQP01000145.1:0-4732 GCA_036985935.1 Acidimicrobiia bacterium | reverse complement strand
GTGTAGTAGCTCCAACGACCGCGTCGCTCCATCGTGAGCACGCCAGCATCGACGAGGATCCTGAGGTGGTAGCTGACCGTGGATTGGCTCAGCGGGATGTGCCGTTCGATGTCCACGACGCAGACCGGGCCAAGGGCAGCAGATAGGAGATGGACGATCTTGACGCGATGTGGGTCTCCGAGTGCCTTGTAACCAGACGCGAGGTCGGCGCTCTCGAGCTCGTCTATGGGAGCCGACTCGAGAGCTACGCACGCAGCTGACTCATCCGTGCATTCGCATTGGGTCTGTCGCTCCTTGGACATTGATTGTCACCTCATCGGGATTAATCGATAAACATCGATGGTTAGTCACATCGATAAACGTCGATGAATAGTGAGAAGCGTACACCTTCCACTTCCACGACGACACCGTTTTCGAAGAAAGGCACAAGATGACAACACAGCACACGGATTCAGAGCTAGGTTCAAGCTGCTGCTCCACGAGCAGCGCAACCGACGAGGAGCGGAATGTGGATGCGTTCGAAGAGCTCAAGGAGAACGTCGAAACTTCTCCTGAGGTCACAGCAGCCCGCTCGGCAGGGTTCCGCCTCCTGCTCGACACCGGCAAGCCGGTGGAGAAGGACGATTGGGCGGCCAGCGCCCGGCTGTCACGCGCGGAACTCGATGACTTGCTCGCACGTGACGGGGTGAAGGGTCGGGTTCAGTTCAACGACGAAGGGTTGCTCGTTGGCGTTGCCGGTCTCACCGTTGAGCCGTCTGCTCACAGGATCGACGTCGACGGGGCAACCAGATACACATGGTGCGCCCTTGACGCCGTTGGCATACTTGGAGCGCTCGGCGTGAATGGTTCGATCCATTCGACAGACCCGGGAACGGGCGAAGCGATCGATATATCGTTCACGGCCGGCAAACCCGATGGTGACGTCACACTGTTCATCCTCGGTGGATACGACGGCGGTGATGTCGTTTCGGAATGGTGCCCCCTGGTCAACTTCTTCACGAGCGAGGACGACGCAACGTCGTGGGTCGAAAGCAAGGGTTTGGAGGGCGACATCGTCTCGGTGGCTGCCATCGCACAGGAATCTGCGGCGATGTGGCTACCGGTAGTCGATGCCACGGCGCCTCAAGTCTGCTGACCGACTGACCCCGGTGTAGGGTCGCGGGTAGTGAACTCTCGTCAGCCAATCGGCCACATCTACATACTCGACCTACAACTGCGGCGACCTTTCACGACGGCATCGGGCACGGTGTCGCAACGGAAGGTCGCTGTGGTGTGCCTGTCGGTCGACGGTGAAAGGGGATGGGGAGAGGCGGCACCGTATCCCGGGCAGGATGAACCATTCGATTCCGTCATCAACTCCGCACGTGGGGGAGAGGCAACACCGACGTTGCGCGCTGCCTTGGACGAAGCCATGGCCGATCTCGTTGCTCGTACCCATAATCGGCGACTGGTCGATGACGTGCCGGGGACCAAGACAGAGCTTCCGTTGTCCGTAGCAGTCGGCATGGGCTCGGATGTGTTGGACGCCGTGGATACCCTGGTCGGTGAGGGCATCTCGCGAATCAAGGCGAAGATCGCGCCCCGTCACACCGATCACGTCCGCGACCTTCGGGATGCGTACCCCGATCTCACGATGGGTGTTGATGCCAACGGATCATTCGATTCCTCGAGCTGGCGCGAGCTATTGAGCCTGGTCGACGAGAACATCGCTTACCTGGAACAGCCGATGTCTGATCTCTCAGGTCCTGAGATCGCTGAGCTGAGTGACGCTGGGTTGGTGATCTTCGCCGACGAGTCTGTACGGAGCGTCGAGCAGGCTTCGGACGTTCTGGAGCTGCCGGGAGTGGGCGGCGTTGTTGTGAAACCCGGCCGTCTCGGGTGGCGGGACAGTCTGACGGTCATCACAGCGGCCAGGAACGCAGGAAAGTCGTGGCGAGCGTCGGGTTTGCTGGAAACCGGCATCGGTCGAGCGTATTCCGAGGCCCTCGCCGCCGCGGAAGACGCCTTCGTGTCTGACATCGGCGCTGCCGACATGTATTTCACCCAGGACACGGTTGTTTCGCGCGTGAAGGGCGCTCATGTGTCTATTGCCATGGCCGACGGCGTCGGGGTCGATGTCGATGAGCAGCGGGTCGCATCGCTTGCGACCGACGATTTCCCGATCAACCCGATGGCAGTCCCAGTCCTCGACTGATGACCAGCCGTTGCACCTCTGAGGTGCCCTCGCCAATCTCGAGAACTTTCGCGTCGCGATAGTGGCGAGCAACGAGGGTTTCATTCATGAACCCGTACCCACCGAAGACCTGCGTGGCTTCTCGGGTCGCCGTCACGGCTGCTTCGGTCGCATACAACTTGGCGATTGCAGCTTCTTGTTTGAAGGGCTTGCCGGAATCCTTGAGCCACGCTGCGCGGTACACGAGGAGTCGCGCTGCTTCGGTCATCACCTGGAGATCAGCGATCTTGAACGCAATTGCCTGGTACGAGCCGATGGGTTTGCCGAAACTCGTCCGCTCCTTCGCATACGCCAGGGACTCTTCAAGGCACGACTGAAGAACACCGACCGCGAGCGCTGCAATGGCGATCCGGCCGTCATCGAGCGTCGAGAGGAACTGATGAAACCCCCGTCCGCGCTCCCCAAGCAGATGGTCCTTCGGCACCCTGCAATCGACGAAGGACAGGCCGTGGGTATCTGACGCATTCCACCCCATCTTGCGATAGGCCGGCTCCACGATGAAACCCTCGGTTCCCAGCGGAACAATGATCGTCGAGATCTCGCTGTCTCCGGTGCGCGCGGTGATGGTCACAAGACTCGTTATGTCCGATCCAGAGTTCGTGATGAACGCCTTTGAGCCGTTGATGACCCACTCATCACCATCGAGCTCCGCCCTTGTGGCTGTTGCCCCGGCGTCAGAGCCCGCGTCCGGCTCGGTCAGACCGAACCCTGCCAGTGATCGCCCGGCTACGAGGTCGGGCAGCCAACGCGCTTTCTGTTCGGGCGAGCCGAACTCGTGGATCGGGTTGATACCAAGGCCGACGCCCGCTTCGAGGGTGATCGCCATCGACTGGTCGACCCGACCGAGCTCTTCGATAGCGATGCACAAGCTCGTGAAGTCGCCTCCTGCCCCGCCCCACTCCTCATCCGCGGTGATACCGAACAGGCCGAGATCGCCCATCTCCTCGACCACGTCAGTCGGGAAGTGGTGGTCGATGTCCCACTGCTCGGATTGCGGAACGATGCGGTTTTCCGCGAAGTCACGCACCATTGCCCGCAACGCGACGTGCTCATCGTTGAACTCAAAATCCATGAAACCTCCTGTGGACCCAGGTTATCGCGTGCCGGTCCGGGTGATCTCCCGGTACCCTCCGGGTCATGAAAAGGTTCTTCTGGGTTCTCGATACGATCGTGGTCATGAGCTTCGTCGTCATCGGCCGCGACAATCATGGTCTTGAAGCGGGTTGGTCTGTGACGTTGCGGGTGGCAGCGCCATTTCTGATCGCATTGGCGATCGGAATCATCGGCACACGAGCCTGGCTCAAACCGCTCGGTGTCGTAACGGGTCTTGGTCTTGCGGCGACAACCGTCGTCCTCGGACTGCTGTTTCGCCGGTTCATTTTCGACGCAGGCATCGCCACCACCTTCATGATTCTCACCGCAGCGTGGATGACAGTGTGGATGGTCGGGTGGCGTCTTGTCGTAAACCTCATCGTCAGGCTGTTCGCAAACGGGAAAGCCGTGTCCGCCGCCTGAGCGGACATTCCGCATCGATCAACACTCTCCTAGGGTCTGAGTATGGATACAGCCGTTGCCCTCGTGAGGAGCTATCTGCAAGCAAACGGGTTCTTTACCGTCACCGAGTACCCGATTCTCGAGATGATCGGTGAGGCGACACCTCGAACCGTGACGGATGTGGATGTGCTCGGGCTCCGGTTTCCTGGGGCCGGCGGCCTCGGCTCGGATGCAACGACGGGCGGTCTGCGCATCCCGGTGGATCCGAATCTGGGTCTCGATGACAGTGTGATCGAAGTGATCATCGGGGAAGTCAAGGAAGGTGCCGCGATCCTCAACAAGGCGGCGCGTGACCCACAGGTGCTCGCTGCGGTGCTTCGTCGTTTTGGCCAGATGAATCAGGACGTCGTTGACGGACTCGTGGCAGAACTCATTGAGACCGGTGTCGCGCACCACCCTGCGGGAATTCGGATTCGGCTTGCGGTTTTCGCCACGAAAGCTCCGGCACGACAGAACGTGAAGTACGAGTGGATCAGCATTGGTGATATCGCCACGTGGTTACAGGCTCAGGTCCATGACAACTGGGATCGGGTGAAGACGATCCAGTCCAAGGATCCCGCGCTTTCATTCTTGATACTCTTCGAAAAAGCGTCGCGCGGCGAGAGCTGACCGATGTTCGACGTCGTACTGTGGCGGCCGGAGATCCCGCCGAATACCGGAAACTTGATGCGTCTGACGGTCAATACCGGATGCGCTCTCCACCTGATCGAACCGCTTGGTTTCTCCCTCGACGATGCCCGGATGCGACGGGCGGGACTGGACTACAAAGAATTCGCTGACGTCGTTTCGTATGCGTCGTGGGACGAGTACGTGTCCCAACGATCACCTGAGCGGGTTTTCGCCTTCTCCCAGCATGCCGAGCGCCTCTATACGGATGTTGCATACCGTTCGGGAGACACTCTCTTGTTTGGCAGTGAGTCGGCCGGCCTCAGCGACAACGTCCTC
>BTQP01000144.1:0-4799 GCA_036985935.1 Acidimicrobiia bacterium | reverse complement strand
CCTCCTGGCCGGCGTCTTCATCGGTTGCGCCGTCTGCCTCGTCCTCAGATTCCGGAGCGCCAGACTCCTCACCGTCGACGTCAGGAGCGGGAGTCTTCCCGTCGCCTTCTTCGACCGTCTCGAACTCGACGTTCTCCTCTTCCTCCTCATCGAGACCGAGGTCCTGGGATTCCGACCGAATATCGATTCGGTATCCAGAAAGCCGAGCGGCCAGGCGTGCATTCTGACCTTCCTTGCCGATGGCGAGGGAGAGCTGGTGGTCCGGAACGATCACGACCGCTGTGCCTTCTTCTTCATCGAAGCGCACATCCTGGACTCTTGCCGGGCTGAGCGCTTCTGCGATGAATCGGCCAACGTCGTCGTCCCATTCGACGATGTCCACCTTCTCGCCCTTGAGTTCGTTGACAACCTGGCGGACTCGCGATCCGCGGGCACCAACACATGCCCCGACGGGGTCTATGTTCGCATCGTTCGAGGCGACGGCGATTTTCGTCCGGTGGCCCGCCTCCCTGGCGATCGCCTTGATCTCGATGTCGCCATCGACAAGCTCCGGAACCTCCAGCTCGAACAACGCGCGGATGAACTCTGGATGGCTTCTCGACACAACGATCTGAGGGCCTTTGCCCTCGCCTCTGACTTCGAGAATCCAGGCCTTCACGCGGTTTCCGCGCTCGAGCCTTTCGTACGGTATCTTCTCGGATCCAGGCAGAATCGCCTCAGCATCACCAAGGTCGAGGATCGAATACCGATGATCTGACTGTTGCACGATTCCGGTGATGAGGTCGCCTTCGCGCCCGTCGTAGAGATCAAAGACCTGCTCACGTTTCGCATCTCTCAAGCGTTGCAAGATCACCTGCTTCGCAGTGGATGCCGCAATCCGGCCGAAGTCCGAAGGCGTGTCTTCCCATTCGTCGGTGACGTTGCCGTCCTCGTCGAGTTCCTGTCCATACACACTGATTTCGCCGGTGTCTGCATCGATCGTGACACGCGCCTCCTCGGCTGCACCCGGAGTCCGTTTGTATGCCGAAACGAGTGCATTTGCGAGAGCCTCAAGGATGGTGTCTCTGGGTACGCCCTTTTCGCGTTCGAGAAGTTCGAGCGCATCCATCAAGTTGTAGTCCATAGTTCCTCCTACGCGTCTTTGCCCGGACGGGCGCCCTTTTCCCACACATAGACCGTGCGTGCAGATGACACGTCGGTGTATGAGATCGTTTGTTCTTCTGTTTCGATGGCCACAGTGAACGTCGTTTCGTCTGCTGCGACGATGGTTCCAGTGTGGTCCTTGCGACCGCCAATCTCTGCGAATGTTTTGACCCTCGCCTGGCGACCTACAGACTTCATGTAGTGCCGTGGCCGCGTGAGTCTTCTCTCGAGACCGGGCGAGGAGACTTCCAGCGTGTACGACCCCTTGAATGGGTCGTCTTCATCGATGAGCCTGCTGATCCCTCGGGACAGCTCAGCAATGCGATCAACACCGACCGCTCCCTCACCATCAACGGTGACGCGCACAATCCGCCCGCCACCGAGCACCTCGACATCGTCGAGCTCTATGCCCTCCGCGGCGACGTACGGGTCTATCCGTGCCCACAATTTCTCTGCGACGCTGCTCACCTTGCTCCTTACACACCAAAAGAGAACTCTGCTCAAACGAAAAGGCGGGCCACGGCCCACCCCTGCAGAGATCTCGGTTCGCTCCTGAGATTATACCAGCCAAAACCTGTTGCTGGTTATCCGGACCGGGGATCCTTCCGCGCCGTGTTCACGAGGTCCACGACGATGTCGACAACGTCTGATGCTGGAACCTCTGTGTTCTCACCGGATCGTCGATCAAGCAACTCGAGTGTCCCGCTCTGCACCCCGCGAGGGCCGACCGTCACACGAAGTGGCACCCCGATGAGTTCGGCATCGTTGAATTTCACCCCGGGACGCTCGTCTCGGTCGTCGAGCAGGACCTCGATGCCGAGGGCCTCGAGGGTCTCGGTCAGAACCTCCGCCGCTGCCATTGTGTTCTCATCGTCTGGACGGACGACCGTGACCACGACGTGAAACGGCGAAATTTCCATGGGCCATACGATGCCTTTCTCGTCATGGTTCGCCTCCACAGAGGCCGCCATGTTCCTCTCGACGCCAATACCGTAGGAACCCATCACGACGGGTATCGCCTTGCCCTCTTCGTCCAGGACGCTGACTCCGAGGGGCTCGGCATAGAACGTGCCGAGCTTGAAGATGTGGCCGCATTCGATCGCGCTGAATACCGATATCGGATCGCCGCAGGTTGGGCATCCCTCCCCTGCAACGACCGTCCTCAGGTCGGCCCACTCGGTCACGTCGATATCTCGCTCGATGCTCACACCGCGTTTGTGCTTGTCGTTCTCGTTCGCCCCGGTCGTCATCGATGTCCTGGAACGGAGCGCGTCGTCTGCGACGATCCGCAAACCGGTAACGCCCACGGCTCCCAGGCTGCCGGCGTCGGCTCCAAGGATGGGCTTGATCTCTTCCGGCTGGGCTGGTCGAACGTCAACAGACTGAAGGTGGTCCATCAGTTTCTGCTCCTGGAGCGCATGGTCACCTCGGAGCAGGATCAGAACGGGGTCGCCGTCGATGATGTACACCAGCGTCTTGATCTGTCGATCTGCCGGCGCACCGCCGTCGAACACTTCGAGATCGGCGATCGTTCGCACTCCGGGCGTGTCGAACACGACGACCTCGACATCACCTGCGGGATCGTCAACGGTCGCGATTGCCGAGGTAGCCGTCTCTACGTTGGCAGCGAAACCGCAGCTCTCGCAATGTGCAACTTCGTCCTCGCCCACATCGCTGGCCACCATGAACTCCACCGACTCCTTGCCACCCATCGCCCCTGACGATGCCGTAACGGCGATCGCCTTCATGCCAAGACGAGCGAAGATCCGGTGGTAGGCCTCAAAGTGGCGATCGAACTGGACATCAAGACCGGCGAAGTCGACGTCAAAAGAGTACGAATCCTTCATGGTGAACTCGCGAACGCGAAGCAAGCCAGACTTCGGTCGTGCTTCGTCCCTGAACTTCGACTGTATGTGATACCAGAGCTGGGGAAGCTGCTTGTAGGACGTCAACTCACGCGAGACCGTTGCAAAGATCTCCTCGTGTGTCGGGCCGAGGACCATCGGCGAGCCCTTGTTGTCATCGAAGGTCATCATGATGTCCTTCATGGTGTCGGCGCGCCCCGTTCGATCCCAGATCTCTTTCGGGTGAAGCTGGGGCAGCAGGAACTCCTGGCCACCGATCCCGTCGATCTCTTCCCTGATGACGTTCATGACCTTCTGACGAACGCGTTGGCCGAGTGGCAACATCGAATACACGCCAGCCATGAGCTGCCTGATATACCCCGCGCGCACAAGCAATTTGTGACTGACGGCTTCGGAGTCAGCCGGATCGTCACGCAAAGTTGGGATAAAGGCTTGTGACCAGCGCACAATGCTCCTGGAGTTCGATGGCGGCGAGCTTACCGTTGACTCAGGCGGAGTCAGAACCCGTCGCGACTTCCTTGACTGCCTGCCTCCTGGCTTCTGAACGGTTTGCGTCTCCCTGAACCGAGATCAGCTCGAGCCGTGTTTCCTCAGCAAGGTCTGCGGCAGAGACTTCCGCCGCCGCGAGTCTCGCTTCAGAACCTTGCTCGTCCAGTAGCTTCGCTTCTTCCACGAGGGCGTCAACCATTTCTTCTTCCGGCACGACTCTGACCACCTCACCCTTGATGAACAGGTGGCCTCTCCCCCGACCAGCGGCCAGGCCGAGATCAGCCTCCCTGGCCTCACCAGGACCGTTGACGACGCAGCCCATCACCGCCACCTGAATCGGCAGCTCGAGTGCGGAGAGGCGCTCATTTGCCTCCGACGCCACCGCAATTACATCCACCTCGGCGCGCCCACACGATGGACATGCGATCAAGTCGAGGGACGACCGCTCGCGAAGACCAAGGTATTCGAGCAACGACCTGCCAGCTTTGGCCTCCTCCACGGAGTCCGCCGTCAGAGAGAACCGGATCGTGTCCCCGATTCCCTCGTTGAGGAGAGTCGAGATACCAGCTACTGACTTGATGAGTCCGCCTGGCGGAGGACCCGCTTCGGTGACTCCAAGATGTAAGGGATAGTCGGTCGTGTCTGCGAGAAGACGGTAGGACTCGACCATGGATCTCACGTTCGAGTGTTTCACGGAGATCTTGACATCGTGGAAGCCCACATCGTCGAAGTATCGGACCTCCTGCATCGCTGACGCGACGAGTGCTTCAGGAACGGGGCCGCCGTGCGCCTCGAGCAGATCTTTGTCGAGCGAACCGGCGTTCACACCGATACGGATTGGGATTCCCGCGTCCTTCGCCGCCGTCGCGACATCCTTGATGTGCATTTCGTTGCGGATATTGCCCGGGTTGAGTCGGAGGCCAGAAACACCCGCCTCGATTGCTGCAAGGGCGAGACGATGCTGGAAATGTATGTCTGCGATGATCGGCACGGGAGACCGCGGCATCATCTCAGCGATTCCCTGAGCCGCCTCGACGGTGTTGCAGGTAACCCTCACGATGTCTGCACCTGCACCTGCGAGGCCGTAGATCTGGGCAAGTGTGGCATCAACGTCGTCCGTTTTGGTCGTCGTCATCGACTGCACCGAAACCGGAGCTCCGCCACCAACAGCGACATCTCCGACGTGCAACTTCCGGGTCATCCGACGTTCAAAGGGCATAGGCAGAGGGTAGTGCGTAGAGCGCAGAGAGTAGAGCGTAGGGGGGCTCGCAGATGGGGCCAGTTCTTCGGTCCTCCCTTTAG
>BTQP01000143.1:0-4818 GCA_036985935.1 Acidimicrobiia bacterium | reverse complement strand
CTCGAAGTGTGATCACCCGGTTCCGGGCGCCGGGTTTCGACCCGCGTCCGGAACCACTGTGTTAGACCTGATCGGGTTCAGCGTCCCAGGCGAGAAACCAGTCCGCATAGAGGCCGGGCCACGTGCCGTCGGGTTCCTCTGATCTGTACCGAGCGTCGGCGTCAACGAGCCAGGCCTCGACCTGGTCGATCGATGGGTCGGACATCAGGAGTTTCAACAGCTCGCCGTACATCCACTCGGCATACCATCGCGCCCAACCCTCGTTCGGTCCACCGAACACCGCATGGTGGGCCCTGCCCGCAGCAGCGAAGACGTGGCGAAGATCTCTATGTGTTTCGGTTTCGATGGGCTCCATACCCCAACCCTATCGGCTCGGTGTGGGCGGCGGGACGGATTGGCAAACAATCTTTGCCGCCGATGCGACTCTCAGCCCGGAAGGAGTCCCGCACCCTCGAGGTCATGGCGCCACCGCTCTACGAACTGGTCGTCCTGGTACGGGTTCGATTCGATCCACTCGGCTGGATCTGCCCCGGGGAACCTCTCGAGGATCGTGTCCCCTGTGGCGCGCGCCCTGCGCTCAAGGCCGAGCCGGTTCTGTGAAGCAGCAAGGACGAGCAAAGCTTCGATGTTCTGCGGCTGGCTTTCGAGTACTTCCTCAGCGACCGCTGCAGCTTCTTCGAACTGCTCGCCAACGTAGTACGAACTCGCGAGAACGGTGGGATACCACGGTTTGTTGACGGGACTGAGGTCCATGGCCTGATCGATGAGCACGACGGCGCGCTCCCATTGGCCAACGTATCTGTTGATGCTCGCCTCCACCGCCCACGTCAGATCACACGTTGGGCGTGCGACTTCCGCGGAAGCTATGCACTCAAGAGCTGCCTCAGCGTCTCCCTGCTCGAGCATCAAAGCTGCAAGGATCATCGAAGAAAGCCCTGTGTCGTCGCCGATTTCGAGGGCTGCCTGAGCGTTGCTTCTCGCCTGTTCCAATGCGTCCTCGCGATCCTTCACGATACCTTCGGTCGCACCCGTCCACATAGTGAAGGCATACAGCACGGGTCCCAGGGGGCTATCGGGAGACTCATCGCGAACCTCTTTGAACAGTTGACGCGCTCGATTCCATCCGTTGAGCGATCCGGCTGTGAGGTGATACCAACCTTCGTAGATTTTCGCAACCGCAGCAGGATCCCCAAGATCGCGGTATATCCGCGAGGGTTCCCCGATGATGAGTTCAACCTCGAACGCCCGCACGATGTCGGTCGAGAAATTGTCGGCAATGTCGAGCAACGAGTCAGCATCGCTATCCCACTTGCCAGCCCACAAGACGTTCTGCGTCACTACTTCAATCGCCTGGGCCCACACCCGGAGACGAGACCCAACCTGGATGATCCCCGACGAGAGCACGTACCGCACGTTTGCGGGAGCAGGTTCGCTTTCACCCGGGCGTCCTTCCGACTTGGTGACGTCCACGACGTCGAGATTGTGCAGGTCGATCAGCCCTGAGACCACGTCGGCAAGAAGAAAGTCGCTGGCAGGTCCCAGCTCGTCTGAAGAACTCGCGCCGTGCATGGGGAGCACGGCGACTCTCGGGGTCTCGAGGAAGAGAGGACGTTTTGGGTTCGGTGCGGTGGCGTCTTGCGCCGGGAGATCGGCAAAATCGTAGACATCCACCTGCTCCGGGATGTTCTTCAGGTGCTGTTTCCCTTTCGAATGGAAACGGAGTGCTGGCTCATCGAGTGCTCTGAAGATCTCACCCGAGATGCTCAGGCCACCCGGTAGGGCGATCGACTGGATTCTCGCCGCAATGTTCAGCGCATGCCCGAGGTGTGCACCGTCATCGCTGATGCGGACCGGGCCCATATCGATTCCCATCCGGAACCGAAGGCGCAGGTACTCAGATGCGTCAGCGTTCTGCTCGGCAATGGCGTTCGTGATGGCAATGGCGGTGTGGACAGCCTGTTCCGGACGTTCGAAGACCGCCATGAAATTGTCGCCGACAAAGTTCACGAGTGAACCACCGGCAGCGGAAATCTCGTCCTCGACGACCCTACGGGCAACTGCGAGGGCACTGGCGGTGTGCTCGGCGTCGTCGGCGACCAGCCGGCTGTAACTCACGATGTCCGCGTTCAGCGCGACGAGAACGGTCTCAGACGTCGGAGATGGTTCATGCGGCACGGGCCCATTCAAGCAGGACTGAGCCGTCGGTTTGACCGCTAGGCAGCCTTGCTCGCCTTGATGATGGCCGAGTGCATGCCATCTGTGACATTGTGGGTCGGCTCGATCGAGATGTCCGTGAATCCAACATCCGCCAAACCGCGGCGGTATTCGCCGAAGCTCAATGCACCGGCGATGCAGCCGACCCAGCTGCCCTGCTCGATCCGCTGCGCTTGCGAGAGGCTGTCATCAGCGACAACGTCCGAGATACCGATGCGACCGCCGGGTTTGAGGACCCTGTACATCTCGGCCAGAACTGCAGGTTTGTCTGCGGACAGGTTGATCACACAATTCGAGATGACGACGTCCACCGCGGCGTCCTCAAGGGGGATGTCCTCGATGACGCCCTTGAGGAACTCGACGTTCGTGGCGCCGGCCTGCTTCTGGTGCTCCCGCGCAAGGGCGAGCATCTCGTCTGTCATGTCGATCCCGTAGACGAACCCTTCGGTCCCCACTCGTTTTGCAGAAAGGAGCACGTCGATGCCTGCGCCCGAACCCAGGTCAAGGACCGATTCGCCGTTCTCGAGATCGGCGACCGCAGTCGGGTTGCCACAGCCCAATGAGGCGAGTGCCGCACCGTCAGGTATCTCGGCGAGCTCCTCCGCCTTGTACAGCCAGGTACCGAAATCACCGGAGTCTGCGGTGTCGGAGGTCTCGGCACCGCAACAGTCGGTGTCGCAGCACGAAGGATCAGCTGCCGTCGCGGCTGCGGCATAGCGTTCCCTGACCATTTCCTGTATCTCGCTTGTCGACATCTGTCCTCCTCATATTGATGTACGTCGATATGAATCTAACCAGTCACATAGACCGTTGTCAATACGTAGTTACGTCAGCGTGATGGAACCGTTCGGTGTGGCGATGGTTGCCTGAATATGTGGACTCTTGCTTCGCGTGACCGGTATGGACATGTCGGTTACGGCCTCAAGGGCCTCCTCAGCGCGAGACGGCTCGCTGTGGCTCAATGTCAATTCCATGAGCCGGCACGAAGGAGGAAGTGACGAAGCAGGATGAGACGTTGTGCCCCAGTCGATGAAAAACGGGATGATGCCTTCCATGCGGTCACGATACGGATCCGTCAGTTGCCACTCGAGGAGGATCCCATCGGGTCGCTTGCGCGATCCTGCCGACACATCCCCGAGATCGATGCCCGCACTACGTGCCCTGGCAGCAACCAACCCCAGGTCGTCACTCCTGGCTGCCCAGGTCACCAGTTTGGGGCGATCGACGGTGGACAGCTCGAAGATCTCGGGCAACTGGTCGGTATCTCGCAACGGATCGGGTCCGACGATCTCGAGGTATGTGTCTCGCCCGAGCGAAACGAGCGCGTTGTGAGTGCCAAACCGGGGGTGACGTCCACCAGGTGTTGCCTTGACTCCCAGGAGATCTTCGATGTGCGTGACACCAGCTTCGAGGTCGGGAGTTGCGAAGACGAGGTGGTCGATCAAACTGAGCATGGATGGCTTCCGATCGCAGGTGCGCCACACCGTAGCTCATTCCGTTGATCGTTAGATGCGTGAAGTCGGCCGCGGTGTCACCGGTATCGTCCCGGATGTCGAACAGGACTGCCCGTGACCCAACCCCTCACAAATATCGGCTCGCGTCCCGCTGCCTATGGGCCCGCGGAATACGGCATCACATTTACTCTCGCACTCGTCTGGGGTTCCGCCTTCCTCTGGATCGCTCTTGGTGTTGACCATATGGCCCCGGGTGTGGTCGCCTTCGGTCGCCTTGTTCTCGGTGCTGGCGCTCTTGCTGTGTTCTCCCGGGCCCGCAAACGCATCGACCGTGATGACTGGGCCCGAATACTTGTTGTCGCTCTTGTTGGCAACGCGGCTCCCGCCCTTTTGTTCGCGATGGCAGAAACACAGATCAGCTCTTCGATCGCAGGCATGATCACCAGTGGAACACCCGTGTTGGCGCTCGTCGTTTCGAGCATCTTTCTCCGCAGGCTCCCGGGCCGGGCGCAGGCCGTCGGTATCGGCGTCGCCTTCGCGGGAATCGCGATGATGACCGTTCCTTCGCTTGGCGGTGCAGAGGCGGCACCACTCGGTATCGCCCTGGTCCTTCTTGCGACCATCGGCTACGCGATCAACGCCAACCTGCTCGTCCCGCTTCAGCAGAAGTACGGGGGGATGGCCGTCACCCTGTGGGGACTCATTGTCGCATCGGTCTTCCTTACACCCTTTGCGGCAGTGGGTCTTGACGAGTCAGAGTTCGTGGCGAGCGCGGTCATCGCTGTCGTCATCCTCGGGATCATCGGGACGGGACTTGCACGGGCGCTCGCAACGACCCTTGCGGGTCGCGTCGGCGGACCGAGAATGACGACGACGACGTACCTCATCCCGATCGTGGCGATCATCCTCGGCGTGACGTTCCGCGACGAAGTGGTCGAACCGATCGCGCTGTTCGGCGTGGTCATCGTCTTGATCGGTGCGTACACAGCAACACGCGCAGTCAAGAACGTGTCGGCCAAGAACTCGTAGGTATGAATCCCACTGCCCGTATCCCATCGTCAGCAGGACGAAGATATGATCGGCGGATGGCAGTGCACACAGACGTATGGCCCGGTGGGAAACCGGAAGTCGGGGACATCGCTCAACGGTC
>BTQP01000142.1:0-4828 GCA_036985935.1 Acidimicrobiia bacterium | reverse complement strand
ACGCCAAGATCGCTCCCTCTCGGACCAGGAGTTGTTGTTTCATTTCGGGGCCAAAGGCGTAGTTGCCGATAGCGCCGTCGGAGCGCACGACTCGGTGGCATGGAACGATGAGCGGTATCGGGTTTCGCCCGAGTGCGCTTCCGACGGCACGCACGGCCCCGGGGTTCGCAAGTTCCTCCGCGATCCACCCGTACGAACGCGTGGTTCCGGCCTGAATCGTTGCGCAGGCCGTGAGAACTGCGGATTGGAATTCGCCGATGCCACGCAGATCGATCGGCACGTCTGCCGTATCGCCTCGCTCGAGGGCGCCCATGACACGCTGTTGAAGGTCGGTGGGAAGACCGGTGGATTCGAAAGCGTTTCGCCGGTGCTGATCGAAGAAATCTTCGATAGTGTCGCATGCGAACCGGGGAGTGAGTCCTGTGACACCACGCGGGCTCCACGCGATCCACACAGGACCGAAAGGACTGTCCGTCCTGGCGACACGATCGGCGGCGCCGGCCTCGAGCAGTGTCATGCGCTCGAGGTCCGTGGGAGCGGGCGTTGCGAGTCCCTTGAGTGTGTTCTCGAGCTCATTCATTGTTCCTCCCATGTCCTCATTGGCGTCCCGCAATGTCCACGTGTACGGCATTTTCCTGTGCGAGAACATTCCGGAGCTTGTCGAGTCCTCTGGACACGTCGGCTTTGACGGTTCCCTGCGGTTTGCCCGTTACGGCAGCGACCTCCTTGACAGGCAGCCCCACGATGAAGCGAAGGACTACCGCCGTACGTTGGGTCTGGGTGAGCCGGTCAAGCCTGGTCCTCCAAACATCGACATCGAAGGGCTCGGGATCGATGAATCCGACCGTGTCGTCTGAGGGGAGTGGCGAGAGTTGTTTCGTACGGGTGGCTTTGTTGCGGCACAGGTTCAGAGCGATCGTCCAGAGCCACGGCCGAAATTGGAGCGTGCTGATCTGGCGCTCGTCGTAGCGATCGAGAGCGCGGTACGCGCGGACGAAGGTGTCCTGTGCGATGTCCTGTGCGTCCTGCATGTGACCAGTCAGACGAACCGCCCCGGAATAGATCCCGGGCTGGTACACCTTGACGAGCGACGAGAATCCTTCGTCTAGGTCTCGGATGAGCGACCGCTGAATGTCGGTCTGTTCGGGCAGGGTCATCGTATCCACACACTAGAGAACCCCGCGTGTGGTGAATCGGTTGCATCCGATTCCACATCCAGACTCTCGTACCCGCCCTGCAGTCTCCCGATGACCGATTCCCGCGCCACGCAAGGGGCGCTTCTTGCACTCACAGCTGCCGCGATGTGGGGTATTTCAGGGGCGATCGCCGGCGGTGTTTTCGACATCGTCCCTCCGGCCTACGTCGCCCAGGTTCGCTCGATAGTCGCCGTTGCGGTACTTGCACCCTATGCGGCATACCGCGGGGTGTTGCGCATTCCCGGTAAACCATGGAAGTTCCTGGTGCTTGGTGTGAACCTCGCCCTTGTAAACGTCACGTTCTACTGGGCGATAGATCTCCTCGGTGTCGGGCCGGGATCGACGATCCAGTTCCTCGGACCGATCATGGTCCTCATCTGGATGTCGACCGTTCGGGGTCGAGCTGTGTCGCGGATCGTGTGGGGCGCCGCGTTCGGGGCCGTGATCGGCGTTGGGCTCGTCACCGAGGCGTGGACGTTGAGTAGCTCCGACTATCTCGGGGTCGTCGCGGGTTTGGCTTCCGCGCTGACCTTTGCCACCTATCTCGTGTACGGGGAGCATCTCGCAACCAACTTCGCACCGCTCCAGATCACGACGTGGGGGTTCATATTTGCTTCGCTGATCTGGGTCGTGGTCCTTCCTTTGTGGACGTTCCCATCCGATGTTCCCGGCTCTGCCTGGCGAGACCTCGTGATCATCGGCGTGCTCGGGACCGCGGTGCCGTTCATCATCGAATTCAAGGCCTTACGCATGGTGGCTTCGAGCATCGTCGGTGTTGTTGCGACGGCAGAACCTGCGATCGGCGCAGTAGCGGCCGCGATCCTGCTTGAGCAGTCCCTGAGCCGAACCCAGTGGATCGGTGTCCTCGTCGTTGTCACTGCGGTTGCCTCAGTACAACGATTCGGCCTTTCCGATGTGCGAAGCCCCACTCCGATTGCATGAGAGAGTTGTATGAAAGAGCGCGGCGATTGGCCACAGCTCGCTTGTAGGGTGGAACAATGCGGACACTGAAACGTTTGTTCTTCCTCTCGCTAGCCCTCGTCGGTCTCGGCTGGATTGCGGGCCTGGCGGTGAGGAAGCTGGTGCCCGCATACGGCAGCGAGTCCGACGATGAATTCTCCGTAGTCGCTGGCGCTTCCGGATCAGAGTTCCAGAGCCGTGCGTCGAGCCTGAGGGAAGGCCGCGTGCTGGCGGTGATGGGTGGCGTGGAGCTGGATCTCACCGATGCAGGGATCGATGCTGGTGCGACGTTGGATGTGAAAACAGTGATGGGAGGGGTCGACGTGATCGTTCCGCCGCAGTGGCGTGTGGAGCTGATCTCGAACTCCGTGTTTGGCGGTGTCTCCAATCGAACAGATCCCGATAGCGGCGGCGCCGATGCGCCGCTGCTTCTGGTCCGTGCTCAAGCGATCATGGGCGGAATCGAGATCCATGCGACGGAGTCGGTCTGATGCCGGTTGATCTTGCGTCGACGATCACCTATCTCAAGGACCACGCTCTCGAGCATGGTTTCCACGTCCACGACGAACGCCACTTCATTGAAACCTACACGCTGCGCCAGTCGTGGGAGATTGACGTGCACCCCGCAGAGGCCTGTGCAGGACCGCTCGACCTTCACATTGCCGTCGACGTCGACCCGCGGCTCCTGCTCAAGTTCGAGGATGCGCTTGCGGAGACGGACGATGTGCCCGAGGATCCCGAAGACGACTACATCGTCACGTTCTATTTCAACTGGTCTTTGCCTCCGCTCGAGAACCCACCAGACCTGATCGTGCTCTCGGCTGATCTGGCGGGGATTGGCGGCATCGACTTGCCGATCGAGGTGAGTTCCGTCGAATCGATGGCTGCTCTCGCGTCGGCGCAGGATCGACGACTGAGCGTAGTGGGCGCCGCAAAACGGTCACTCGTGGATTTGATGTTCAAGCAGGATTCTCTGTGCGAGGTCCTGGATCGGGTTCATGAGGTTTCCATGCATCTCGTTGAGAATGCCGATGCATGGACGGACGAGCCCTGAGGCTGTTTCGACGCGTCAGAACCCTGCGCTGACAGGGTTCGGCCGCGTGACGGTGACCCGCAGCTCACACGTCGCCGCGTGCTGGTTCTACGCGGCCTTCCGATGATCGTCGGAAGGGGTTTGGCTGAGCACGAAGACCGTGCCACCGATGACCTCTGGTTTGTCCGGCAGAAGCCAGGCTCCTGAGCGCACGAGACCGCGGGCTACGTATCTTCGTATTGCGCGCCATGGTCCGCCCGATGCTCTTGCTGAGCGCAAGTCGTGGCCGACCTCCGAGAGGTACGCGTTGATGTACATGTCGTAACTCAGAAGGGTGTGGTGCGTCATCGGTCGTCCTCGGTGGGATCCGGCGGTGGGTGTGCATCGTGTGGGTGGACGTAGTCGTTGAGAAAGCCGGCTGCCTCCGAAAGCGTGTCGCCCCGAAGTGAGTATCGCTTGTCCTGACCAACGTGGAGCGTCACGAGACCCGCGGCCCTGAGGAGCATGAGGTGGTGATGGAGCGTGGACTTGGCGATGTCGACATCGTCGGAGAGTTCCGCGAGCGAGGCGTCCGTGTCGGAGAGCTTTCGGAGAATGCGAAGCCTTCGTTCGTCGCCGAGCGCCTTGTGCACCTTGACCAACCATGGAGGCGGGGCATCGGGATCAAGGTCGAGGCTTTCATCTGCAACCGGGTATCCAAGCACGAGAAACTCTGAGCCCTCGCACACGACGACCCAGGGTTTTGCGATCATTGTTGGCATGAGAACAATCGGGCGAGTCGCCCGGTCCTCCGAATACGAAACGCCGGAGGTAGCTATCTCGATGAGCCGATCTGGTGCGATCCTTCGAGCCATTGCACGCTTGGACCGAAAGTCCGTTTCGAGGTATTTTCTGAAGTCCGCTTCGTGTGAAGCAAATGCTTCTGACTGAACGGCAGAAATAGTGCGGACGAGCAGCTCCTTCGTCCCCTCTGGCGACATCTCGAGCAAGAAGCGCAACGTTTCTCGCCACGGCTTCTTGTGACTCTCGGTAAAAGCATCGAGGTTCAAGAGGGCGTCTGTGGCACCGGGTAAGCCTTCGGCCGCGTCCGCGATCAGCTCTCTGTGCTGTTCGTCAACGAGATCGTGGAGTTGGATGAGACGGAATCGGAGATCGGCCGGATCGTACGCCGCAAGAAAATCTACGAAGTCGCTGACAGAACCGCCTTCACTTGTCTCTGGTAGGAGTGCGATCAACGCGATCCACACATCGCCTGAGCCGATGAGCTCCAGGTCGTTGGTGGTGCGAGCGGACAGCTTGCTCGTGATCGTCTCGAAAAAGTCCTGACCGACGTCGAGGTCCTGGATACCTTCACCAGCGAGACGGTCGCCGAGAATCCAAAGCAGGATCAGGAGATCGGTGGCCGAGTGGTACGAGACCGTCACGTGCAGGGGGTGTTTGCGATGCGACGAGTAGTCGGCGACCTTCATACGTACTCCTTTCGGGTTTCTTGCAAGCGTTCGAACAATATCGAACAACTAGACGAATATCAAATCTATTCCAGGAGATTCCACTGGAAAGAGTGGTTGCAGGGTCAGCGAACATGCGAGAACTCGCATGTGAGGTGATCCCCCTCGCTTGTCCCACTTGAAAGGGGGAC
>BTQP01000141.1:0-4880 GCA_036985935.1 Acidimicrobiia bacterium | reverse complement strand
ACGATTGTCGAGACCGACAGCCCGTATCTCACTCCCGAACCTGTGCGTGGCCAGGGGAACGAGCCAGCAAATGTGCCGTACACCGGCACAGTGCTTGCCGGGGTCTGGGGCATGGACACGAGCGATGTCGCACGGCTCACCTCCGCTACCGCGGCTCGCCTATTCGGTGACCCCCGTGGGTGAGTCCGCCCCGCAAACTCGCAGTGAGATTCGAGAGCTGCTTTCAGGTGCAAACCATTACCCGAGCAAGCACTGGGGTCAGAACTTCCTGATTGATCCGAACATCGTTCGAAAGATGGTCGATGTGGCGGTCCTCAACCCATCGTCACACGTTGTCGAGATCGGGGCTGGCACGGGGACATTGACGGGCGTTCTTGCGGGCATCGCAGAGACGGTCGTTGCGTACGAGATCGATCCCTCCCTCGAATCGGTGCTGACCTCTGGTGTGGGTAGCTTGCCCAATGTCGAGATTCGCATGGCCGACGCGTCTGAGATCGATCTCGATGCTGTGCTCGGTCCAGGCAGATGGACGCTGGTGTCGAACCTTCCGTACAACGTTGGCACCGGAATCATTCTGGATGCCGTGCGCTGTGCGCCGCGAATCGGTAGGTTCGTTGTCATGGTCCAAAAGGAAGTAGCTGATCGATTGCTTGCGTCGCCCGGGAGCAAGACGTATGGCGTGCCGTCCGTGATTGCCGGTTTGCACGTTGAAGGCTTCGTCGCTTTCAGCGTCCCACCGCAGGTCTTCGAGCCGCCGCCATCGGTGGAGTCTGCGGTCGTCGTCCTCAACCGAGTCAGCGCTCCTGCTCATGCACCTAGAGCGATTGAGATCGCCGCTGCGGCCTTCGGTCAGAGAAGAAAGATGATCAGAGGTTCCCTCAAGTCCGTGTTGCCCGACCCCGCCTCGATTGTCGCATCGGCATCACTCGACCCGACATCGCGGGCTGAGGATCTCAGCCCGGCTGATTTCGTTGCATTGGCCGCAGCCGAGGCTGGGGCAGGGGCTGTCTGATGATGCAGGCGCACGCGTTCGCAAAGGTGAATCTCGCGCTCATCGTATACCCGCGGACCGCGGACGGTTTTCATCCAATTTCGGGCATTTTTCAGTCCGTTTCGCTGTCAGACACGATCGTGATCGCGGATGCGCGAAACGACTCCGTGAATGTGTCCAACGATGAGGCCCCAGCCGACACGTCGAACCTCGCCTTTTCAGCTCTCGACGCTGCTCGCAGGGCAGCAAGGGTGTCCTTGCCGATGTCGATCGACATCACCAAACGAATACCCGCTGGTGCGGGCCTCGGAGGTGGAAGCGCCGATGCCGCGGCGACACTCGGATTGATGGCCAAACGCTTCCGGCTTGACGAGGACACGATCGGCGACATCGCCGCTTCACTCGGGGCAGATGTACCGTTCTCGTACATAGGCGGATCATGTCGAGTCGAGGGTCGCGGCGAACGAATCAGACCGATGGAGCCGTTGAACAACTTCGCTCTCGCGATTGTCGTTCCCCCATTCGCCCTGGGTACTCAAGAGGTCTTCGGTCGTTGGGACGAGCTCGGCGGACCCGTCGGCGACGTCATGAGTGATGCGGCGTTGCCTCCTGCTTTGCGTGGCGGCGAGGAAATTCGCAACGACCTGTACCCAGCTGCCGCGTCGCTGGATGAGCGCATTGCGCAGTGGCGGGACGAGCTCCAGGCTCGATGGGGAACGGAGGTCGCGATGACCGGCTCCGGATCTGCTCTCTTTGCTTTCTTCAGTTCGATGGATGAGGCGGCCGACGCAGCTTCGAGTGTCGACATGCCGAATCGTGCTGCCGAGGCGGTATCTCTGGTACCAACCGGATGGGAGTGAATCTGTCGTACACAGCGTGTGCCGCTCTACACTCACGAGCCGCATCGCCGTATTTGGGGGGTGGTGTAACTGGCAGCACAGGTGGTTTTGGTCCATCTAGTACGGGTTCGAGTCCTGTCCCCCCAGCCACCCAATGTGAGGTTGTGACTGAATGAGTACTCGAGTCATCGTGCTCGCCGCAGGCAAGGGCGTCCGGATGCGTTCGTCGACGCCGAAGGTGCTGCACGTCGCAGCGGGAATGACACTCCTCGAATGGGTTCTCGCGGCGGTCTCACACCTCGACCCCGCCGAAACGACTGTTGTCGTGGGCCACAAAGCGGACGAGATCCGGTCTGTATTGCCAGACGGGACCTTGAGCCCCCTCCAGGATCCACAGCACGGAACCGGTCACGCAGCACGTGTGGGACTCGATAGCCTGAGTGGTATGAGCGGCCCGATCGTCGTCGTTCCGGGTGACATGCCCTTGATCACCGGCGAGGCCTTGAAGTCGCTGGTTGCGCACCACACATCGACGGGTGCAACTGCAACGGTCATGTCGGTCGAGGTTGCTGACCCGTTCGGCTACGGAAGGGTCGTGCGCGACGGTGAGTCTGTTATCGGGATCATCGAAGAGGCAGACGCAAGTGACAGCGAAAAGGCCATCACAGAAGTGAACACGTCGGTGTATGTGTTCGACGGATCCGACCTTGACGCTGCACTGGACCAGATCACTACGGACAATGCCCAGGAGGAGTACTACCTCACCGACGTCATCGGGATCCTTGCTCGTGCGGGCAAGAGCGTGGCAGCACTTCGGGTTCCCGCAGAAATGGGGAGCGGCGTGAACACGAACACTCAGCTCGCCATGGTGGCCGAGGTTCTCCGACACCGCATCAACCTCGAGTTGCTCGAGAGCGGTGTATGGATGCTCGATCCTCAACGTGTATACATCGATGCGTCTGTCACAGTTGAGCCCTCGGCGCGTCTGTACCCGGAGGTGTATCTGACGGGATCGACCACCGTTGGAGCGAGAGCAGCCGTTGGTCCCAATGTGCAAGCGAGCGATTCAGCTATCGGGAACGACGCCGTTGTCAAGCAAGCGGTCATGTTCGAAGCGACCGTCGGCGATGGCGCTCTCGTTGGCCCCTTCGCATATTTGCGCCCCGGAGCCGTACTTGCGGACGGTGCGAAGGTCGGAACCTACGTCGAGGTCAAGCGTTCGACGATCGGGCGCGGTTCGAAAGTCCCTCACCTGTCGTACATCGGCGACGCACAGATCGGTGAGGACACGAACATCGGAGCCGGGACGGTAACGGTCAACTACGACGGTTATGAAAAGTTCCCTACCCACATCGGGAACCGCGTGCGCATCGGCTCTGACACGATGCTCATCGCACCTGTTTCGATCGGTGATGATGCGGTGACGGGCGCTGGTAGCGTTATCGTCAACGATGTACCAGACGGAGCCCTCGGTGTGAGTCGCGACCCACAACGCAACGTGGATGGCTACGCTGAGAGGCGGCGTAAGCAGGCGGAAGAGGAGCAGAGCTGATGGAACGACCAGGGCGGAAACGCCTGATGGTGTTCACGGGATCGGCGAATGTGGAGCTGGCCGAAGAGGTCGCCAAGCTCCTCGACGTTGAGCTTGGTCGCGTAGAGCGGTCCCGGTTCTCCAACGGCGAGATCTACATCAGGCTCATCGACTCGGTCCGGGGTGCTGATTGTTTCGTGATCCAGAGCCATTCCGATCCGGTCAATGAACACATCATGGAACAGCTGATAATGATCGATGCGCTCAAGCGTGCATCGGCGAAGCGGATCACCGCCGTCGTGCCGTACTACGGCTATTCCCGGCAGGACAAAAAGGGCAGACCTCGCGAGCCCATCACGGCTCGCATGATGGGCGACATGTTCATGTCGGCGGGTGCCGATCGCATCGCATCGGTGGACCTGCACACGGGCCAGGTCCAGGGATTCATCGACGCTCCGTTCGATTCGCTCACCGCGTTGCCGCTGTTCGAGGACTATCTGTCGAGGCGTGTCGAGGGACCCATCACGTTCGTATCACCCGACTCTGGCGGTGTGAAGCGTGCGACCAGATTCGCAACCCACCTCGAGGCCGAGGTCGCCTTCGTGTACAAGCGGCGGCGTGCCGACGTTCGGAACGAGGTGTCAGCCCAGTGGGTTGTCGGTGACGTCGAGGGTCGGCATTGCATCATCGTCGATGACATCATCGATACTGCTGGCACCGTCGTTGCGTCGGCCGAGTTGCTCATGGAACGCGGTGCACTGTCGGTTCGTGTGGTTGCCACGCATGGTGTGCTTTCGGGCCCCGCAGTCGAGCGTCTGCAGGACGCCCCCTTCTCCGAGATCGTGATCACCAACACGTTGCCCGTGTCGCGCGAAGCGCTCGCCCTCACCAATCTGACAGTACTTTCTGTCGCCCCACTGGTCGCTGGCACGATCGAAGCGATCTTCAACGACGCATCGGTAAGTGAGATCTTTAAGGGCGAGAACACCTGATTCTCGTGGAGGTGCCGCCCGATGGCCGTGTCACCTGAACAGATCGCTGCGAGGGTCGCAATAGGTTTCACCGAGTTTCGCAGACGGTTTCAATCGATATCGCTGAGAGCAACCGCTCGATTCGAGAGCCGCGACTGGGCGTCGCTGCATCGAGACGGCCTCGACCGCATCGATGCGTACGGAGTTGCAGTCGACGCCACGATTCGCTCGCTTCTCTCAGATGGATACGAGTTGAGCGATCGAGCTTCTTGGTCTGTAGCGCGAGACATGTTCAGGGTGCAGCACATGAGCGATCGCTTCCAGCCGGTCGCTGAAACCTTCTTCAACTCGGCGACGCGAAAGCTTTTTGCAACGGAGGGCGTTGATGATCGGCTCGAATTCTTGTCCCCCGTACCCGACGTGGCACTCCGCAATGACAAGGCCCTGACTCGTTCGTACGAGCCGGAGGACCGAAGGTCTATGGTCGAGAGCCTGCTGCGAGACTGCCGGTTTCACGCATCGTGGTCCGATCTCAACAGCGATCTTGA
>BTQP01000140.1:0-4922 GCA_036985935.1 Acidimicrobiia bacterium | reverse complement strand
ATGCTGTCGTCCTGCAACGCGATCTCTGCACGTCGGATCGCACGCATCTCAGCCGCTTCGTCGATGACGAGCGTCTCGTCAGATTCGTCGTCGGTGAGCATTTCGAGCTCTTCGGCCTCGAGTTCGTCCAGAGCTGCGGTTTGTGTTTCTTCACCCGACGTCTCCTCGGTGGAGTCAGCGCTCTCGACGGGATCGCTGCCGACGTCGTCGACCACGTCCTCCGGGGGATCAAGGACCTCCTCGGCTGGGTCCAGCTCTTCTTCGGTTTCTTCAGTGATTTCGGCGGCCATATACCTCTCGGTTTTCCATGACGGCGCGGAGCATACTCAGATTCTGGGACAGTTCAATCGCATTTACGTAACAAAGTCAATCGCCGAAGGAACTGTTTCGATCCTGACGGACCCCGTGCCCAACAATTCGCCGTCCGTTTCGACCGGCCAGGACGGAGGCACGGCGATGGTTATGGTGTCCCCGATGTAGCGGCGAACGGCTGTGTGCGTGAGATGGGTACCCCTGACAACGCGCGGCATCACACTGAACGCAAGGCGCCTGGGTCCCCTGAACACTTGAACGTCGAGCAGACCATCTACGAGCGTGGCCTTTGGTGCAACGTTCATTCCACCCCCGAAGAACTGTCCGTTGGCGACAACGATGTTGATCGCCTCTCCGGAGAACTCGTGTCTCCCGACAGTCACCTTGACAGGCGCGTCTGGGAACCGCACAAGGGCTAGCCAGAACCCCACGGTGTAGCGCAACGCGCCGAACCTGTCGGGCAGTCGATCGGCCACCCTCGCCGAGGCCGCTGCGACGCCGACATTCGCGGCGTTGAGAAATAGGCGGGTTCCGAAACTTCCCGATATCGACCCGATGTCGATTGGATACAGATCCGGCTCGATCAGGCGACCGACTGCCTGGACGATGTCGCGCGAATGGCCAAACGTGCGCACGAAGTCGCTGCCGGATCCGGAGGCGACTATCGCGAGAACGAATCGGTCCTCACCCTGTGGGATGAAGCGGGCAAAGCCGTTGACAACGTGGTGGGCTGTCCCGTCGCCTCCAACCGACAGAAAGTGGCGGGTACCCGAGGCAGCCGCGTTGGACACGAGTTCGCGAAGATGGTCGGCTGATTCGGTGGCAACGACTGACGCTTGTATGCCTCGTGAATCCAACAGGGATTCGATGTCTACGACCGATGGGCTCTTCCTGCCCGCATTGGGGTTGACGACTGCAAACCACTTCGGCTGGGTCATCGTCCTGTATCCACCGCGACGATCCCCCGGTCGATGAGGTCGATTGCGGATCCTGCGACCTCGCGATAGGCGGGAAAACCCTCGCGGACCTGTCGGAGAAGATCGAGCAGTTGGCGTGTTGAACGGACGAAGTCGCCTGCGCGAAAGTCCTCAGAAACGAAGATGTCGTCGAGTTCGAGACCACTCGCCCACGCATAGATCGTGTCCAGGAGGCCGACATCGGGAGGACGAGTTGGCGTAAGACCTCGAGCCTTCTCCTTTTCGGCAAGCTCGTTCCACGACACGCGGATCGCTTCGAGCGGCTCACGTGCAAACTCTGCCGCAGGTGCCTGAGGCACATCCCTGCCGCGGGTCTCGTACGTAAAGATGGACACGAGTGCTGCGAACTGTGACGCATCCAGATCGTCCAGATAGCCACGGACGAGTGATTCAGATAGCAGGAGGTCCAGTTCGTTGTACAGGCGCCTCAGTTGTTTGCCTTTGGCGGTCAGCTGCCAGCCTGCCGTGTAACCGAACGCGTCGAGTACGGCGCGGAGCCGATCGAACTCGGCGGCAACATCGTTCCTATTGGCCTTCGCGAGTCTGCGTTCCAGACGCCGGATATCTCGGTCGGTTCGCCTGGCCCTTTCAACCCATCGAAGGTGATCCTCTAGGTCAGTGCACGATTCTGGTCCCCCCTCGGCAGCGGACGCAAAAACCGAGACTGGGTCGGCGTCGGGGATGAACGCCTCTAGCTGGCCGGCGATCTCAGTCCGATAGTGAACATCCGAGGCCTTGACGGGGTTCGGTAGTGTCAGTGTCCCGAGGACAAGACTTCCTGCCGGCAGATTCCTCGCCTTTACCGTGCGCTTTTTTGCTGAGGCGTCGGTCAATACGAGCGTCGGCTGCGTCCCTCCCCAGGAACGGGCGAGCATCACGCTGATCGTGCCTCCGATATCGAGAACAGAACCGGGCTTGAGGACTTCGCTATCGACAGCACGGGAGCTGCCGGGCGATAGGTCACTCGAGAGACTCCACACGTCCCCCTTCTCACACTCTGCGGCTTGTTGGTAGGTGAGCAAGTCCTGTTTCGCTGCCTCGAGGTTGGCCACAAGAGAATCAAGTCGATGTGTGTCCGAGAAGTTCGCAAACGACGCCGAGAGAAGCCGATGTGCCGTTTCGCTGTCGTACCGGGAGATCAGGTTGACTGCCATGTTGTAACTGGGCGCAAAGGAGGAACGAAGGGGGTTGGAACCCGCGGCCGCGATGCCGCTCACCCGGTCGAACGGAACGTAGCTGCTGTACAGCACAACCGCGGTGCCTTCCGTGTCGATTCCCCGTCTTCCCGCCCTTCCCGTCAGTTGTGTGTAGTCGCTCGGCTGAAGCAGCTCGTGGGTCTCACCGTTGAACTTCGAGAGCGATTCCAGGACGACCGTTTTCGCCGGCATGTTTATTCCAAGCGCCAGGGTTTCCGTAGCGACAACGACTTGAACGAGTCCCTCTACGAACAGCTCTTCGACCGCCTCCTTGAACGCAGGTATGAGTCCGGCATGGTGTGACGCAACTCCGCGTTCGAGCCAGGAACGCCATCTTTCGAAACCCAGGACCGCCAGGTCGTCGTCGCTGAGATGTGCAACATGCCGCTCGAGAATGGCCCTGATTCGCTTTCTGTCGTCCGCCGTGGTCAGTGCCAGTTGTGACGACGCAATCTGCTGTGCGGCGCTATCGCAGCCCTTGCGTGAGAATACGAAGTAGATCGCAGGGAGCATGCCGTCACGGTGAAGATATTCCACGGTCTCAGTCCGCCGCGGAGTCGAGAACCGCCGGAACCGACCGGTCGACCTCCCCATCAGTTTGCTGACCGACGCATTCTGTCTTCCGTTGCGGCCGAAGACTGGAAGCATGTCCACACCACCGTTGTGATGTCGATCACGCCACATGTACATCGATGTCAGCGGGACCGGCCGGTCAGTTTCGATCACCAACTCCGTCGGGCCTCTCCGTGATCGGACCCAATCAGTGAATTCCTGGGCGTTGGCGATTGTTGCAGACAAGGACACGATGGGGACCGACGTATCGAGGTGGATTATCACCTCTTCCCACACCGAACCACGGTGGCGGTCCGCGAGGTAGTGGACCTCGTCGAGTATCACGATTCCGAGGCCGGAGAGCGCCCTGGAGCCCTCGTAGATCATGTTGCGCAGAACTTCCGTTGTCATCACCACGACGGGAGCGTCACCGTTGATGACGTTGTCCCCCGTCAGGAGACCAACCTTGTCTTTTCCATAGGTCGCCACAAGGTCCGTGAACTTCTGGTTCGAAAGCGCCTTGATCGGCGTTGTGTAGAACGAACGTCTGCCCATGGCCAGGTTGGTCGCCACGGCCCCCTCAGCGATGAGGGTTTTCCCAGCGCCCGTCGGCGCTGTTACCACGACCGATTTTCCGACCCAAATTGCCTCGAGGGCCTCGATCTGAAAGCGGTCGGGTTGAAAGGGCAGTCCATCGATATAGCTTGCGAGGCGAATCCGGGAAGCTTCGATCATTTTCTCAGAATGAAACGGATAGCGAGGATGGTGATCTCAAAGAGCACGTACAGGGGCACCGATAACAGCATGAGGGTCATCGGGTCACCCGAAGGAGTGATGAATGCGGCTGAAATCAAGATGATGAGAAGCGCCCATCGTCGGTTGTCTCTCAGTTTCTTGCTGGTGATCGCTCCGACCGCGGCTGCGGCGAAGAGGAACACAGGGAATTCGAATGCGATTCCGAATGCAAGTATGAACCGGGTGGCGAACTTCAGATAGAACTCAGCGGTTATCAGCGGTACGAGGGCGTCTCCACCGAAATCAAGGAGAAATCCGAGACCCCGTTCGAGGGCGAGGTAACCCACGACGACACCGGTGATGAACAACGCGACGAAGACCGCCGTCACGGGATATGCCCAGCGTTTCTCCTTGGGGGTGAGCGCAGGCGCCGCAAACCGCCAGATCTGATAGAAGATGACCGGCGACGCAAGTAGAAGTCCGCCAAAAAGGCTGACGCGCATGACAGTGGAGAATGCCTCGGTCACCCGAAAGAACACAAGTGGTTGATCCGGGACAGCTCGATTGTATGGCACGGTGATGATCTCGAGAATCTGTTCGTTGAAGACGAACGCGACAACCGTTCCAATTCCAATTGCGATGAGGGCTTTGACGAACCTCTTTCGAAACTCGACGAGGTGATTCATCATCGACATCCGGGACTCGGTCACGACGACTCTCGGTCTTCGGTAGGCGCAGGAGAGTCGACGGTAGACGGTAGACGGTCGACGGTACCGGAATCCCCAGTCTCTTCTTCTTCCGAGCTGTCAGCCGTCGGCTGTGAGCTGTGAGCTTCGGCCTCTTCCTCTTCTTCCCTACCGTCTACCGTCGACCCTTTACCGTCTACTGCTTCCCGGCTGTCAGCCTCTTCCTCTTCTTCCCTACCGTCTACTGCTTCCCGGCTGTCGGCCTCTTCCTCTTCTTCCCTACCGTCTACTGCTTCCCGGCTGTCGGCCTCTTCCTCTTCTTCCCTACCGTCTACCGTCGACCCTTTACCGTCTACTGCTTCCGCGCTGTCTACGTCTTCTCCCGGCAGCGTCGTCCCCATTCCGGTGACCGTCGTACCGATGTTCTTGATCTCCTTGACGGTCGCGTCGTATTCGGACTTCAG
>BTQP01000139.1:0-4992 GCA_036985935.1 Acidimicrobiia bacterium | reverse complement strand
TTGAGGTCTGTGCCCGGTACTTCTAGCCCGCCGCCTTCGTCCGACACCAGAACCCGGTCAAGAACCGAGGTCTGATAGCACATAGCCACATACTATCGAACATACGTTCGACTGTCAAGAGTCGATCACGCGGAGGATCGACTGTCCACTCAGGCTTTGGCGGCACAGGAGGAAAGTTCTCCCGGGGGCGCCGTATAGAGGCTCGACGGAGCCTGTTCAACGTTCGATCCACCGGTCGCATTGAGCCACGGCATTGGATTGATCGTTTCTGATCGGGCTCAACCAGGCTTCCGGCTACACATGCGTGCTTGAGGCGCAGCCAATCAGATCTCCATTTCGAGTTGGGGAGCATCCGGGACCTCGGACCGCACTCTGCGGGGTTTTCGTTTCGGGACTCCGTCGGCGAAGAGCGGTTCTTGTACGAGGCCTGCCAGCCGTTCGGCGAGTGGCCACCAGTCGAATCTGTCATCGATGTCTGACGCCTGGAGCTCGACGAGTTGTCGATCCGACACCAGGGCAGGCAGCTCGTTGTCCAGGATCTGTTCGACGTCGTCGCGGAAGGTGTCTGATGTCGAGCGGACGCCGTCCTCTCGCAAAGCGACGTCGGGGTAGAGCCGGACGACCATGTCGTAGGTCGCCGACCACTTTGCAACGAGTGGCGCTACATCGAACGGATCGTCTCCACCACAGGCGCGCAGGTAGTAGGCGAAATTGTCCATCACTCCCCTGTCGAGAACGAGTACCTCCGCATTGGGAGCGAATCGGAGTTCCTGGCGGATCTGAGACATGAGCACCCAGAGTTGGGCCTCGCCAGTTGCACCCTCATTGATTCCCAGGGGATTGTCCCTCACGACTTCCCTGCCGTGTTCGACGGATCGCCCGGCACGTTGCATCGTGTTCGCGAACGCGTGGACGGCGGTTGTCTTTCGGATGCCGTGGGACCCGATGAACGCCACTTTTGCGTTCCTGGACCACGCTCGGCTCACAGCGATCGCCTCCTAGGCAGAGCGCTCTTCTGGCAGGTCGGTCGAGGCGAGATCCTGGATGGGTACGAGCGTCGGGTTGACCTTTTCACGCACGACGTCGCCATCGATCACCACGCGAGCCACGTCCGTACGCGCCGGAAGCTCGTACATCGTGTCGAGCAATACCTCTTCCATGATCGCCCGAAGTCCGCGGGCGCCTGTGCCACGTTTGAGAGCCTGCTCGGCTATCGCGTCCAGGGCGTCGTCGCTCAAGACGAGCTCAACACCGTCCATCTCGAAGAACTTCTCGTACTGTTTGACGATCGCGTTCTTCGGCTCGGTGAGCACACGGACTAGAGATTCCTTGTCGAGATCCGCAACGGTTGTCAGCACGGGAAGCCGACCGATGAACTCAGGGATGAGTCCGTATCCGATGAGGTCTTCTGGCATCACCTGGTCGATGATCTCTGATGGCCTGGTTTCCTTCTTGGACTGCACATCGGCGCCGAATCCGACGGACTTGCCACCGACACGTTTCTCTATGACCTCTTCGAGACCCGCGAACGCCCCACCACAGATGAACAACATGTTCGTCGTGTCCACCTGGATGAGCTCCTGATGTGGATGTTTGCGACCGCCCTGGGGTGGGACCGACGCAACCGTGCCCTCGAGGATCTTGAGCAGCGCCTGCTGAACACCCTCACCAGACACGTCCCTCGTGATCGATGGATTCTCCGCTTTGCGTGCGATCTTGTCGATCTCATCGATGTAGATGATGCCCTGCTCGGCACGCTTGGTGTCGAAATCGGCAGCGGTGATGATCTTGAGAAGGATGTTCTCGACGTCCTCACCAACATATCCCGCCTCCGTCAAAGCGGTTGCGTCCGCAATAGCGAACGGAACGTTCAGGAGTCTCGCGAGGGTCTGAGCCATGAGGGTCTTGCCGGAACCTGTCGGGCCGACCATGAGGATGTTCGACTTTTGCAGCTCGACATCTTCCTCTTTCGCCCGTTCGCCAGCGCGGACGCGCTTGTAGTGGTTGTACACCGCAACGGAAAGAACCTTCTTCGCCTGACCCTGGCCCACGACGTACTCGTCAAGAAACTCGTATATCTCGTGTGGCTTCGGTAATTCGGAGAAGCTGACCTCTTCGGTGCCGGTGAGCTCCTCTTCGATGATCTCGTTGCACAGTTCGATGCATTCATCACAGATGTACACACCTGGACCTGCGATCAACTTCTTCACTTGTTTCTGTGATTTGCCACAGAAACTGCACTTCAGTAGTTCAGAACCTTCGTACTTCGCCAAGTTCCCAGCTCCCTACGTCGAAACAGCCTCGAGCTGACGACCAGTCAGGATCGAGTCGACTACACCGTACTCGATGCCCTCTTCAGGTCCGAGCCAATAGTCGCGCTCCGTGTCGACTTCGACCTCTTCGAGGGGTTTACCGGTGTGTTTTGCAAGGATAACGTTGATGTCGGCACGGGTCTTGAGAATCTCGCGTGCATGGATCTCAATGTCCGTTGCCTGTCCACCGACACCCGATACGTGCGGCTGGTGGATCATGATGCGGCTGTGCTGTAGCGCAAACCGCTTCCCCGGCTCGCCGGCGGCGAGAAGCACGGCAGCGGCTGAGGCTGCGAGTCCCATGCAGTACGTCGCCACGGCTGGTTTGACGAACTGCATCGTGTCGTAGATGGCCATCAGCGCATACGTCGAACCGCCTGGTGAGTTGATGTACAGGTTGATGTCCTTATCGGGATCCTCGCCCTCGAGGTGCAGCAACTGCGCCATGACGATGTTTGCGACTCCGTCATCGATCGGCGTGCCGAGGAAGATGATTCGGTCTTTGAGCAAGCGGCTGTATATATCAAAAGCACGCTCGCCGCGGGGAGTCTGCTCAACGACTGTTGGGACCAGGTAACTCATTCCATCTCCTCCGACTCGTCAGCGACGTCTTGCATCGACGCCTCGGAAGCTTCGTCAACCTCATCGGTTGGGTCTTCTTCCGTTTCTTCATTCTTCGATGTGATCTCGACAGGTGTCAGATCAACGGGGTTGCCATCTGAGTCGACTGCCTTCGCCGAGTCGACCAGTGTGGTCAGGGCCCGCTCGCGCAGGATATCACCGGTCAGTGACTCAATTTGACCACTCGCCCTCCATGTGTCGATGAGCGTGTCCACGTCGTCTATCTGGCCTTCGTACATTCCCGTGACATACTCGGTCACGTCTTCGTCCGAAACCTCGTAGTTCTCCATCGCCGCGAGCGACTCGAGCAGGATCCTCGTCGACAGCGCATGGTCGGCCTGGTCACGCATTCCGGCGATGAACGTTTCTTCGTCCTGGCCGATGATCTGGAGGTACTGCTGAATATCGATGTTGTCCGATTCAAGTCGGTGCGCCAGGTTGCCGACCCGGGCTTCGATCTCGGCGTTGATGAGGGCTTCGGGAACCTCGAAGTCCACCTCGTTGACGACATACTGGACGACCTTGTCCCGTAGGATGGCGCGTTGTGCATGCACCTTGTACGCATACATGTTCTCTTCGAGCGCGGCCCGCATTTCGTCGGCGGTGTCGAACTCTGTGGCGTCTGAGACCATCTCGTCGGTGAGCTCAGGAAGGGTCTTCTTCTTGCCCTCTTTGATCGTGATCGTCAGGTCGACATCCTCGCCGCCCTTGTCCGAATATCCCTCGGGCAACGTCGCACCACCCGTGGCTTCGTCACCGACCAAGGCACCGATCAGGATCTCGTCTAACCCGACGATGAACGAGTTCGTACCGATCTCGTACATGAGGTCCTTCGCCCCTGCCTTCTCCACCGGCTCCTCGTCGAAGAACACGTCGATATCTATCAGGGCGAAATCTCCATCGGAAAGCTCTCCATCATGATCTTCGAGCTCTGCGAACTGGTTTCGTAGCGCGTCGAACTGCTCTGTGATCTCTTCTTCGGTAACCGCGGGATCCTCGACCTCGATTTCGATATCGTCAAAATCGGGGAGGGACTCGAGTACCGGCCACAGGGTGACGAGCACATCGATCTCGACCTGACCGTCCTCGTCGTCATCACGCACGTCCGAGACCGTCGGAGTGGTCACGGGTTCGAGCCCGGCTTCGTCGATAGCGGTGGGAACGATGTCCTGGATGGCTGCTTCGATCGCTTCGGACCGCACGTAGTCCACGCCGGCCATACGCTCGACGACCTGGAGAGGAGCTTTGCCCGGGCGAAAGCCCTTGATCTTCATGTTGCGCGAGATCTTGGCGGCGGCCTTCTTTTTCGCTTCCGCAAGCTCGTCATTTTCGAGGCGAACGGTCAACGTTCGCTCGAATCTTCCCGACTCTTTGACCTCGGTCTGCACGATCACTCCTCGACGTCGTGTACGACCCGCTCTCCCCCTGCGAGGGGATATGGCGGTGTTGGGGTGGCCGACGGGATTTGAACCCGCGACTTCCTGGACCACAACCAGGTGCTCTAACCGAGCTGAGCTACGGCCACCATGTCAGTGAGCAGAACCCACTCCGTCCCCTGGCAACGGTCTTTGGGGCCTCGCGGCACCAGCCTTCGTCTACCCGCATACGGGGCCAGGGAGCGAGTGGGAGTGTAGGACGCACAAGCGCAACAGTGACATCGGGCATGCGCCCCGGAACCATCCGGATTCCAAGAGACAACGTTGTTCAACGAATCTCGGATTCTGTCACCTCAGGGCTAGCGAGCGGTTATCACAAAACCTCTCACCCGGCCCTCGACCTCCCCAGTGCCGAACCTCGCAGCGATCGCACGAGCGGCGTGGTCCGTCGCCTCGTCAAGGCGTCCGGGATCCAGAACCTCGATCTCGCTACGAAGCGGCGTGCCGCGACAGTACGCGATCGCCGGGATGGTCGGATCTGAAGCGCGTGAGATCTCATCGACCGCGTCAACAGTGACATCCAGGAACCCGGCCTGGGAGAGTTCCTGTCGGTATGTGTCCTCCCGATAGTGGCCATGTGGGGTTCTCGAAAGAAAGCGCGGTGGATCGTCGGGGAACAGAGC
>BTQP01000138.1:0-5052 GCA_036985935.1 Acidimicrobiia bacterium | reverse complement strand
TTCTTGGATGCGACAACGACACCGTAAGGACGTTTCATGCACGACTCGAATTCTGCATCTCGACGAGGTCCGCAATTCCCCCTTCGGCGTAATCGAGCATGGTGTCGAGCAACTCCCTGCTAAAGGGTTCGCCTTCGGCTGTGCCCTGGACCTCGATGAGATCACCGTCACCCGTCATCACAATGTTTGCGTCGACATCTGCAGCGACGTCCTCCGTGTATTCGAGATCGAGCATTGCAACACCATCGAGAACTCCAACGGAAATGGCAGCGACGTTCCTCGAGATCGGATTCTTGTCCATCTTGCCGTCGGCGACCCAGGCGTCGAACGCATCGGCGAGCGCTATCCACGCACCCGTGATCGATGCGGTTCGCGTGCCGCCGTCGGCTTGGAGAACATCACAGTCAATATGCGCCGTCACGGGACCCATGGCCTTCATGTCAACGGCCGCCCGAAGGGATCGGCCGATCAGTCTCTGGATCTCCTTGGTGCGCCCGCCGTTGACGGAACTACGGCGAACCCTCTGCGGGCTTGCGCCCGGGAGCATCGAGTACTCGGCAGTGACCCAGCCGCTCCCTGAGCTCCTCATCCACGGCGGCACGTCGTCGTCAAGCGAAACTGTGCACAACACGCGTGTCCGGCCCATCTCGATGAGAACCGAACCCGGCGTCATCTCGGTGTATCGGCGCGTGATCTTCACCGTGCGCAGCCCATCGTTCGTCCGGTCAGTCCTCATGTTCTTACCTCGTTGTCGTGATCTCGAATGTTGTTCCGGGTGCGGCATATGTCACCAAGCCTGCAAAGGCGCCCGCGGCCTGCTCGATGCTCAACTGAGGATCGAGGTTCGATGGGATATGCGTGAGCGCGAGCTCGTCTACTCCTGCCCATGAGGCTATCTCACCTGCGTCGCTTGCCGTGAGGTGGTAGTCGTAGGTGGATTCGTCGCGGATTCCCTGGAGCGTCGCCTCACAGAGAAGCAGTGTGGCGCCGCCGGCCATTTCGAGTAGATCCCCGCCAGGCCCGGTATCGCCGGAGAACACGAGGGAACCAGAGCCGACGGCGATGCGTGACACCAGGGCGGGAACGGGGTGAATCGCCTCTCCCCAGGACACGTCTGCTGGCCCGATCTCCGTCCGGTCGCCCGGTGTCTGAGCATGAAACTCCAAAACGTCGTCGAACGGATGCCCTGGTCCCGCCCCAGCGAACGCCGCGAGGCGATCCCGCAAGCCGGCCGGCCCGTAGACAGGGATCGGAGTCGGCCCCGAGGGGCCGTAGGCCATATACGTAAAAAGCCCGAGGACATCGGCGCAGTGGTCGACGTGGGTGTGCGATATCAGTACTGCATCAACCAGCCCGGGGTCCATGATCTCCGCGAGATTCATGAACACACCGGGACCAGCGTCCAGGAGGACGCTGAATCCATCGATGTCCAGCAGGTACCCGGACCCAGGGTTGGACCGCGAAGGTGCACTCGCGTTGGAACCGAGCACCGTGAGTCTCACGGCCCCCACCCGAGCAACATCGCTCCCAAGCCCACCGTCAGCATCCACAACACCGACATCATCGTGCCTGTGAAGGTTGGCATCATGAAGTTCGATGCATACCGGCGCCACGACCACACACTCGACGCTACGAGAACGACGAGCAAGCTCACGATGATCCAGGCCGGGGCAACCGGCGCCGACACGACGATCATCAGAGCCGCAAAGGCCTGTAGACCGGCCCCTACGTACCCGAACAGCGCGCGGTATGCCTCTCGATTGTGCTCAGACCGTGCCATGGGCGCGAGTCTACGGCTCGACCGTTACGGAGACTTCAGCAACATCGGTGCCCGCAATGCGGAAGCCTCGTATGACAGTCCGCGGACCAACGACGGGTCCCACGATCATGTGTAACCAGTCGGGATCCCCTCCGCCGTCGATGTCGGATTTTGACGGGAATGGCTCGGAAGTCGTGTGACTGTGGAATACACCACCTATCCGCCAACCTCGTTTCTCGGCATATCGGACACATTCGAAGTGCTCCTGCGGATCGATCGTGAATCGGTTGGTACTTTCGTCGGTGTTCGTGAGGCAAAAGACCATCTTGATCAAGTCGTCATCGTCCATCGCAACCAGCCCACATGCCTCATTCGGTTGCGCCCACACGGCGTGAGAGAACATCGCCTCGGCCACGGATCGACTCAGGTTTACGTGTTCTATTCCGAGGCTCTCGAATGCATCACTGAGGTCCGACTCATCGACCTCAAGCCTGATGCCATAGTGGCTGAAGAATCCCGGGTTGAGACCGCCTTCATCGTCAGCATGAATCGCGGAGCGGATCCCGTCGGCCGCAAGGCGCGCCGATGCGATCTCGGCGTCGGATCGATACGGATATACCTGGACGGTGACTAGTGCCACTTCAAGCCGTCGCCTCGGCAGCAACCGATCTGACGTGGTCCACCAGCGCCCGGTCTCCTGTGAACGCTGCGTCGGGTAGTTCACCCCGACCCCACAACCACAGATCAAGCGTCACCTCGTCGGTCGCCACTGTCGCCATGGGCACGGCTTCGTCGTCGTACACGAAGGCGGCGAGTCGCGTGTAGGTGGTGCCGGTGTCCGGGGATGTGCCCGAGAACTCACCTGTGCGAAGCGTCCAAGAGCGACCGGGTGTCTCGAGACGGATGACGCGATCCGTTGGTACAACGACCCCCCACGTTGGGCCGCCGACCATGAACTCGTCAAGAACCTCCGCGACCCCGTCTAGGGCAAGCAAGGATTCGACCATCGGCTGCTGACCGGAGGCGATGACCGCATCGATACTGTGGATCGCTGTTTCGTGCGCCATACGGCGAACCCACCAATCCTTGTTGTGGTCGTGAGCACACCAGGTCCACGACGGATCTGTCAGATCCGCGGACATAGAGACATCGAGCAACTGCGCAACGCCGGCGTCAAACCATGACAGGAACTCATCATCCGATACGTCACTGGCAGGAGGTCTAGGAACCTCAGCCGCCTCGTTCCGGTAGTCGCCGCGTATCGTCTCTGTTTTGTGTCGATGCACGACACCGGTGTGAACGATGAGGTCCCGCACCGTCCAATCGGGGCACGTCGGAACCGGTGAATCGAGACCTGCCAGAGCTGCCGCACCCGACATGCGCTGGCCGTGGGAGCTTATCGAGTCGAGATACAACGAGGAGTCCATTGCGACACGATAGGCATCTGGTCGATTGAGGATGACTGTCGTATCAGGCCAAGAACTCAACGGGAAGGCCCTCGGCTGCCCACGATTCGAACCCGCCGGCGATGTCGGCCACCCTGGTGAACCCGAGGTCTTTCAACATGGCAGCCGCAATGCTCGACGAATACCCGTGATTGCACATGAGGACGAGGTGTCCGTTGAGGTCGTTGATACGTTCGTCGGTGCGCTCGGCCGTTGGATCAACACGCCACGGAAGCACCGACAACGGGACGTGCAACGAACCAGGGATCACTCCGTCGCGAAGACGGTCGGCCTCATCTCTTGTATCGAGAATCCACGCACCATCGGCCTGAGCCTCGAGCGCATCGCGAGGCTGCATCCGATCTATCCGCTTGCGCGATTTGGCAAGCTGCTCATGAATCGTCATGCGTTCCACGCTGACTCCAACCCATCGGTATCTCGAAGGATTCCAGACGAAACCGAAGCCCTGCTCGTCACGGCGAACCGGTGAGCAGGGCTTCGGAGTGTTCTTTGGTGGCCTCAAGCGGCCGCGAACTGTGTGCCGCTACGACACCGACTCGCTTTCGTAGGCCTTTGTAATGCTGGATTGGTGCATATGTGTATCGACCTCCTTTCGAGTGTTTGTGACACTAGCCACTTCGCCGCTGTGCGTCGACGACTTCCCTGGTGGAGGTTGCGGCAACCGATGTAGGGTTACGACCTCGATCCAAGTCCGAGAGAAGCGTGTGACAAAGAGCATTGGAATCCTCACAGCCGGTGGAGACTCACCGGGGCTCAATTCCGCAATACGCGCCATAGGAAAGTCCGCGATCCGCACGCACGGTTGGTCGGTCGTTGGGTTCAGGGACGGATTTCGAGGTCTCATGCAGAATCGGTCCATGCGGCTTGACAGTGATGCTCTCTCAGGAATCCTGACGCACGGTGGGACGGTGCTCGGCACAGGCAGGGACAAGGTCCACCGCATGGACATCGGCGGGGAGATCATGGACATGACAGGCGTCATGCAGGAGACCTTCGACGCCCACAATCTCGAGGCCCTCGTGTGTCTCGGAGGTGGCGGCACACAGAAGAATGCACTGCGGCTCTTCAACGCGGGAATGCCCGTCGTGACCCTTCCCAAGACGATCGACAACGACGTGTACGGGACGGACAGGAGTTTCGGTTTCGATACAGCTCTCGAGATCGCCACCGAGGCCGTCGACAGGCTGCACTCGACAGCACACAGCCATCACCGCATCATCGTTGTCGAGCTCATGGGACACAACGCTGGCTGGTTGACCCTCGGAGCCGGCCTCGGGGGCGGGGCGGATGTCATTCTGATCCCCGAGATTCCCTACTCGATCGACAACGTTGCAAAGGCCATCATCGAACGAAAGTCCGGGGGGAGCACGTTCTCGATCGTAGCTATTGCTGAAGGTGCCATTGACACGGACCTCGCTCTCCAGCTCGCCGATCTTTCAGGTCAAGCAGCGACGGCAGAGGGCGCCGAACGCGCCTCGCTCAAGAAACGTTCAAAAGCGGTGTTCGAGAACCGCAAGACGACCGTCGACCTCGCCAAAGAGCTCGAACACCGAACGGGCCTCGAATCCAGGGTCACGATCCTCGGTCATGTGCAACGCGGAGGCACGCCGTCGCCCGCCGACCGCATTCTCGCTACAACGCTTGGTGTCGCTGCGACCGAATCCATCGCCAAGGGAACGTTTGGCGTCATGATCGCCAGCAGGGGCGATGGCTATGAGGCCCTCCGACTCGAGAAGGTCGCCGGACGTCGCAAGAGGGTGCCCATCGACCACCCGTGGGTCACGGCGGCTCGATCCCTCAGTGTGTGCTTCGGCGACACACCGTGAC
>BTQP01000137.1:0-5084 GCA_036985935.1 Acidimicrobiia bacterium | reverse complement strand
GCATGCCTGATACGTCGCTTCGCAACGTCGCGCTCATTGCACATGTCGACCATGGGAAAACCACACTCGTCGATGCCATGTTGCGCGCCGCAGGCGTATTCGCGGATCATGAACGGCCCATCGAACGGATCATGGATTCAAACGATCAGGAACGCGAACGTGGCATCACCATTCTGGCGAAAGCCGCATCGATCGAGTGGAACGGCACCAAGATCAACCTCGTCGACACGCCTGGTCACGCTGATTTCGGTGGCGAGGTCGAACGCGCCCTCACACTCGTCGACGGAGTGTTGCTTCTCGTCGATGCTGCAGAAGGACCCATGCCACAAACGCGATACGTCCTATCAAAAGCATTGGAGAGCCACCTGCCTGCGGTCGTAGTCGTCAACAAGGTCGACCGTTCCGATGCCAGGGCCGCCGAGGTCATCGATGAGGTGTACGAGCTGTTCTTCGACCTCGAAGCAGAGGACCACCACATCGATTTCCCGATTTTCTCTGCGATCGCCCGCGAGGGTCGATCCATCGAGGGAATCGGAATCCCGACCGAGGAGGACACGCTCGCTCCGATTCTCGATGCGATCGTCTCAACGATCCCGGAACCTGCGGGCGACCCTGCAATGCCGCTCCAGGCGCTCGTTACGAATCTCGATGCTTCGGACTATCTAGGACGGCTCGCGATCGGTCGCGTGATACGCGGGACGATGCGCGCTGGCGAAAGGGTGGCCCTGATCCAATCAGCAGACAAGCCACCCACCACGAAGAAGATCGGAAGTCTGCTTGGTTTCAGCAAGCTCGGGAGAGAAGAAGTCCAGGAGCGTCGCGCCGGCGATCTTTTCGTCGTTTCCGGATTTCCAGACGTCGGGATCGGCGACACGTTCTCAGACGCCGATCAGATCGAGCCGCTGCCCCGACTCGTGGTCGACGAACCTGTCCTCCGGATGACCTTCGGTGTGAACACGTCTCCGCTCGCCGGAACCGAAGGCAAATTCGTCACTTCACGCCAGATCAGAGATCGTCTCAATCGCGAAGTTCTCGGGAACGTCTCGATCCGCATCGGTGACACGACGACTCCCGAAGTCATCGAGGTCGCAGGTAGGGGCGAGCTACAGCTGGGGGTGCTGATCGAGTCGATGAGGAGAGAAGGGTTCGAACTCCAGGTCAGCCGACCCGAGGTCATCGTCAAGGAGATCGAAGGCGAAACTCATGAACCGGTCGAGCGAGTGACCGTAGACGTCCCCGACGAGTACGTCGGAGCCGTCACCCAGGTCGTCGCCCCAAGGAAGGGACGTGTCGCAGAGCTGAAGCCGGGCGAATCCGGACGGTCCATCATCACTTTCATTGCGCCATCGCGCGGCCTGATCGGACTCAGGTCCCTTCTCCTGACTATCACACGAGGAACCGCCATGGTCCATCAGAGAAATGACGGATGGATCCCGTGGGTGGGAGACCTCCCCCACCGTCAGGGTGGCGCCATGGTCGCAGACCGCAGAGGCCAAACGACCGGGTTCGCGCTCGACAACCTGCAAAAGCGTGGCGAGCTGTTCCTAGGGCCCGGCGTAGACGTGTACGAAGGCATGATCATCGGCGAGGGTTCTCGACCTGAAACTATGACTGTGAACCCCACCAAAGGAAAGCAGCTCACCAACATTCGCACCCATTCGACCGACGAGGCCATCAAGCTGAAACCGCCCCGCGATCTTTCGCTCGAAGTAGCGATGGAGTGGATCGCCGAAGACGAACTCGTCGAGGTGACGCCGCTGTCGATCAGGGTCCGCAAGCGGCTCTTGAGCGATTCCGAACGCAGGCGAGCAAAAAAGGCCTGAATCGCCCGCGCACCGATCTGTCAGCTCATTCCGAGAGCCGCCTTGGTTCTCGGCCCGACGAGTCCGTCTACCCAAAGTCGTTCGTGTTTCTGGAATGAGATCACGCCATTGAGTGTCTTAGGACCAAAGATTCCGTCAGCTCCCCCGACGTCGAAACCTGCCTTGTTGAGCTTCTTCTGGAGATGGGTCACTTCGTGTCCTCTGGACCCTACGGATAGGACCTCACCGGTGGTATCACTGAATTTCATTCCGCTGAGGGCCGTCTTCGTCGCTCTGCCCACGACACCGTCTCCATCGAGCCCGAATTTCGTTTGGAACGCAATCACAGCTCGTTGTGTCTTCGGGCCGAAACGACCATCGATGCCGCCAACCGAGTACCCGAGGTCCTCGAGGGCGGTCTGGAGGACACGAACGTCGTAACCCGCTACGCCCAGTTTCAACGTTCTGGCACCACCTACGAGCGGATCTCGAGGCCCATTGCCCACGTCATTCCCACCTGCTGCAACGAGCGCCCGGTACGGATTCACCACTGTCCCGGAAGGGTCGCGGAGTTCATAGTGGATCTGCGAAGCGACATCCTCGGCGTTGCCACTATCGCCGACCCAAGCAATGTGCTGCCCGGCTTTGACACGAACACCGGGCTGTATGCCTCGCTCGATACCCCAACCCTTGCCATCGTCTGTGCCGACGGTGTCGTTGTTGAGATGTATGTACCAGCTTTCCCAGCCGTCATCGTGTCGAAGAACCAGTGAGCAGCACCGAGCCCGGTTCATCGAGTCTTTGCTGGTCCAGTTGACAAGCCGTATGTAGCCGTCAGCAACAGCGACGACAGGGGTCATCTTGGCGGCGAGGATGTCCTGGCCCTGATGAAACCGTTCGCCTCTTCCCGCCCAAAACGTTCCGGCGAAGTGGTGTTTGCCTTGAACAGGGAAAACGAGTTCGTAGTCGACGGGCTCACCGATTTCGCCTGCAGCGGCGGGACCCGCGAAAGTGACCATCAACCCGATGGAGACGGCGACTGAGGCAATGAAGATGCCGACGACCGAGCAGTATCTCATGGAGCAATCATCGGCACATGTCTCTCCCACATGAGTGAAGTTGAGGCCATACGGTCAGATCAGTTGGATACAAGGACCTGGGGTTCCGGGTCGGTGACCCATTCTCCGACCTCGGCGTCGACCGACACCGACGCGGCCTCGATGACGGCGATGAACCAGTCGTCAACGACGCTCGAATTCGCCTGCTGCTCGAGATACAAGCGAACCTGATCTTGAGGGGCTTCGGTGCGCTCATTCACGAGGATGAGGTGGTATCCGAATTCGGTTTCTACCGGGTCGGTAACGACGCCGACATCTGCGCTCATCGTTGCGTCCCCGAAGGGACCAACGTACCCCGACGGCGGAGCACATCCAAGGTCGCCACCGTTGGCGCCTGACGCAACGTCAGTCGATAGCTCGATCGCAAGATCGGCGAACTCCTCGCCGTCGGCAAGGCGGGATTGCACGTCCTGTGCTTCATCCTGCGTCGCAACAAGAATGTGTGAGGCACAGACTCGTGTCCAATCCATCGGGAAATCTCTGAGCTCGTTCGCAACGTCTTCGTCGGTGACACCGACAACAGATACCGAAAGCTCCTCCTGGATCGCTTCCTGGAGGATGAGCTGTGTCGCGTAAAGCCTGATGCCGGACTCGGATGCGTTGACCGACTGAAGGTAGTCCTCGATCGTCGCCCCAGCAGCGAAGTCGGCGACAAGCTGATCGACTCGATCGTCGATCTCCTGCCCGGTGACCTCGAGCCCAAGTTGGTCAAGCGCTGCTTGCTGCGTTGCCTCCCACTGGATCACCACAGACAGGTAGGTGGCAAAGTCGGCATCCGTAAACCCACGGCCAGCGTCGCGTACCATTGATTCGACGTCGGTACGACTGATATCGATGTCGTTCACGGACGCGACGATTTCACCCGAGCTGCTACACGCAGCGAGCAGAACGGCAAGCGCTGCACCTGCGATCACGACCTTCTTCATACGAAGCCCTTCTGGAGTCCGTCACAGGCTATTGCCGGACGTCATATACCGATCTGTCGAAGTTCGCACCCGAATTCGCACACGATTCCGCGCACACGAGCGCTCAGAGCGCGAGTTTTCTGCATGATCGGTCGCCTGCAGTTAGGATTGCTTGGGCGAAACAGCGTACGCCACGCCATCGGTCGGTAGACCTCAGACGTGGCTGACGCTGGGGACGACAAGGAGACCTGCAATGCGAATGGGTCGGGTATCGGCGGCGATCATGGCGCTCGGAATTCTCGCGGCGAGTTGCGCCGGTAGTGATTCTGAGGAAACAACGACTTCGTCAGCGGCTACCACCGTATCTACTGCGCCACAGACCACATCCACGACCTCGACGTCAACGACGCTCGCGCCCACCACGACAGAGGAGCCGCACTCGGGCTTGTCCGCGACCTCCACGATCACCATCGTGCAGAGCGAGCTCAAGCTCCTTGGCTATTTCGAGGGCACGGTTGACGGAATTCCGGGCGACGTGACCCAGGATGCGATCAAGGAGTTCCAAGCCGACGCTGGCATCGAAGCCGACGGACAGTTCGGGCCACAAACCGACGGGAAGTTGGCGGCAGCACTCGAGAGGAACGAGAGCTACGTCACCGACGTTCAGGAGCACCTGGCCGAGTTGAAACTCTATTCGGGTCCGATCGACGGTGACTACGGCGAAGGCACAACACATGCCATAGAGGCCTTCCAAAAATCCTGTGAGATCGAGGAAACCGGAAGCCTTGATATCGCGACGCGTCTCTGTCTCGCCGATCAATAGTCTCGCGGCAACGGACCATCGTCATGGACGACGAACTGATCAACAAGGTCACCTGGAAGATACCCAATGCTCTCACTCTCGTCGGTTCACGATGTGGAGACGACTGGAACGCGATGACCACTTCATGGGTCACACAGGTCGCTCAGGAGCCAGTTCTCATCGGCATCGGGGTCGACAAACAGGCACTGACACATCGGCTGATCACCGGGGGTGGATCATTCACCGTCAACCTGTGGGACGCAACGAACACCCGACCATTCGTGAAGTTCTCGAAACCGGCGTCGAAAGTCGACATGACGCTCAACGGTTGGCCGATCACCGAGGGAAGTACTGGCGCTCCAATTTTTGACGATTCGATCGCCTGGATGGAGTGTTCGGTGATGCAAACGGTCGATTGCGGGAGCCACTCGTTCTTCATCGGCGAACTCGTGGAGGT
>BTQP01000136.1:0-5090 GCA_036985935.1 Acidimicrobiia bacterium | reverse complement strand
CGATGGATCTCGAATCTCGCTCGCGGTGGGTCGAGTTCTCCAAGGCCAAGGACGTCATGTTCGACCACACCGATATCAAACAAGCGCCCTGGTACGTAGTGAACGCCGAGGACAAGAAACGAGCGAGGCTCAACTGCATCAGCCATCTCTTGTCATTGATCCCATACGAGGATCGCACACTCGGCCCCGTGGAACTGCCACCACGCCAGCAGGACACCTCCTACATACGACCGCCAATCACAGAGCAAACCTTCGTCCCCGAAAAGTACTGAACTCTTCCCCTTCTTCCGTCCTCCCTTCAGGGTCTTCGGTCCTCCCTTCAGGGTCTTCGGTCCTCCCTTTAGGGGGGACAAGCGAGTCTTCGAGTGAGGGGGGTCTGCGAGCCTGCGAGCCCGGTTCGGCACTGTTTGATCGCGGGTTGCTTCCACTTCGTGCTCGCAGGCTCGCGCTCCCCCCTGCATCGCTCCTGCGTCGCTCTGCCGTCCCCCCTGAAGGGAGGACCGAAGAACTGCCCTCAGGCTCGCGTTCCCCTACAGATTTCCTCGTTTGGCTTGTTCGCGTTCGATGGATTCGAAGAGGGCTTTGAAGTTGCCTAAGCCAAAACCCGTCGCACCTCGCCGTTCGATGAATTCGAAGAACACCGTCGGGCGATCCTGGAGCATCTTCGTGAACGTTTGCAGCAGGTAGCCGTCATCGTCCTTGTCGACGAGGATGCTCAACCGCTCGATGTTCTCCCAGTCAAGTTCGATACCGGCTAGCCGCTGCCTCGCCTCGGGGTAATACTCGTGGGGCACTCGTATCGTCTCGATGCCGCGACCGTGGATATCGGCGATAGATGTCTGCAGGTCATCGGTCGACAGAGCGATGTGCTGCACACCCGGCGACTTGTAGAAATCCAGGTATTCCTCGATCTGGCTCTTCTTCCTGCCTTGAGCTGGTTCGTTGATCGGCAGCTTGATGACACCGTTGCCACCGGCCATCACCTTGGACATCAACGCGGTGTACTCCGTCGAGATCGCATCGTCGTCGAAGTGTTTGAGCATCGTGAAAGCAAAGACCCGTTCGTAGAACTCGACCCACTCATTCATCCTTCCGAGTTCAACGTTTGCAACCACATGGTCGATCGCATGCAGTCCTGTTCCCCGTGCGATCGTGTCTGCCCGACGTTCGAAACGTGGATCATCACCCTCGATCTCGATCAGGGAGTGCACGGTGTCGCCGTATGCCTCGATCGCCGCGATGACCATGTGGCCTGTATCGCTCTCGATGGTCTCAGGCTGCTTGTGCGGGGTCGCCCCGTGGTCGATCGCCATGGCAAACGCTGCCCTGGCATCGGGCACGAGGAAGCCAACGTCCTTGAGTCCGGGACCGTGCAATTTGACGTGCTCTGCGATCTCGTGTGAGCCATCTTGTGCACCGGTCACGATGAACTGGATCTGGTCGGATCGCAAGAGGTACGACGACCGGTCGGAGACTCCGGTCTCGGGACCGCGATACCCGACGATCTCCATGCCGAGTAGGGAACGAAACGCTTGGGCCGTCAGGAAGGCGTTACCAACCCACCACTCTGCTGGACCGAACCCCTTCATCGGGAACGGATCGTTCGATGCGAACTCCTTCGCTCGTAACGTGAGATCGGTATCCACCGTTGGCTCCCATCTTCGAATCACCGGATCGTCGTATGGCAACATTAGGAGGGTGCTTGTCGATGCACCGATTGCTTGTTTCGACCAGCGTGCGAGTTGTGTCACCAATGGGCGAGTGGTTGCGTACTATGAAATCGCATTCGCAAGGAGATCGATGCCGCACTACCTCTCCGCGGGGGATGTCCCGCCAAAACGCCATACGCAATTCCGCCAGCCTGATGGCAGCTTGTACACGGAAGAGCTGATGGGCGAAGAAGGCTTCTCATTCGATTCATCTCTCCTGTATCACACGTATCCCCCGACGGCGCTGCGATCGATCGATGCCGTCGAGGTCGAGAATCAGGCCATTGCCCCGAACCATCCGTTGAAACCAAGGCATTTCAAGACACATCAACTCAAGGCTGGTGGCGATGCGGTGATGGCAAGGGCCGTGCTGCTCGGCAACGACGATTGCACCATTTCCTACTTCGTCGGTTCAGACAGTTCAGGTTTGTACAAGAACGCGACCGGTGACGAGATGGTCTTTATCGAGCAGGGAAGCGGAACCCTGGAAACAGTGTTCGGTGCGATCAGCTTTCGACCCGGTGACTATCTGATCATCCCCGCCTCGGTCATCCATCGCTACGATCTCGATCCTGATTCGGAACCCGTCCGGGCGTTGGTTCTCGAGACCCGTGGACACATCGGCCCCCCACGTCGTTACCTGTCACGCAACGGACAACTGCTCGAACATGCGCCGTACTGTGAACGCGATCTGCACGGCCCGGTCGGGCCGCTCCAGCGTCACGAAAAGAACGTGGAGGTTCTCGTCAAACATCGGGGCGGGATGACTCGGTTCGTCTATGAGCACCATCCGTTCGACGTTGTTGGATGGGACGGATGTCTGTACCCCCACAAGTTCTCGATTCACGATTTCGAACCTATCACCGGCCGTATCCACCAGCCGCCACCGGTTCACCAGACGTTCGAAGCACCAGGCGTCGTGGTCTGTTCGTTCGTTCCCAGACTGTTCGACTACCACCCCGACGCAATACCCGCGCCATATAGCCACGCCAACGTCGACAGCGACGAGGTGCTCTTCTACGTCGAAGGAAACTTCATGTCACGAAAGGGCGCAGGCATCGAAAAGGGCTCCGTCTCGCTGCATCCCGCAGGACACACCCACGGCCCACAGCCGGGTTCCGTCGAGGCGAGCATCGGACGACAAGGCACTGAGGAACTCGCTGTGATGATCGACACCTTCCGACCGTTGGACCTCGGGCCGGGGGCGATCGACTGCGAAGATGACGGATATGCCTGGACATGGCTCGAGGGGCGATGAGGCTGGTCCTTGATGCACGGACTGCATCCTTCGCCGCCCTCATCGACTACGCAGGCCTCTTTCCTCCCGCGTCCCTCGACATCGGCCGCGCAGTTGCCGGGTACCGCTCTGCCCGATCTTCCCCAGCTCGCTGGGTAGTAGGAAGGTTCCTGTGCCCCTCCTCGCGGTTGGTCGAACTCGCCGGTGACCTCACGAGCTCGATCCGGCCTGGCGAGGATCGATGGGAGGTCGGTGTCATCCTCGAGAGTGAACCGTCGGGATCGATCGGCACCGCGGCAGCCGGAGCGCAGGCCTTTCATATTGAAATGCAGCCAGCTGCTGTCGTGGCATCGGCCGAGGCAAAGATCACGGACCGATCTGTCTCGGGAGTCGCGGCGACCATCGATACGATCTCGTCAATCCAACCGGAGATCTTTGCGTTCCTGGAAGTGGATCGGTCCACGTCGATTCGCGACCAGGTTGTGAACGTTGCCGAAGCGCTAAAGGCGAGAGGAGGTGTCGGTGGCGTCAAACTCCGTTGTGGTGGTGCCGATGCATCGATGTTTCCATCAACGGCGGAAGTCACCGAATTCATCCTCGCGACCACCGCCCAGAGTCTCCCGTTCAAGGCCACAGCCGGTCTTCACCAGCCGGTGCGGCACTTCGACGACGCGATCGACACCTGGCGGCACGGCTTTGTAAACGTTCTCATCGCTTCGGGTGCAGCGGCTCGTGGGGAGTCCACAGCCACGGTCGAGGCGATAGTGAGCGAAACCGATCGAGGAGCATTCTCTGTCAGTCCCGCGTTCGCTACCTGGAGGGACATCTCGATCCCTGGCAGTGCGATGCGAAGGACCCGGAGGGATGGATTTGTGGCGTACGGCTCGTGCGAGTTCAACGAACCCGTCGAGGCGCTCGCGGATCTCGCCTTCCTCGGGGAGGGCACGTGACACCGGACGTTCCATTGACGTCGTGGGTGGACGTCCCTACAGGTTCCGACTTTCCGATTCAGAACCTCCCCTATGGAGTGTTCGCCGATTCCGCAGGGGCACGATGCGGTATCGCGATAGGAAGCGTCGTACTGGATCTGGCTGCCGCCGAATCAGGCGGACTCTTTACCAACACAGGGCTCGAGGTTGGAACGTTCGCCCGCGGCTCCCTCAATGCGTTCCTTGCACACCCTCGTCCGGTTTGGAGATCCGTCAGAAACCAGGTCATCCACCTGCTCTCGTCCGGAAACAGCGACGCACAGGCCTTCGCCCGCACGCACGATCTCATCGTTGAGCATGCCGTGCGGCTACGACTTCCCGTCGAGATCGGCGACTACGTCGACTTCTACTCATCGGAGCAACACGCGACGAACGTCGGGCGGATGTTTCGACCAGACAGCGAGCCGCTACTGCCCAACTGGAAACAGCTCCCGGTCGGCTATCACGGAAGGGCGGGAACAGTCGTTCCGAGCGGTACGCCGATCAATCGACCGTACGGCCAAACGAAAGGCAAACCCGGACCCGACTTCGGGCCGTCACAGAAGCTCGACATCGAACTCGAAGTCGGGTTCATAACGGGCGCAGGACCCGGTCCCGGCACCGCGATCGACGTCGATAGTGCGGAGAACCACATATTCGGCTTGTGTCTGGTCAACGATTGGTCTGCACGCGACATCCAGGCGTGGGAGTACGTCCCGCTCGGTCCGTTCCTCGGAAAGTCATTTGCGACCTCGATGTCACCATGGATCGTGCCGCTCGAGGCGCTGGAACCATTTCGCGTTCCGGCAGTCCCGCAAGACCCCGAACCTCTCCCCTACCTCCAGGCGACGGTCGCCCAAGGATTCTCGATCGACCTTCACGTAGACCTCACAACACCAGCCGGTACAACAGATCGAATCATCTCGACCTCATTTGACGGCATGTACTGGACAATGGCCCAACAGCTAGCTCACGCGACCAGCAATGGAGCGACGACCCGACCGGGGGATCTCTACGCATCGGGCACGGTATCTGGAGCAAAGGAGGAAGAATTCGGTTCGCTGCTCGAACGTTCCTGGAACGGAACGCGGCCGATCACGTTGAGCAGCGGCGAGACTCGCACCTTCCTCGAGGACGGCGACACCATCACCATCACCGGCCGCTGCGAAGCACCGG
>BTQP01000135.1:0-5168 GCA_036985935.1 Acidimicrobiia bacterium | reverse complement strand
GCATGGCTGAACTTGGACGAGATCTCGTGAGCCAGGCCAGCGCCATCGGATACCTGCCGGTCCCCGGAGAACGATTTCGGCTGGGCAGGCTGAGGTTGCAGGAGCCATCCTTTTGGCTGGTGCAGCTTGGCGTGGCCATCGCGACCGCTATTCACTTTCTGCTCGAAATGACGGGCGTTCTGGAGAGTCCGGTAGGTCTCCACACAGGACTGCACTATTTCCCCGTCATCCTCTACGTCGTCCCTGTGGCGTATGCCAGCCTGATGTACGGAATAGAAGGGGGATTGTTCACTGGTCTCTGGAGCGCCCTGCTCAACATTCCCAACGCGATCTTTTGGCACCAAGACGAATTCGCTTGGATCGGCGAGGTTGGTGCGACGATCCTGGTGGTCGCCCTGGGGGTGCTGGTAGCGCTGCCCGTGCAACGCGAACGTCGCGAGCGCCAGCGTGCCGAAGAGACCAGCCGACGCCTGGCTTTTCTCAACGGTGTTGCGGGGAGCATGACCCGATCACTGAAGTCCAGGGACTCTATCGGTTTGCTACTCGACCGGCTTATCGCTGCTTTGGATCTGGAGGCAGCCGCGTTCGCCTCTGACGGCGAAGGCGAACGGAGCCCACTGGTCGGCGCACATTCGTCAACCCTGGGACGGCAACGCGTTCACGAGGTGATGAGCGAAGACCTGCCGTCGGAAAACGCGGATGTGAGTTGGCGTGCAGGCGTCGCCGCGATCCCGGTCACGGGAAGGGAAACTCACTTCGGAACGCTCGTGGTCGCCTGGCCAGATGGGACCTCCCCAAGCGATGAGGACGTAGCGCTGCTCGTTGCCGTCACTCGTGAGCTGGGTGTAACACTCGACAACGCTCGGCTCCACGACCAGGAGAAACTCCAGTTACAGCGATATGTCAAGGAGGTCACCCGGGCGCAGGAGGACGAGCGAAAACGCATCGCGCGAGAACTTCACGATTCTGCGGCCCAGCCGCTCATACTGCTATCCCGGGGACTCGAGCGTCTCGCTACCGATGGCCGTGGGTCCGGCGAGGTCGCCGACCGTGCGGCTGAGCTGCGGGGGGTAACGCTCGAAATCCTCCAGACGATTCGCAGCTTCAGCCACGACCTTCGCCCGACCGTGCTGGACGATCTCGGACTTGCTCCGGCACTCGAGTGGCTGCCGCGTGACCTGGCCGAGCGTTCGGGCCTCGACACCGAGTTTCGGATTGAGGGTATGCCGCGCCGCCTTTCACCGGACACGGAGGTGGCTGTGTTCCGTGTCGCCCAGGAAGCGCTCCGGAACGTCGAGAAGCACGCTTGTGCCACGAAGGCGTCACTGGTCGTGACGTTCGCGCCAGGTCACTGTCGAGTGTGTATAACCGACGACGGCGTCGGGTTCGACCCCGCGCGCCTCGGCCAGTGGACAACGCTCGGCATCAACGGCATGCGCGAACGCGCCGAACTTGTGGGGGGCCGGATCGCAATCGACGCTGCTCCGACTCATGGAACGGTAGTCACGCTCGACGTGGAGGTTTGACCAGCGCCGAACGCTCGCTCAGGCCGACGGCTCGCTCAGGTGGAGGAATAGGAGCCGGCGGATTCGCAAAGCTAGCGGCGCCACCCGCGGATTGTGGGGAATGGATCTACGACTCTGTCGTCCTGGCCTGAGGAACGAGGCGGTACCGGAACGTGATGCAACCTGGCTTTTCGTCCTCGCAGTAGTAGGAGTCGAATTGAACGAGTGCGTTCAGATCCTCGCCCGTTGCGACCAGGTATGAGTTTGGCTTGGTCGAAACGATGTGCTTGATGAACGAGTACGAGTACCAACTCCCGACAGCGGGATTCTCAAGCTCGTCCTCATCCTCGCCACCGAGAACGTCAACCTCGAACAGTCCTGACTCCGGCATGACCGCATCCTTGAGAAGTACCTCACCCAGGTCGATGGCACCCCCGACCCCCAGGGGGTTGGTCTCACCGGAGTTGGTCAGCACCGTGGTCCTGCGGAATGCAAGATCCCAACCCGGTGAGAAAAGATCGCCTTCGATTACACGGCCTTGAGTGAAGTCGAAAAGGACCCAATTGTCTCGACTCGTGGCATCCACCGTGTACCTGGAGATCTCTATGGGTTCGGACGTCGCTTCGTCGACGACAGCGTCGACCTCTTGCGGCGCTGCGACTATCTGAGGCTCGTCAACCGGGGCATAACCGGCAGGCTTCGGCTGGAGACTTCCCCAAACGAACGTACCCACGACCCCGATTACCAGAAGCGAGGGCATGCCGATGAGCCAGGTTCTCTTCAGTTGCCACCACCGCTTCCGAGTGATCTCTTCGTTGCCCATTCGTTGCCTCCCACGCGGCGCCAGGCCGAGTCATTCGTGCTTTCTGGGTCAACCGTATGTCGGCCCCGAAGGAGCCAATAGGGCCGTGATGCTCTACTCGCGTATCGCCTGGACATGAATCCGCTGGCTAGGGAAACCCAGTGCCTCGACGACGCGCCGCTGACGCAGTGGCAGCACATGGACTCTCATACCCTCTTGTAGCCGACATCTCCTGAGGCGTACGATGTCCACATGTAGGTCGAACGGTTTCGCCGGCGATGAAGTGGCTGTCGGGACCGAAGGAGGTGTTGTGGTGACCCATTCCGACTTTGGCAGCAGCGACGAGGGAGTGTTCTGGGCGATCGCAGTGTTTGTTGTTCTCGTCGTCCTTGCCGTTGCCGCTCTGTATGCCGGCTTTGGTGGCTGACTCTCGTTGTCGAGACAGAATGGCTTGATCGGGATATCAGGCCGACGCGAGGATCCCGACCACTTCGTCGAGGTCTGCGTGGTCTCCTGCAAAGGATTCCTTGTCGAGATACAACAGGTCGTCACCTGGCCCGAGAACAAGGGTTGCGCCTAGCTGCGTAGGTCGTCGTCCCGTCTTGTGCTGTCGGTTCCCGCGGGCAAGCGTGCGAGCGCCCTTCAACAGGGCATCCGGTCTCAAGACCGACGCGACATCAAGTTTGTTCATCTCGACGATGTCTGCGGCGACTCCATCATCATCGAGCAGTACCGGAAACGGGACGGACTGATCTTCGATGAAGGCTTGTGCGTATCTCCGACCGCCGGTGCCGATCGCGGTTACGCCCGCTCCCGTTGCCAGCAGGTCTTTGTACCGGTCCCGGACCTGACCGGCCCGCTCACGACACGTCAGTCAGCCAAAATGTCTGAGGAACAGGATCACGTGTGGAGCCCGCTCCCACAGACCACCGAGTCGCACCTCGACTCCCTCAGAGTCCGTGAGGACGACGTCGGCCAACGCGTGGGTATCAAACGTCATCGTCGACCAGCGTCGCGACGAGGATTGCCTTGATCGTGTGTAGCCGGTTCTCGGCCTGTTCGAAGACGATGCTGCGGCTCGATTCGAACACCTCGTGCGTCACCTCGAGGCCATCTGGCATGTTCGTGTGCTCGATGATGTCCCTGCCAACGACGGTGTTCTCGTCGTGATACGCCGGCAGACAATGCATGAACTTGGCGTGAGGATTTCCGGTAGCCGACATCAGCTCAGCCGAGATCTGATACGGCTTGAGGTCCTCCACTCGTTCCGACCAGACATCCTTGGACTCACCCATAGAGACCCACACATCGGTGTGCACGAAATCAACGTCTCTTACGGCCGCTACGACGTCTTCGGTGACCGTGATGGAAGCGCCCGTCGTTTCTGCGATCGACTCCGCGGTAGCTATGACGTCAGAGGGCGGGGCCAGATTGTGCGGTCCGGCGAGTCTGATGTCGCTTCCCATGAGCGCGGCCATGACGATGTGCGATCGCGCCATGTTGAATCGCAGATCGCCGACGAATGCGTACGACAATTCGCCGTACGGTTTCTCGCTTGCTTCATGCATCGTGAGGTAATCCGCAAGCATCTGAGTCGGATGCCATTCATCGGTGAGTCCGTTGTAGACCGGTACTCCGGCGTTGGTGGCGAGAACTTCAATGTCGCTCTGGTGTTTCCCCCGATACTCCAGGGCGTCGTATATACGCCCCAACACCCGCGCTGTGTCTGCGATGGATTCCTTGTGACCCATCTGAGATCCTGCGGGATCGAAGTACGTGACGTGGGCACCCTGGTCGAATGCCGCCACCTCGAACGCAGCGCGGGTTCGTGTCGACGTCTTCTCGAAAAGGAGAGCAATATTCTTGCCACCCAACCGGGGTTGTTCAATCCCGTCGCGTTTCGCATCCTTGAGTTTCACCGACAGCTCCAGCAGCGTGGTCATCTCGAGCGGCGTGAAGTCGAGCTCCTTGACGAAACTCCTGCCCTTGAGGCTGTATGCCACAGTGATCTCCAATCGGCTTCGCGCAAGCGATGCCCGTTCTACGTACTCTTTCGGATCGGCGTTGCGCGGTAACCTTACAAACGACTGATGATCACATATTGTCGCAGCGCCTGAGAGGTACCAGGTCATGAGCGAATTTGGTGCATATTCCGAAGTTGGAAAACTTCGCAAGGTCATCGTGCACCGACCAGGCCACGAGATGCGCAGGCTCACGCCCTCGAACGCAAGGGAGTTTCTGTTCGAGGACGTGATCTGGGCCAAAAAGGCACGAAAGGAACACGACGCTTTCGTTGATGTCATGCGCAATGACTTTGGGATCGACGTGCTGTTGGTCCACGAGCTCCTCGAAGCCGTCGTCGAGAATGTTGAGGGCAGGAAATACTTGCTCGATCGCAAGCTGACACCAGACGAAGTAGGCGTCAGCGGGGTAGGCATCCTGCGCGAGTGGATGGACGAACTCGACAGTGCGACCCTTGTTCGGCACGTCATCGGCGGTTTGACGGTCGAGGAACTGCCGAGCGAGCTCTCATCGTCAGCCCACGGTGCATGGTCGGGTACAGACATGGTTCTCCCGCCTCTGCCGAACCAGCTGTTCACGAGGGATACATCTGCCTGGATCTACGGCGGCGTCACTGTTCATCCGATGTTCTTCCCAGCACGCACGAAGGAGTCGCTGCACATGGCAGCGATCTACAAACACCACCCCGAATTCAAGAACGGAGACTTCGAGTTCTGGTGGGGAGATCCGCCAGAACGAAACTACGGAAGTGCCGCTATCGAAGGTGGCGATGTGATGCCGGTCGGTAACGGCGTTGTGCTCATCGGCATGGGGGAGAGGACCACCTATCAAGCGGTGAG
>BTQP01000134.1:0-5212 GCA_036985935.1 Acidimicrobiia bacterium | reverse complement strand
GCTGCCCACAGCCCCGCAAGCAGGATGAACACTACGATCGTCATCTGTTCGATTCTCTCTTACTTCGCCAGCAACCCGAGCGTAGGCAGAAACGGGTCCAGGCCAAAGGATTTCCGCGGTTGCTTCAGGGTTATGTGCCCATATTGGTCACGACGCGCACCTATCGGCAAGTCGTACTCAGCAGGAGTCTACGGAGTTCTCAGCGGTGATCGCCAAAATCTCCCGACGCGATCTCGACCGCATGCACGAGCACCGGGCCTATCACATCTAGCCCCTCGGCGACCGCCCTGGGAGAACCGGGGAGATTCACGATGACGCACCCGCCCGCCAGACCACTGATACCACGCGACAGCATGCCGAACGGGATCTTGCCGAAGGTGTCGGCACGCATGGCCTCGGACAGTCCTGGGATCTCGCGGCCGATGACCTGCCTCGTCCCTTCCGGTGTGAGGTCACGCGGAGAAAGTCCCGTTCCCCCGGTGGTGACGATCAGATCGACGACGTCGGTGAGCCGAGTGAGCTCGTTCGCCACGGTGTCTATGCCGTCTGGTACAACGCTTGTAGAGACGACCGAAAACCCGAGACTTTCAAGCACCGTGGTGACGACCTCGCCGCTGCGGTCGGCGTTGTCTCCCGCTGCGACACTGTCCGATACGGTCACAACTGCGGCGTTGAGGTCACTCACGTTCCCATGCTCCGCTTCGGCCACCTGCCTTGGAAACGACCTCGACACTCGAGATCCTGGCCCCACGGTCGATTCCCTTGATCATGTCGTACATGGTCAACGCACCGACTGCTGCTGCAGTCATCGCCTCCATTTCGACTCCGGTGCGATCGTTGACCGACACGCTCACGCGGATAGCCGCACCGGACTCGGACTCTGTGATCTCGACATCCACCGATGTGATGGGAAGCGGATGGCACAACGGGATGAGGTCCGACGTTTTCTTCGCCGCCTGTATCGCCGCGATGCGAACGGTGGCGAGTGCGTCGCCCTTCGGCAGGTCGCCCGTGAATAGTCGCGTTGTCGTGGCTGACGCCATCTCGAGCGTTGCGACCGCGGTCGCCGTGCGCTGAGTCACGGGTTTGTCTCCGACATCGACCATTCGCACGTGTCCGTGTTCGTCGAGGTGGTTCAATTCATCCATCAGCGCCTCGCCTTTCGTCCCACGAAAACATTTCTAGCTCCACCGGGTCCCCTGCCGAGAGATCCGAGATACCTCGGGGGACGATCGCAAAGGCATCAGCCATTGCCAGAGCTGACAGCACGTTAGAGCTCTGACCACCTGAGCGAACCGCCACGAATGTTCCATCTTCGCTCTCGGCGAGCATCACGCGCAGGAACACGTCCCTTTGGTCCGTCGTACGGACATCCTCGCCCATCACGCCCGGTACCCGGGGCCGGAAGAGGCTCGTGGCCCCCATCATGGCGAGAAGAGCGGGGCGCACCAGCTGTTCGAAGCTCACGAATGTGGACACAGGGTTCCCCGGTAGACCGAACAGAGGTACACCCGTCACGTTGCCAAAAGCGAAGGGTTTCCCTGGTTGCATCGCCACCTGCCAGAACTCGACCGAACCCGTGTCTCTGAGGATCTGTTTCACGAAATCGAAATCTCCCATCGAGACCCCTCCGGTGGAGATGATCACGTCACCTATCTCTGCTGCACGTGTGTATGCGGAACGCAGCTCATCGACGTCATCGCCGACAATCCCCATGTCGACGTAGGGCGTCCCGAGGTCCTCGAGGACCCCACGCAGCAGGACTCGATTCGTGTCCCTGATCTTGCCCTGGGCAAGGGGATCTGTTTCAGGTTCGACGACCTCATCTCCCGTGGACATCAAAGCAACGACAGGCATCTTCGACACGACCGGCGAGATGCCAACGCTTGCAAGGCTTGCGAGCTGGCGTGCGGTGAGGCGCACGCCAGCGTCGACGACGACGTCGCCTGGACGTACGTCACCACCCGCGGGTCGCACATTGACCCCCGCTTCGATCGCATTCGTGAAGGTCACCGTCGAACGGTCAGTCGACTCCGTGTCCTCGATCGGGACGACCGCATCGGCGCCTTCGGGCATGGGTGCACCCGTCATGATCCTCGTCACCGTCCCCGGCTCAACAACGAGCGTGGGAACGGTTCCGGCCGCAACATCCTCGTTCACCGGCAGCGTCACTGCTGCTCCGTCGAGATCCGACGACCGCACGGCGAATCCGTCCATGGCAGAGTTCGGGAACGGAGGGACGGATGTCATTGCGATCGCAGGCTCGGTCAGCACCCTGCCAAGGGCGTCGGCAATCGCGACGCGTTCGGATGCCATCTTCGGCAGGACTCCCAGAACGTCGGTCTGAGCTTGTTCGAGCGATCTCATGAGACCTTCCGTTCCGATGCGTTGAGGAGCAGCTTGATGTTGCTGGAATGGCGGGCGACAACGAAAATCGCGATTGCGGCGCTCCAGGCAAGTTCAGATCGATTTCTACCCGTGATCGCGAGCAACGGAACCATGAGCGCCATGACGATCAGTGATCCGATCGAGGCAGTCTTCCACACGACCAGGGTGACGATCCAGATACCAGCGAGGATGGCGCCGACAGGCGGGGCGAGGTAGAGCAACCCGCCGATCGCCGTGGCGACACTCTTGCCGCCACGAAAACGGTGCCACACCGGGAACGCGTGCCCAACCACCGCGACAAAGAGGGTTACATACCCGAATGCTGGGTCGATGACGGACGCTCCGAGCGCCGCAGCGATAGCACCTTTGGCGCCATCGCCCAGGAGAACGACGGCCGCGAGTTTCTTGCCAAGGACACGCATCACATTCGACGTGCCAGGGTTCCCGGAGCCTTCGGAATAGATGTCTACGCCGCGTGACCGTGCAACGAGAACGCCAAAGTTGAGGCTTCCTAAAAGATACGCAACCACGATGAGCACAAGAGACACACCCAGATTGTAGGTCCCCTCCCGGCACCTCTTCCGGCGGCCATCGCCAACACAGACCTCTTCCAATTGCCGTCGCGTCTCGATACGTTCGCCACATGTTGTGGCTCTCAAGACCTCCGTATCTACGTTGGTTCGCTGCGGTCGCGATCGTGCTCTCTGCTCTGGCCTGGGACCTGTCAGGCCGTCAAACGGCGCAGTACCCGTTTGCGGCGACAGACCTCGGTCGCGGGACGGCCTTGTCCGACGACGCGATCGTGTGGAAGGCCGCCCCCAGCGGGGTCTTTCCCGTTCCGGATCTCAGCGATGCAACAGCATCGACAGCCATCGCAAAAGGAGATCCGATCACAAGGTCTGTGCTCGGCCCGTCGATCTCGATTCCGGAGGGCTGGTGGTCGGTGCCGATCGCTCTTCCCAAGGCAACGGTCGCTGGAGCCACGATTCGAGTCGTGCTTCCCAATGGCGAGGGTGTCTCTGGCGTGGTTGTGCAGCCAGCAACGAGCGACAGCTTTGGTTCGCTCGAGTCCGCGGCGGTGGCATTCCCGGGCGGCGTCGCTGAGCTCGTCGCCCGGGTGTCTGCGCTTGGCGAACTGGTCGTGTTGATCGAACCGTGATCCCCCGCTACAGAACGACCGCCGCAAAGGTCCCTGCAACGACGCAGTAGACGCCGAACGGCGCGAGACCTACCCGGCTCAAGACCTTGAGCAGGATGGCTATCGCTGCGTACCCGGAGATGCCGGCAACGATCATGCCCACCCACACGGTGCTGTCGATGCTCGCACCGGAACTCAAGACGTCTGCGATCTCGAGTAGTCCGGCGCCCCCGATCACGGGGATACCCAACAGAAACGCGAATCGCGCGGCTTCCGTTCGGCTCATGCCACGCAGCAGACCCGATGTGATCGTCATCCCTGATCGCGAGATTCCCGGTATCAATGCCAGGGACTGGGCGAAACCGGTAAGGATCGCATCGAGGGGACCAAGATCTTCCGACCGCCTGTCCCCTATCCGCAGGAGCGTCGTTCCGAGAAGGATGACCCCGGTGACGATCAACATGAACGCAACGGTGCGCGGGTCCTCGATCAGATCTTCTATCGCGTCTTTGAACGCGAGACCAAGGACGACCGCAGGAATCGTTCCGATCACGATCAACGTGATCATTTTTCGCCCTGGTCTGTCGAATTTCGCCATTCCGACAAGGTCAGACCGGAAGTAGAGCAGAACAGCCACGAGAGTCCCGAGGTGAAGCATGGCGCTTGTCGCAAGGTCGGGACCCTCTCGTTCGAGCAGTGCAGGAATCAGTACGAGGTGTCCCGAGGACGAAACAGGTAGGAATTCGGTGAGGCCCTGAATCAGGCCCCACAAGATCGCATCAAGCATGGTGCGAGGTTAACCGGAGGGTCCGAACTCTCGGATATCGCCGACCCGACAGCTCAGAACCCGTACGCCGAGGACATTCGCAGCTGCTCGGCGATGTGCACATTGACGAGAGCAGGCACGCCTGATTGCTCTGCTCGCTCGAGCGCCGGTCGGATTTCGGATGCCTTGTCGACGAACTCCCCGTAGCCACCAAGCCCCTCCACCATCTTTTCGTATGGGCGGATACCAAGGTCCGAAGCGACAACTCGTTCGGGGTACATCACGCTGTGGATCGTCTTGATGTTGTTCCAGACACCGTCGTTGCCGATGACTCCGACGACCGGGAGGTTGTGACGGACGAGTGTGTCGTACTCCATCCCGTTGAAACCGAAAGACCCGTCTCCGTAGACGATCCCAACCCGCGTGTCGGGCTCCACCACCTTCGCCGCGATCGCAAATGGTGCTCCCACCCCGAGGCAACCGAATGGCCCTGGATCCAGGAGCCCGCCTGGACGGCTCGTCTTGAGCCATTTCGCCGTCGTTGACACGATGTCGCCCCCGTCGGCGGCAACGATCGAATCCTCCCCAAAGAATTCTGCGACCTCCCTGGCGAAACGTTCAGGATGAATCGGACTGTCATCTGAGGCAGCGAGCTCCTCAGCAAGAGCCTGTTTCGCCATCTCCGCTTCAAAGACATCCCTGGTGAACGATGGATCCTCCGTCCGACCGAATCGTTCGGCCAACGCAGCGAGCTGGACGGTGACGGCCCCAGGGTCTGCGGCTACGCCAAGATCCACATCGCGGTTCCAGCCGATCTTCGAGGGTTCGGCGTCGATCTGGACGACCTTTGCATCGAGACTCACCTTCGCACCGTAACCCGTGCGGAAGTCCCAGTCGACGCCGAGAGCGATCACGAGGTC
>BTQP01000133.1:0-5237 GCA_036985935.1 Acidimicrobiia bacterium | reverse complement strand
AAGTACAATCAGCACCTCATCCATATCAACGGGAGGACCGGATGCCGGCCGCAGTGATCCTTGGCGCCCAGTGGGGCGACGAGGGAAAGGGCAAGATCACCGACCTGCTCTCGGAAAAGGCAGATGTCGTTGTCAGATATCAAGGTGGTAACAACGCAGGCCACACGATCGTCATCGGTGATCAGAAGTTCGCCCTCAGTCTCATCCCGTCGGGGGTCCTGTACCCATCCGTCACGCCCGTGATCGGGAACGGCGTCGTCGTGGACCCAAAGTGGTTCTTCGAGGAGAAAGAGACGCTGAGTAAACGGGGCGTAGATCCCTCGAAAGTAAAGATCAGCAATAACGCCCACCTGATCATGCCGTACCACCGAAAGCTCGACGCGGTGATCGAACGGTATCTCGGCAGCGCGATGATCGGCACGACGAAGAGAGGCATCGGGCCCGCGTACACCGACAAGTTCTCGCGTGTCGGGATACGGGTTCAAGATCTCTTCGACGAGAAGATCTTCCGTGAAAAACTCACCGCTTCGCTCAAGATGAAGAACAAGATCTTGATGAAGATCTACAACCAACTCCCTCTCGACGTCGACGAAATCGCAGACGAATACCTCGGGTACGCCGAGCAGCTCGCACCCCATGTGACAGACACGTCGCTTCTCGTGTACGACGCCATCAGGGCCGGCGAAAATGTCTTGTTCGAGGGTGGTCAGGGAACGCTGCTCGATATCGATCATGGCACCTATCCCTTCGTGACCTCATCGAACCCGACGGCAGGAGGCGCACCGGTCGGTATCGGGGTCGGCCCCACCATGATCGATAGCGTGATCGGTGTTACCAAGGCCTACATATCACGCGTTGGCACGGGTCCGTTCCCGACGGAACTCAACGACGAGATCGGCGATCGTCTGATCGACATCGGGGGCGAATACGGAGTTGTCACAGGACGGCGAAGAAGATGCGGTTGGCTCGACATGGTCGCATTGCGATACTCGGTGCGTGTGAACGGATTGACGGAGATCGCGCTGACAAAACTGGATATCCTGTCGCACTTCGACACCCTCAGAGTTGCAACGGCCTACACGACCGCCGATGGTCGGTTCACGGAATTCCCGCGACAGCAACGGGTCCTATACGACTGCACACCCGAATACGACGAACTACCCGGTTGGAACATCGACATCTCTGACATATCCGACTACGACGATCTTCCAGCCAACGCCCGAGCGTACGTCGAGTACATCGAACAGAGCGTCGGTGTTCCTATCAAAACAGTGTCGGTCGGCCCTGGACGCCGCGCGACACTCCACCGGTAGCACCGATGAGAGTCCTCCTCCTCGGAAGCGGCGGTCGCGAACACGCCATAGGTTGGAAACTGGTACAAAGTCCTCGACTCGACCGTCTCGTCGCGTGTCCTGGCAATCCGGGACTCGACGAGCTTGGCGATATCGTCCAAGACGTCGATCCGACCGATCCATCAGCGGTCGCACAGTTAGCCGCGGAACGTTCGATCGATCTCGTCATCATCGGGTCCGAGGCTCCTCTTGCTGCGGGTGTCGCTGACCGACTGCGCGAGCAGAACGTCCCTGTATTCGGACCGAACGCAGACGGGGCAAGGCTGGAGTCGTCGAAATCGTTTGCGAAGGAGGTGATGGCTGCTGCAGGTGTTCCCACGGCAGCGTCGGTGACGTTCAGTGACAGGGAAGCCGCCATTCTCCGACTCGAGGAAACGGATGGCCCGTACGTTGTGAAGGCCGACGGACTCGCCGCCGGCAAGGGCGTGCTCGTGACACGATCCCTCGGCGAGGCAATTGCATGGGTCGATCGTTGTCTCGAGGGTCGATTCGGAGCCGCTGGAAACTCCGTGGTCATCGAGGAGTACCTCGAAGGGCAAGAGGTGTCTGTCATCTTCGTGTGCGCCGCGGGCCAGACAACATCAGGCGATGCGATACCCCTGGAAGCAGCGAGGGACTACAAGAGGTTGCGCACAGGGGGCCTCGGTCCGAACACGGGCGGAATGGGGAGCTATTCACCTGTAGACGATCTGCCGCCCGACCTCGTCGACTGGACAACGACCCACGTTGCTCTTCCTGTACTCGCAGAATTGTCGCGCCGTTCCATCCCCTACACAGGGTTCCTCTACGTTGGACTGATGCTGACTGGCGACGGACCGAAAGTGCTTGAGTTCAACTGCCGCCTCGGTGACCCTGAGACACAGGTGCTGATGCCCCGTCTTGAATCCGATCTACTCGTTCTGCTGAACGCTGCCGCAACCGTGGGTCTCGCCGGGCAATCCGTCGTCTGGAGCGACACTGCCGCCGTGGATGTTGTGCTTGCATCTCCCGGCTATCCAGACGATGTTGAAACCGGTTTCAACATCTCCGGACTCGACGAAGTGGACGACGCGCTGATTTTTCATGCAGGGACCGCAACTGACGGGGCACGGCTGGTGACGTCGGGTGGCCGAGTCCTCAACGTCGTCGGTGTCGGCGACACCATCGACAAGGCGCGGACCAAGGCCTATGCGCAGGCCCAGCTGATCGAATTCCAAGGAAAACAGTTCCGAGACGACATCGCAGCGACATGAAACGATTCGTGATGAGAGGTATGACGTGGTGAAGGTCGCAATTCTGATGGGTTCAGAAAAGGACATGCCAAAGATGGAGCCGTGCGCGACCGTTCTCGGATCGTTCTCGATCCCCCACGAGGTGCATGTCATGTCGGCGCACCGCACTCCGGAGCTGGTTGCAGATTTTGCAAGCGGCGCGCGGGACAACGGTTTCGGTGTCATCATCTGCGGTGCAGGCAAGGCAGCACACCTCGCCGGTGCGGTTGCCGCCCACTCCACTCTCCCCATCATCGGCGTACCCATCGCGGCCGGAGGACTCGGAGGCGTCGACGCTCTGTACTCGACGGTTCAGATGCCAACAGGGATCCCGGTCGCGACGGTCGCTATCGACAGCGCGGCGAACGCTGCGTATCTGGCGGTCTCGATTCTCTCGCTCACGGACGCTGATCTGGCTCGCAGACTCGGTGTCTACCGGGAGGGCCTCAAGACATGATCGAGAGGTACTCGACGCCGGAGATGACCGCGAACTGGTCAGAACCGCGCAAACTCGCCGTATGGAAAACGGTAGAGACACTTGTGGTTGAGGCGTGGGTCGAGCTCGGGGTCGCACCACCTGCCGCCGCGGTGGCAGCCCGACAGGCCCCCGAAGTCGATCTCGTGGCCTGGAAGGAACGAGAAGCCGTGACTCATCACGACGTAGCGGCGTTCGTCGATCTGCTTTCGGATTCCGTCGCCGACAACGGCGAGTGGATCCACTTCGGACTCACGTCGTCGGATGTTCTGGACACCGCAACGGGCGTCGTCCTCAAGGAAGCCGGGCAACTGCTGCTCACAGCGATCTCCGAAATGTTCGAGGTTACGAAGTCCCGGGCGTTCGAGCACAGGGACACGATCATGGTCGGACGCACTCACGGGATCTGGGCGGAACCGACGTCCTTCGGGTTGAAGCTCGCTACCTGGGCCTTCGAGATCCAACGAGACCACGAGCGCCTCGTCGACGCCGTCAACGGGGTGTCCTTCGGCAAGATCTCCGGAGCCGTCGGCACCTATGCCCATACACCGCCGTCCGTCGAAGCGTACGTGTGCGAACGACTCGGACTCGATATCGAACCCGCGTCGACACAGGTGATCGCCAGGGACCGCCACGCACACTTCCTGTCTATGATCGCCTTGATCGGCTCGTCGATCGAACGGTTCGCCACCGAGATCAGACACCTCCAACGTTCCGAGGTCGGCGAAGCAAGGGAAGCCTTCGGAGTCGGTCAAAAGGGTTCCTCGGCCATGCCGCACAAGAGGAATCCGATCGCATCCGAGAACCTCACGGGCGTGTCGAGGTTGCTGCGCGGATACGCCTCTGCAGGACTCGAAAACGTTGCACTCTGGCACGAACGCGACATATCTCACTCGAGTGTCGAACGCATCGCGCTCCCTGACGCAACGAATCTCCTGCATTACGCGCTTAGGCGGATGACGACGCTGATCGACACGCTGGTCGTCGATGTCGAGCGCATGCAGGAGAACCTGGATGCGACGAAGGGACTGGTGAGTTCTCAGGCGGTCCTGCTTGCTCTCATCGACTCCGGCCTCACACGGGACGATGCGTATATGTTGGTGCAGCGCAATGCGATGGCGGCCTGGGACGAGGGGGGAACGCTTCACGACCGCCTCAGTGCCGACGACGACATCGAACTCGGCGCGGACGTACTCGCTGCGTGTTTCACTGCCGAGCGCGCCCTGGCGAATACCGGGATCGTCTTTGAGCGGCTTGAGGACGCCACCCTTTGACAGCGACGACCGACTACGGCCAACTGTGGGATTTCCGCAGACGCGTAGACACCATCTACCGACAGACGCGAGATTCCGGGACCTCCGAATCATCGTGGAAGGTGTGGCGAGATGAGCGTGATGCCCTGTTTCGTAGGCATCCACAGTCGCCGATCCCTTCACAAGATCGGTCTGCGTTCGCCGGACTGCCTTTCTCACCGTATGAAGCGAAATGGAACCTGTCCGGCAGGCTCGACCCGCTCGAACCGGTGAGAATCGGCGTTGTCCACTCGGGAGAAGGCTCGACACCGATGACACGCTTCGCCAGGATCTCGGTCGACAGTCCGAAGGGTCCGCTCACACTCGACGTCTACTGGATGAACGTGTATGGCGGAGGCGTGTTCATCCCCTTCCGGGATTCGACCAACGGCACCCTCACCTACGGAGGAGGCCGCTACCTGCTCGATACCGCCAAATCTGCGGATCTTGGAGATCGCGACGGTGAGGTCGCGCTCGATTTCAACTTCGCCTATCACCCATCGTGTACCCACGACCCTCGCTGGTCCTGCCCCCTGGCACCGCCATCCAACACCCTCGATTTCGCCGTCCCCGTCGGGGAGCAGATGAGGTAGGTAGACAGGTCGTCCAGGGTCTTCGGTCCTCCCTTCAGGGGGGACAAGCGAGTCTTCGAGCGAGGGGGGTCTGCGAGCCTGCGAGCCCGGTACGGCACGGGTTCGATCGAGCTGCTTCCACTTCGTGCTCGCAGGCTCGCCCGCCCCCCAGCATCGTCGCTGACGCTCCTCTGCCGTCCCCCCTGAAGGTGTCGACCGAAGCAGGGGCAGCGACAGGCGACCCTACGCCGCTATTGATTCCTCATGTGGTGTGCAAGCGTCGTGATGCGTTCGTC
>BTQP01000132.1:0-5284 GCA_036985935.1 Acidimicrobiia bacterium | reverse complement strand
CGACATCTCCGTCCGTGACGACATCTCCGTCCGTGACGACATCTCCGTCCGTGACGACATCTCCGTCCGTGACGACATCTCCGTCCGTGACGACATCTCCGTCCGTGACGACATCTCCGTCGCTGACGACATCTCCGTCCGTGACGACATCTCCGTCCGTGACGACATCTCCGTCGCTGACCTGGGTTGTCTCCGGAGCTGGTTCCTCAGAAGCATCGGTCGTCGGCGCGTCGATCTGTTCGCCTACGTCGGCGGTGTCGATGCTATTGGTGGTGTTGTCCCCGGCCGCTGACGTTTCGCCTTCGACGGTTTCCGTCGTGATCGGCTCAGCGGTATCGGTGGGTTCGGCGGATCCAGTGCTCACGGGAGCGAGATCCTGGTCGTTGTCGGTGGGCATGTAGGGGTTTGTCTCCTTGAATACAGTTTTGACCTTCGAGCGCGTTAAGCAGGCCTGGAAGGCATCTTCATGATATCGCACACCGGTCTCAACACACAACTGGAGTAGACGGTAGACAGTCGACGGTAGACAGTAGAAGCAGCGTAGAGCGGATGAAGATGCGGGTATCCGTAAGCGAGCGCAGCGAGCGATCTCCTAATGGCCTGCCGCTGCCAGGTTTTCGCCTACGCCATAGGACACCTTGAGGGGAACACGCAGCTCGGCGACGTTCTGCATCGTATCGATCGTCAGTTCCGTCACCTCGTCGAGTTCGTCGTCCGGGACCTCGAGGACGAGTTCGTCGTGTATCTGAAGAAGAAGCTGAGATGCGCTTCCCATCTTGCGGAGGCGCGGTTCGAGTTCAGTCATCGCTTTCTTGATGATGTCGGCCGCTGAACCCTGGATAGGTGCGTTCAGCGCCATGCGCTCCCCCATCTGACGATCCCGTGTGTTCTGGCTGTTGAGCTCGGGCAGATAGCGACGTCTCCCAAGGATGGTTGTTGTGAATCCGCTGTTGCGGGCCTCTGCGACGATGCCGCTCATGTACTCTCGAACATCAGGAAACTGCGCGAAATATGTGTCGATGTGACCCTGAGCCTCGTCCCTGCCGATGTCGAGCCTTTGCGCCAGGCCGTATGCCTCCATGCCGTACAACAACCCGAAATTGATCATCTTGGACGTCCGTCGCATGTCCTCTGTCACATCCTCGACAGGCACGCCGTTGATCCGCGATGCAGTCGCTGCGTGCACATCGAGATCCCGCTCGAAGGCCTCGATCATCCCGGGATCCTGCGACATGTGGGCAAGGATTCGCAACTCGATCTGTGAATAGTCGGCCACAAGGAGCGATGTTCCCTCCGATGCAACGAACGCCCGCCGAATCGATCTGCCTTCCTCAGATCGCGCGGGGATGTTCTGAAGGTTCGGTCGTTCCATCGAGAGGCGGCCTGTCGCCGCACCCGTCTGGTTGAATCGACCGCGAACCCGGCCGTCCGGTTCAACTGCTTTCAGAAGGGCGTCGACGTAGGTGGAACGGAGTTTGTCCAGCTCTCTGAATTTCAACAGCTCCGAAACCATCTGATGCTGGTCTGCGAGTTTCTCGAGGACGGATGCATCGGTAGATGGCACACCCTTTGGTGTTTTCTTGAGGACCGGGAGTCCGAGTTCTTCGAAAAGGATGCTCCTCAGTTGCTGAGTCGAGTTGATGTTGAACGATCTACCTGCGTGTTCGTGTATCGATTCTTGTAGTTCCCCGATGCGGGTCGAAATATCTCTCCCGAACTCAGAGAGGAATTCGGTGTCGAGTCCGATCCCTGCCACTTCCATGTCGGCCAGGATCGATACGAGGGGAATCTCCACTGATCTGAAGAGGTCGCGGCCCCCGCGAGCATCCAACTGCTCCCGCAGCGGTGCGATGAGTCTCTCAACAGCTATCGCTCTCCTGGCAGATCCATCAAGGTCGAGCTCCTCCTTCTCGAACGCAAAGGCAGGCTGTGCTCCAGCCTCAGACCGGATGGAGCCCTCTTCAACGTCGATCCCGAGCTCACGACTGGCGAGATCTCCAAGGCTCGGGGCGCGTTGAGCAGGATTTATCACGTACGCGGCAATCATCGTGTCGAATACAAGTTCTGGCGGTTCGATCTCAGCTTCGATGAGCCCGCGAATGAGAGGCTTAGCGTCGTGGCACGCCACACCCGTTCCCATCGAACGGAGCGATCCAAAGAGGTCGAGAATGTGGTCGAGGGGTACGAATGATGCCGGCTCTCCCGCCACAACGACTCCCACCAACTCGTCATCCGACCATACCGCGTCGATAGCGAGCTCCTCCTTGGCAAGTTTCGAGATTCTGTCAGATGCCGTCACGGTCGCAACCTCTACATCCAACAACTCGCGTACCTCGTTCGAAACTCCTCCCAGGTCCTCCAGTCGGCGCCACAGGCTGGTGAACGCAAGCTCGTCGAAGAGGGTGCGCACGCGTTGGCGGTCAAACGGTCTGATTATCAGGGAATCCGGCTCAATGTCGTCTGTTGCGACGTCGTCGATCATCGTCATGAGCTCACGATTCAGGAACACTTGCTCGCGGGAGGCCGCGAGGTTCTCTCGCAGCCTGGGTGTCTGTGAATCGAGATCGTCGTAGAGGTCCTCGAGACTCTCGTAGGCCACTATCAACTTCGCTGCGGTCTTCTCTCCAACGCCCGCTACGCCTGGGAGATTGTCTGACGTGTCGCCGCGCAACGCCGCGTATTCGACATAGCGGTCAGGGGTGATGCCGTACCGCTCGAGGATCCATGCCGGCGTTGCATGCACCGTATCGCTGATGCCCCTGCGGGTGTACAGGACGGTCAAGTCGTCCGACGAGAGCTGGAAGGCGTCCCTATCCCCCGTCACAACGGCTACGTCGTAGCCGAGGGATCGCCCTCGTTTTGCCAGCGTCGCGATGAGGTCGTCCGCTTCGAACCCCGCCACACTGATCTGGGGGATCTCCATGGCATCGAGTACCTCTTCGATGAGCGGGATCTGGCTCCGGAAGATGTCCGGCGCAGCCGTCCTTGTCGCCTTGTATTCGGGATATCGCTCCTTCCGGAAGGTTGGTTCCTTGCGGTCCCACGCGACCGCGATCGCATCGGGGCGTTCTTCGTCGAGTAACTTGATGAGCATCGAGGTGAACCCGAATACGGCGTTCGTCACCTGCCCCGAAGGCGTTGCGAGGTCTGGGGGAAGGGCATAGAAGGCTCTGTACGCAAGAGAATGGCCGTCAAGCAATGCAAGTTTCGTCATCGCTGACAACAGTACCTTTCATCCCGCAGCCAGCCTGGCGACCTCATGATCCCTTCGTCGAATCAGCCTCTGTTGGTTGCTGGTGAGGGACGATATGTACTTCCGGATCCGAGCGAGGTCGCGGGCACTGCGCTTGGCATCGGCCCTGTCCTCGTATCGTTCCGACACGGCAGCATCTCGCTGGGCGTCGTCGTCGATGTGTGCAAGCATGTCGAGTTCTGCGCGAGCCTGCGTGATCGCGGCGTCGATGGACACGATCTCAGCGTTCATTGCCTGAATGCGCCCGATCGGATTTGCCATGCCCGAAGGCTAGTCAACACTCCGCAAGACGATGCCGTGCACACCTACGACGAGGGCGTGTTCTCGTTCAGCAGATGGATGGGCGTGCCGTTGATGCGTGCACCCCAGGTCGTGCGGTCTGTTGGACTTCCACCGTTGAAGTTGTAGGTGACCGTCGCCCAGCAGCCGCTGCCGCTACAGGTGTAGGTCGGAGGAATGTCGAACAGGAACTCGACCCATTCGTTGTTGTAGATGCCCTGGTTCCCACCTGAGTTCCCGCTCTTGGTCGTCAACCGGCACGGTGCACCAGCCGAGTCGTCCGTCCCCCACCCTGATGGATTCAACCGGTCATGGTCCAAAGTGCGCACCTGACACTCCATAGACGCCAACGCTCCGCCGAACGTCACATTCGCAAGAGCGGTTCCGTTGATGTCCCCCAGGTCAAAAGCGCTGATGATCAACTGAGATCCCGCGTACACCTGATCCAAACGAACGATCTGGAGTGTCGGTGACGACCCTGCATCCCTCATCCACAGGGACATGAAACCAAGACCGTACACAGATGTGCCGCCGCCGCCACTAACACGAAGTGCATACCCGTTGATCGCGTCGTCCCCACCGTCAACGAGGAGTTCCAGTACGTGGATTCCCTGTTTTGTGGGGGTGAACGAGCAGACGCTGAGCCAAACGTCGTTTCCATCATCGTTGTCGAACACTCTCGTACAACCAGCAATCGCACCGCCGGCGTTCGCTCTGTTGTCGGATGGGTCGGCAGGCGTCGAGTCTGGTTCTATGAGAGAGAACGTGAATCGGTCACTGCCACCGCTTGCAAGATCGTCCGTGTAGTCAAGACCGCCATTGTCGTTGGAGCCGTCGTAGACCAGCACGTTGATGTTCGTTCCGACGTCGCCGGCAGGAACATCAACCGCAAAGAAGTATGAAGGATCACGATGGAGCGGATTCTGTGTACCCGAACATCCGGAGCTGCCCTCGCAACGCGTCGAGAAAGGGTCACCGTCCTGTTTTCTGCGGCGCTCCCCGTTGACACCAAGCCAATAGTTCTCGTCGACCACCAGATTGCCACTGTTGTCGTAGTAGGAGCCGAGTCGATTTCCGTCCGAGCCGAGTTTCAAAGGAGGGAGCTGCTCGGCGATTGCATATCTGTTCACTTGAACGGTATCGATCCCAAAAAAGCTCATGAAGAAGGTGTTCGTCGACGAGCTGACGTCAACGCGCACCTGCGTCGACTTCGCCCAGCGCGAGACCTTCGTCGATGTTGCGGAATAGCCGTGTTCCACCGCTATCGCGTCTGCCGCGTCGGATGCGGCCACACCTGGCATGATCTCGCTTCCAGCGACCTGGGGCGTTGTGAGCGGCATGTGCACAACGGCAGCGAGAGCGGCCGACTCTGCAGCCTTTTTCACATTCGACGACTGCAAGTAGATCCAGCCGAGGTCGACAGCAAATGCGGAGAACCCCATGAATGCTACAAGTCCCGCCGCAACGACGATCAGCACGGCACCGCGTTCCTTCCGACTCTCAAGGCCGCGAATGTGACTGATAAGTCGTCGAATCCCCATGCTCAACTCCCGAAGTTCTGCGGTTCCAGCCTGAACAGGGCGGTGTCCGCCCAGCAGTTCGAGCCGTTCGAACCACACGAAACATCAGCCAACGGCATGATGCCCGTGATCCAGTCGTGCGCGAAGAGGACGGTTATTCCAACGGTGTCAAGTCCCCCGCTGTCGAGTGTCACATCGCGGCCTGATGGCACGAACCCGCCTCCGTAGACAG
>BTQP01000131.1:0-5301 GCA_036985935.1 Acidimicrobiia bacterium | reverse complement strand
GAGAATCAGGGGTCATGACTGCGAACCTATCACCGAGAGAACAAGATGTATCACTCAATGATACGGATGTTTCGCCACACCGAACCCGAAACCCGGTTGTCGTCCTCGTCGTGCCGGCAGGCAGTTACCGAACCGCGGATTTTGTAGATGCCGCTCGCTCTCTCCGCATCGATCTGGTCGTTGCCTCAGACGGCGATACACCAATGGGCGACCTCGGACGCTCTCGCTCCCTTCTCATCGACTTCACAAGGCCGGACTGGTCTGTTTCGAGAATCGTCAATATCAAGCCGTCGCCTGATGCGGTGATCGCAGCCGACGACCTGGGTGTGATCGTTGCCACTCGGGCCTCGAATCTCCTGGGCCTGCGGGCGAACCCTGTGGCGGCCGTCGAGTCGACACGGGACAAGGCCCACATGCGTGCACTGCTCGAGACGGCGAACGTCGCCCAGCCACGGTACGTGCTCGCCGGGCGCGGCGAAGTTGCCATGGTGGCTGGCGACCTCGGCTATCCATGTGTTGTGAAACCGCGCAACCTCTCGGCGAGCAAGGGCGTGATCCGCATCGACAACGACAGCGAGGCTGTTGCGGCCGAGGCCCGCGTTCGTGCCATCGTTGAAGACTGTGGGGGAGACCCGGAAGCAAAGTTGCTCGTTGAGGCGTTCGCCTCCGGCCCGGAAGTCGCGGTCGAAGGGATGCTTGTCAACGGTGCATTGACGGTCCTTGCCATCCTCGACAAGCCGGACCCACTCGACGGGCCCTACTTCGAAGAGACGATGTTCGTGACTCCGTCGCGCCACGACAGCGCAACACAGCGAGAGATCGCTGCGGTGACAGAGTCGGCCGCCTCTGCACTCGGACTGGTCTCGGGCCCGATTCATGCAGAGGTGCGTTGCACCCACGAAGGCGTCGTGTTGATTGAGGTTGCGGCGAGGTCGATAGGTGGACTCTGCGGGAGGGCGCTGACATTTGGATTGCTCGGCGAGTCACTCGAGTCGGTGATCTTGCGCAGCGCCTTGGATCTCCCGGGTCCAGTTCTCGATAGGTCGCGAGGCGCAACGGGTGTTCTCATGCTGGCGATCCCGGGTGCGGGAGTTCTCGAGGGAATCACAGGCGTCGAAGAAGCTCTCGACATCGGTGGAATCACCGAGTACGACCAGACGATCCCGAACGGAACGCAGCTCGTGCCACTGCCCGAGGGCGAGCGGTACCTCGGTTTCCTCTTCGCGAGCGCCGCCACCCCTGACGCAGTGGAAACATCACTTCGCAGCGCCCACGCGGCCCTCGACATCCAGATATCACCCTGAGCTCGTGACAAGCTCCGTGTCGTTGCTGGTCTGCCGCTGGGTTGTGAGTGCTCGACGTGTAGCCCAGATGTACGCCGCTCCGCCACCGAGTATTTGAGCGAGGATGAGGGCCCAATACACGGCCGCTGAGACCGCGGCGGAAATGCCGATTGCCCAGATGGCGCCGTATGTGGCGGCCGCCGTAAGCGGCATCAGTAAGAGCACGGCAGCGTCCCTTGCGCGGATCCTGCCTGCAAGCCTGTCGAGGATCCGCGGCTCGTCGTGGTTCGTGTCGCGTCCTTTCGTCATCAGCCAGTACGTGCCTCCAAGCAACAGAGCGAGTTTTGCCGGTGCCCATGGCACGAACAGGATGACGGCGACCGCCATATACGCAGCGTTGACGACCCCGACGATGATCGTGGATGCCCTGCTTGGACGCCAAGACGTCGGCCAGACGAAACCGATCAGCCAGTGTGCTGCTGCGAGCGTTGCGCCGACACCGATGGCGTAGAGCGCGAACTGAGATGGTTCCAGGACGGTCGCCCCACCCTCGATATCGGTTGTGTCCCCCACCGCAGACACGATCGCCCAGATGCCCCACAGGACGCCGAATGCCGTAGCAGCGATGGCGGTCAGCAGTGTGCGGCGCTCAAGCAGCCATCGCCTCGTCAGGTACCAGAATCCGACGAAAGCCAGGATCCCGTGCCACCCAACGAACATCGCGGCCATGATCGGTAGCGGCCCGTCCTGGTAGATGACCGGTGTGAGCACCCCTTCGACCAGGAACGCAAAGAACGCACCAGCGAGCACGACCTGGTGTACACGGGTTGCCTTTGCATGGGCCAATGCCCACAACGCACCACTCACGGGAATCACATAGAACAGACTGATCTCGATGACGGATCCAACGTTCAGCCCAGCCCAGTACCAATACACGCGCTCCGAAGCCATCGTGACGATGACCGCGCTGAGAGCCACGAACACCGCGACTCTCCCCACCGTAAATGTCTGTTTCATAGATTTCATGTCATCACGACACCACCCCCGAATGAGACCCCGATGAGGCCTCCGTGAGAAACCCTGTGTGCGCTAGCTAGGTGAGCAGGCTTGCGGCGCCCCAGGCGGAGATGAGGAGGCCGACGCTGAGCAGCCAGTAGGCACGCACGGCTCTGAACTCGCCGCGTTCGCCCTTCGGGGTGACGCCGCGTCGATGCTGGATGATCGCATAGGCGTTTCCGATCGCCATCGCCGCACCGAAGGCGAGTGCGATCTGTTTGACGAGCAGATCAAGATCCAGAAGTTGTTCCACGACCGTCACGGTACCTGGAACGCTCACTCATCGACTGTGAGCAGGTTGGCGTAAATGTGCCGCCCGATACGCTCCATGTCTATGTCACTGGTAGGTAACGAATCGTTCTCCCGTAGCCGTATGCACCCGGCGCGCCGCGGCGCGCTCTCGATCGTGCTGTGGGCGTTCGGTCTGTCAACGTCGCTGTTCCTGCTTGGAACATGGGGCAGAACCGTTGCTGTCGACACAGCCACCATCCAGGAGTCGACCGCGACCGTCATCGATGCGGGTGTCGCCAAAGAGCGCATCGATTCATGGTTCGAAGATGGGCTTGCACTCGCGGCGGGCACCGACTCGGACGCGACACACGCGGTTGCAGAGGCCATTCGTTCTCGGCCCGAGTACACGGCAGCTGTCGATGCGATCGTCGGCCAGTTCATCGATGGCCTCTTTGCGCCTGATGGATCGGACCCCGTCGTGGATATCCGCGACGCAGCTGCGCCGCTTGTCCCTGTGGTTCTTGCCGAATTCGCTGAACGCAACGTCGTTGTCGATGCCGCCCAGGTCGAGGGCGTCCTGGATGCCGCCGGATCCGTCGAATTGGGCACACCCGAAGCGGCGACAGTCGCGGCAGTCGTGCGGAACGTGCAAGGGTTCCTGACGCAAGTGCTCGTTGTCGCCCTCGCCGCAATGCTGGTCTTCGGTCTCGTCGCCGTGTACCTCGCCGACCGTCGGTTTGTGATGGTACGGACCCTCGGAACGCGTGTCGTGATCGCAGCAACGTCATATGCCCTCATCCTGAGGATCGCTTCATGGGCCCTCGATCCACAACAAGGACGATCGTCCATCGCAGGCGGCGGGGCCGTGCTGCTGGGATCCAACGGCCAGGTGTTCCTCATCCTTGGTTCTGTCGCGGCCCTCGTTGCAGTGGGAGGCGGTTTGATCGCACGGCGCCGCAAGCAGGCAACATCTCCGGACGTCGTTCCCGAAGACGACGACACGAAGGAACTCGTTTCCGTCTAGATGGTCAGGCCGGTGTGGGGGCCCTGTCGACGAGGCGGGCTATGGGGAGGCTCGATGGCATCGTTCCGAACGTCGACCCGTGGTCTCCAGCGACCCGTGTAGCGATGAACGCATCCGAGATCTCGGGAGGGCCGTGGCGCGCGAGGAGGGATCCCTCGAGGGCGATCGCCATGGCCTCGACGAGTCTGCGGGCGTCGGTTTGTGCGTCGCCGGCGTTGTTGATCATGTCGACGACTGTGTCGATTGCTGCGTCGAGGTTTGCGTCGGCACCGGATGCCTTTTTGATTTCCGCGATGAACGCCTCGGCGGTCGCGGGATCCTTGTTGATGGACCTCAGCACATCGAGGCAGATGACGTTCCCGCTGCCTTCCCAGATCCCGTACAACGGAGCCTCGCGGTACATCCTGGCGAGCGGTCCCTCTTCGACGTAGCCCATGCCGCCGAGGGATTCGAGTGCCTCCCCGACATGGATAGGGCCGCGTTTGCCTGCCCAGTACTTGCCGACGGACAGAGCGATTCGCCGGAACGCATCCTCCTGGGGATCTCCTTCTCCATCGAACGAAGCCGCAAGGCGCATCATCAACGCAAGCGTCGCCTCGGATTCAACGACGAGGTCTGCGACAACGTTCGCCATGAGAGGCTGCTCGAACAGCGGTTTTCCAAACGCTGACCGGTGTCGTGTGTGGTGAGCTGCTTCGGTGAGACTTCGGCGCATGAGGGCAGCGGATCCAACGACGCAGTCGAACCGTGTGCGGTGAAGCATCTGGGAAATGGTTTTGACGGCCATGCCCTCGTCGCCAATGCGACGCACGATTGCCCCCTCGAGCTCGATCTCCGATGATGCATTCGAGCGGTTTCCCATCTTGTCCTTGAGACGCTGGATGTGGAACCCGTTGCGTTGGCCCTCGAACCAGCGGGAAAGCCAGAACGTCGTCAATCCGCCAGGTGCCTGTGCGGTGATGACGAAGGCATCGGACATCGGTGCGGAGCAGAACCATTTGTGCCCGGTCACGCGGTACCAGCCGTCACCGAGCGGTTCGGCTGTTGTCGTGTTGGCTCGCAGATCCGAGCCGCCCTGTTTCTCTGTGAGGGTCATTCCTGCGATGACTCCGTCCTTGTCCTCGGGTGGGATGAACCGCCGGTCGTAGGTCCGGCTGAGAATCCGCGGTTCCCATTCGGCTGCAAGGTCGGGTTCGTGACGGAGCACGGGCAGAACAGCGTATGTCATCGAGATCGGGCATCCGTGGCCGAGTTCAACCTGGGCGTCGAGGAAGAACAACGCGGCTCTTGCCGCGTGTCGCGCCTCTTTCCCCGGTTCCTCCGGCATCGAGTGAATCCCGTGCTCAACGGCGAGTGACATCAACCTGTGATACGACGGGTGGTAGTCGACCTCGTCGATGCGATGTCCGTAGCGGTCGAAGGCACGCAGTTCCGGTTCGTTGCGGTTGGCCTCGTCAGCCCACTCGAGCGTCTGGCGGGATCCGATGACACCCCCGAACGTTTCGAGGGTCGGGGTTGCCCATGTTGCTCCGTATCGCTCGACGGCGTCCTGGAGCACCGGGTCCGACGTGTAGAGGTTCCAGTCTTCGAGTATCGGTGGCTGGTTGAAAACCTCGTGTGGTGATGTCATCCGAGCACCTCCTGGTCGCTCCCCATTCTCTCACAGCACCAGAGTTTTGAATCCAGGATTCTTTGACGTTCGATCCT
>BTQP01000130.1:0-5307 GCA_036985935.1 Acidimicrobiia bacterium | reverse complement strand
GCTTCATCACGTGAATTGTTGCCGTGAACGAGGGCGATGCCGCCCGTATAGCCGGTGATCACGTCAACAGCGTTCTCCATGTCGGCCCCAGACGCCCACGTGTGGCACGTGTCGAGGCACACACCCACATTCATTTCGCCGATCGCCTGCCAGAGTGGCCCGTAGTTTGTCAGGTCCTGCATCACTGAATTGCCCTTGCCCGCAGTGTTCTCGATCAGGATCGGAACGGTGACCTCGAACGAGTCGAGCGCCTTGCGCCACCGTTCGAAACCCACCGAAACGTCTTCGTCTGCACCGACACTTCCTCCGTGCACGATCACGCCCCTGGCACCGATCGTTTCGGCGGCTGCAACCGTCTGGGCAAGCGTCTTTCGGGACGGAATTCGCACACGGTTGTTCGGCGACGCCAGATTCATCAGATATGGAGAGTGCACGTAGAAGTCAATGGGAGACGCCTTGAGCTCCTCCGCATCGTCCCTCGGAAGCGGTGCCTTCCATTGCTGCGGGTTCGACATGAAGATCTGTACTGCATCGGCACCACGCGATTTCGCCTCATCGAGAGGGTGCTGCGGACTCACATGTGAACCGATGATCATTCGGGTTCCTCATCTGCGTCTCCGGTGTCGATCTCGGCGGATGCTTCGCCCGTCACCGCACTCGGTTCCCATACAACCGATGGGCTCTCCATCTGTTCGATCTCTGCGACCCTCTGAAAGTGTTGAAGTGCCCCCTGTGCCGAAAGCGCGACCTCTGTAACCCTCTTGGTCCAATCCACCGCATCGATGTGGAGTTCGTTTCCGTCCCAGTGAGCCGAGACAACATCAGAGGGAACGCCGGTCCTGTCAGCGACGACAACGACGAGTTGCTCCCGGAGACCACCGTCGTAGCCATCTTTCGTGACGGTGCTGGATATGGATTCGATTCGAGACCACGGGATCGTGACGTCGGGAACCGTTGTTCCGATCGATGCAGTGAGTCCTTCCTCGCGAATCCGAATCACCGGGCGGCGCCGAACGAGTTCAATTATCCCCCCGCCGAACAGGAGAGTGCCGGCGCCAAACATGACGGCGCCCCACAGGATGTCTCCACGTTGCTGTGCCTGACCGCGGGTCGTGAGCACCCCGTCTGTGTTCTCTGGCTCTGTTGAGACGCGATGGGCGAACATGACGTCGATCGCGGCGATGATGAGCAGCAGTCCTACAACGCCGAGGAGGAACAGACGCAGCGGAGACCGGTACACAGACATCAGGAACCCTCGACACCGAGGTCTGCGGGGGTGAGCAGCGCAGCGTACGGAATTCCGAGATCCGTCATCGCTCGTTCGGTTGCACCATTCGATCTGTCAACCAACGACACGGCACGAACGACAACGACTCCTGCCTCGAGAAGGGCGAAAATCGCCTCCCTGAGCGCAGACCCGGTGGTCGTGGTGTCCTCGAGCGCTACAACTCGACTCCCTGCACCTACCGGCCCGACGAGCCTTCCACCAGTGCCGTGATCCTTCGGTTCCTTCCGAATCGAAAAGGCCAAAAGATCGCGACCCGCATCCGCCGCGGCAATCGCGGTCGCGATGGCGATCGGGTCCGCACCCATGGTCATACCACCGACGGCATCGACGTCGGCAGGTACTTCCGCCAGGACCGCTGCGCCGACCCGACGGGCGCCCTCACCCGAAAACGTGGTCTGCCTGGCGTCTATGTACCAATCAGAGGTCATGCCAGACCGAAGAACGAATGGCCCATCGGTTCGAACCGAATGGGTCACCATGTGCTCGACGAGGGCCGATTTAGCGTCTGAAAAAGAATTCACAGATATCTCTCAAGTTGCTCTGGAGCAATGACGATACGGTAGTCAGACAGGATGCCTTCCTAACCTCCCGTCTAAGCCCGAACCAAGGCCGCCGCAAGGCGGCCTTTGGTTCGCCCAAAACCAGTCGACGAGAATCGGTCGCACGCTCTGGTTCGCACCAAGCACCGCTTTGCGTTTGAATGGCCGAATGGAAATTGCATCTTTCGTTCGCTCACTGCCCAAGGCTGAGCTCCACGTCCACATCGAAGGCACGCTCGAACCGGAGTTGATGTTCTCTCTGGCCAAGCGCAACGACATCAAGATCCCGTTTACGTCGATCGATGAAATCCGTGCGGCCTACAAGTTCACTGATCTCCAATCGTTTCTCGACATCTACTACCAGGGCGCTGAAGTCCTCGTCACGGAGCAAGACTTTTATGACCTCATGATCGCTTACCTCGAACGGGCAAGCGATGACGGGGTTCGCAGGGCGGAGATCTTCTTCGACGCACAGACGCACACACAACGCGGCATCGGTTTCGATGTGTTCATGAGCGGATTCACGCGAGCCATCGAGGATGCAGCTACCTGGTGGGGAATCTCGGCCGGGCTGATCATGTGTTTCCTGCGCCACCTCCCAGCCGGTGACGCTATCGATACGTGGGAAGCATCCGAGCCTTTCCGCGCCGATCTTGTTGGGGTCGGGTTGGACTCCTCAGAAATCGGCAACCCACCTGATCCGTTCGGCGAGCCTTTCGCCCTGGCACGTGCTGCGGGTCTGCGCACAGTCGCACATGCAGGTGAGGAGGGTCCACCATCGTTCATCACCGGTGCTTTGGATATCCTGAAAGCCGAGCGCATCGACCACGGCGTGCGAAGCGAAGACGATCCGAGGGTTGTGAAACGTCTCATCGCCGACCAGGTACCGATGACCATGTGCCCGCTTTCGAACGTGAAACTGAACGTCTTCGCCACACTCGAGGATCACAGTCTCAAACGGTTGCTCGACCAGGGGGTCAAGGTGACGGTGAACTCGGACGACCCGTCCTACTTCGGCGGGTATGTTCTCGACAACTACGTCGCCATCGCCGAAGCGCTGAAGTTGACGAGAGACGACCTGGTGAAGCTCGCTCGCAACTCCATCGAGGCGTCCTTTCTCTCGGACGACGACAAGTCGGACCTGCTCGAAGAACTTGCTGCCGTGTCGATCGGCTGAAATCAGACGCAGGCTACGTCACTATTCTTGTGACGATGGACATCATCTTCGTCAGGCACGGACAGCCGCAGTGGGCAGTAGACGGCATGTCCCAGACCGACCCATATCTCACCGATCTTGGCCAAGAACAGGCGGATCTCGCTGCTGCACGAATCGCCAGCGACCCGGTGGCACCTATTCAACTCGTCGTGTCGCCGGCCACGAGATCTCAACAAACCGCTGCACCGATAGCTGCAGCGACGGGTCTGGCTGCTCAGACAATCGACGACTTTGTCGAAGTGAAGATGCCGGATTGGGAGGGTGTCACCGAGGAGAAAGTGATCGAGATATTCAAGAGTTCGCGGCATCGCTCCCCCGAGGAGTGGTGGCAAGGACTCCCGGGTGGTGAATCGTTCCGCACGTTCCACGATCGAGTCACCACTGCACTCGATGATCTGCTCGCACACAACGGCATGGTCCGCGACCGGACCGACCGGAGCCTCTGGCACGTCGCCGGCGACCCTGGCCGGATCGTGATAGTCGCACACGGTGGCACGAATTCGGTCTGTCTCACGCATCTGCTTGGTATTCCACCTGCACCGTGGGAGTGGGAGAAGTTCGTCCTGTTCCACGCATCGTTTGCACGGGTAAAGATGATCCCTCTCGCAGGATCACACGTTCCCAGTCTGCGGACTTTCAACGACCAGGACCACATACCTCTCGTGCAACGAAGCAGGTAACGAGGTTCGGCGGGTCACCGGCCGTAGCGGCGATCCCTCCGCGTGTAGCTGCGCAACGCGCGAAGAAAATCGACACGTCGAAACGCCGGCCAGTACACATCAACGAACGAATACTCGGCGTACGCCGCCTGCCACAGCATGAACCCCGACAGACGGGCCTCACCCGATGTGCGCAGGACCAGGTCAGGATCCGGAAGGTCCGATGCATACATCCGTGACGACAAGGCTTCGCGGTCGATGTGCTCAGAGATCTGATGCGCCGCGATGCCCTCATCAGCGAGATCAGTGACGAGGTCCTTTACCGCATCAACGATCTCCTGTCTTCCTCCGTAGGCAAGTGCGATCGTGACACGGCGCGACCCGCCAGAGCAGCGCTCCTCGAGACGTTTCGCTCCCTCGACAAGACTCGCAGGCAAGAGATCGAGACTTCCGATGAACTTCACCCTGACGTCCTGACCGGCCGGTGTCTGTGGTATCCGTTCGAACAGGTCACCAAGAACCGTGTAATAGGGCACGAGCTCCTCGTCAGGTCTCGCAAGGTTCTCGGTTGACAACAACCAGCACGTGACCGCCTTGATCTCGAGCTCGGACGTCCACTGAAGAAACTCTTCGAACTTCGCCATCCCAACGCGGTATGACGCCTCGTAATCTGGAAGGTTCTCGGCCCTGGCATACCGCCGGTGACCGTCGTGGATCACACCGATATGCCCTGGCAAGGCGTCGCGGTTCATGCGTGACAACAACCGCTCCTCGTACAGGTGATAAACGGGGCGAAGCGCTTGCTGTTTTAGGTTCACGCCGTCTCCGTTCTTCCGAGCAACGATCAACACAACCAGCCTAGGAGCTTGTTGAGCAATGCCGTTGATCCGGACGGATAGCGCGACGATACGCAGGCATGCAAGTACGCTTCGGGCCTCATGGAAACACCCCGTTGGACTCTCGGAAAGATGCAGAACCCTGTTCGGGGGTTCCTGCACGGCGCATCTGCGGTAGTCGCCGTCCTCGCGACCGGCTTCCTGGCATGGAAAGCACCAAACTGGGGCATTCGGGTCGGTGCGGTCGTCTTCGGTCTTGCAATGGTCGCCCTGTATACGACGAGTTCTCTGTACCACGCGATACCGTGGCGAGAGGTGTGGAAACGTCGCATGCAGCGGCTCGACCACTCAATGATCCTCGTCTTGATCGCGGGGACCTACACGCCCGTTGCCATTGCGACACTCGACGGTCCGTTGCGCTGGGTCGTCCTCGGCGTTGCATGGGGTAGCGTCGCGATCGGCGCCCTACAACATGCATTCTTTCCCAAAGAGAAGCAGAACTTCTCCATGATCCTTGCCATATCGATGGGGTGGCTCGGAATATTCATGGGATGGAAGTTCGTGCAAGAGCTGGGTTGGGCAGCGTCGGGACTCGCGCTCCTTGGTGGAGCCATCTATTCGATAGGCATGGTGCTGTTGATAACCAACAAGCCCCGACTATGGCCGAAAGTCTTCTCGTACCACGAGGTGTTCCACATCATGGTCGTGGCAGCAACATCCGTTCACTTCGTGATGGTCTGGCGTTACGTCCTGCCACTCGGCGCATAAA
>BTQP01000129.1:0-5332 GCA_036985935.1 Acidimicrobiia bacterium | reverse complement strand
TCGAGGGAACCCGGCTCAGCCTCGAGGGCAAAGCGAACTACCTGGCCCGGATGGTTCGCGGCAATCTGGCGCTTGCGTTTCAGGGGCTCGTCGTAATCCCGTTGTTCTGTGGGTTCGACGAATCTGAGGGGGTCGGTCGCCTGTATTCATTCGATGTTGTTGGTGGTCGATACGATGAACTCAACTATGCAACCACGGGTTCCGGTGGCTCCGAGGCTCGGAGTTTCCTCAAGACATCATGGGAGCCTGGCCTCACGAAAGAGCGAGCGCTCGCAGTCGCTGTCGAAGCCCTCGTCGCTGCTGCTGAGGAAGATTCAGCGACGGGGGGACCGGACATCAAGCGGGGCATATACCCAAACATCGTGCTGGTGACGGCTGCCGGGATCGAGGATGTTGCAGACGACGCGCTCGCCGATATAACTGCGGGCGTCCTGGAGGCAAGACCGTGACCGTACCGTTCTACGTCCCGCCTGAACAGCTCGTCCAGGATCGCGCAGATTTCGCCCGCAAGGGCGTTGCGCGCGGTCGCCCGATCGTCGCTGTGGCCCTCGGCGGCGGAATCCTCATGGTCGGTGAGAACAGCTCGCCTGCTCTACGCAAGATCGGCGAGGTGTACGACAGAATCGGATTTGCCGGCGTTGGTCGATTCAACGAGTTCGAGACCCTCCGGGTCGCCGGAGTGCGTTACGCAGATCTCAAGGGGTACTCGTACGCTCGCGACGATGTGACCGCCAAAGGACTCGCGAACGCATATTCCCAGACCCTCGGGCAGATCTTCTCCCAGGAAGTGAAACCATACGAGGTCGACATAGTGGTAGCCGAGTTGGGCTCGACTGCCGACATCGACCAGCTGTTCCGCATCCAGTTCGATGGCACGCTGCGAGACTCGGGGACATTCGCCGTCCTTGGAGCAGGTGAGGACGAAATAGCCGAGGGATTGGGAGAATCCCCTGTTTCCGGAATGGATCTCCCCGAAGCGTTCGCCAGCGTGTGCGAAGCGATCGAGCAGGCAGCTGACAGAGACATTGCAGACGAAGATTGGGAAACGGGATTCCTCGACCGATCATCAGGCCGAAGGACGTTCCGGCGTCTGTCTCTCGAGGAGGTTTCCGCGGCACGCGCATAACTGCGTCGCGGTTGCCTGCATCTGAGGTACGCTGACTGCGTGCAGAGACGGATATTCGGCATCGAGAACGAGTACGGGGTGACATGCGTGTTGCGCGGGCAGCGGCGTCTGTCACCTGATGAGGTGGCAAGGTACCTCTTTCGTCGAGTCGTGAGTTGGGGCCGATCCTCGAACGTTTTCCTGGAGAACGGTGCACGCCTGTACCTCGACGTCGGCAGCCACCCGGAATACGCGACGCCCGAATGCGACAGCATCTACGACGTGGTCGCACACGACCGTGCGGGAGAACGCATCCTCGAAGGCCTGGTCGAATCAGCAGAGCGCCGACTCGTTGAGGAGGGGATTCGCGGCCAGATCTATCTGTACCGAAACAACACTGACTCTGCAGGGAACTCCTACGGATGTCACGAGAACTATCTCATCCACCGACACTCGGACTTTCAGCGCACCATCAACACGCTCGTTCCGTTCCTCGTCACCAGGCAGGTCTGGGCGGGAGCAGGCAAACTTCTCCAAACCGCGAGAGGCACCGTGTACTCGTTGGCTCAGCGTGCGGAACACATCTGGGAGGGCAGCTCGAGCGCGACCACGCGGAGCCGACCGATAATCAACACAAGAGATGAGCCACACGCCGACGCAGAGCTATATCGGCGGCTCCATGTCATCGTTGGCGACTCGAACATGTCTGAGTACGTCACATACACGAAGATTGGTTCGACGATTGCCCTACTCCAGATGCTCGAGGACGAGGTTGTCTTCAGAGATCTGACACTCGAGAATCCAATTCGGGCAATCCGAGAGATAAGCCACGACATCACCTGCCGACGAAAGGTACGTCTTGCCAACGGACGCGAGCTTTCCGCCCTCGACATCCAGTGGGAATATCTCGAACGGGTGATGCGCTACACCCGCTCGGCCGGAGTGTCTCCTGAGGTGGAACGGGCTGTCGCGATGTGGGAACATCTGCTTACCGGACTCGAAAAGGACCCTTTGACACTGCATCGCGAGGTCGACTGGGTTGCGAAGCTCCAATTGATCGAAAGGTACCGTGGGCGCCACAATCTGGCCCTGTCTTCCGCCAAGCTCGCACTCATAGACTTGAACTACCACGATGTGAATCGCGAACGCGGGTTGTTCTACAAACTAGAGTCCGCGGGCCTCGTCGATCGCATCGTCACCGATGAGGACGTTACAAGAGCCATGATCGACCCACCCGCCACGACACGCGCACGGTTGCGTGGCGAATTCATCAAAGCGGCGAAAGCGAACCGCAGAGACTTCACCGTGGATTGGGTGCATCTCAAACTCAACGACCAGGCCCAAAGGACTGTCCTGTGCAAGGACCCGTTCAAGGCATATGACGAGCGAGTCGACCGACTGATAGAAACCCTGTAGCTCCTCCCTCGGGTCTGCCCGGGACAGCTCGCAGTTCTTCCAATGTACGCATGAGGCCGATACGCTACTTGCAATGCAAAGGGTCGTCGAACGGATACTGAACCTCCTCGCGTTTCTCTTGACCGTGGATCGACCTGTTACCGCGGACGAGATTCGTCACACCGTCAAGGGATACGATCAACCAAGTGACGAAGCCTTCCGGCGGACGTTCGAAAGAGACAAGGATCTCCTGCGGTCTCTCGGCGTGCCGCTTGTTCTGCAACACACGGATCTGTGGGAAGTCGAACTCGGATACGTTGTACCTTCCGACGAATACGGTCTCGATGATCCGGGACTCACCGATGAGGAGCGCTCAGCCCTGCTCCTGGCTGCCCAGGCAGTGAGATTCGGGGGACAGCGCACCGAACTCGGGGCGATCTTCAAACTCGGGGGAGCTTCGAGAACGACGGAATCGGCCACGGTCTTCGCCGACCTCGGGCATGATCTCGATCAGCTCGGCGCCCTGTACGGGGCCGTGACGGACAAGCGCGTGGCACGATTCGAGTACAAGGAGCGATCGAGGGAGGTCGAACCATACGGACTCATCCATCGAAAGGGACACTGGTATCTGATAGGTCCTGAAGTCGGATCGCCTTCTCCCGTCAAGGCGTTTCGGATCGATCGCATGGGTCCGGCAACGATCGATGAAGAGCAGGGCACGTTCGACCGGGGACCGGACTTCGACCTGGAGGTGTCTCTCGCTGCGCTTCCTCGTGATCAGAGCGGAGACAAACGTGCGCTGGTTCGTTTCGACCTGGATATAGCGTCGGTCGCGAGCAAGCAAATTCCTGATGCCACGGTTCTCAGCAAGGACGAGGCGGGCGTGGTGCTCGAGGTTCCGTACTCGGTGGATCGCAGCCTCATCGGATGGGTACTTGGCTTTGATGACAAGGCAGTGATTGAAGAACCGCTCGACCTTCGTACGACGCTTGTTGAATTCGTGGTGGGTCAGTCGTGAGTTCTGACCGAACTGCGCAGCGTTTGACAAGGATCCTCGCTGTGCTGCCGTGGATAATCTCGCATGACGGTGCTGATACCGCCGACCTCGTCGACCGATTCGGGTACCGCGACACCGCCGAACTGATCCAGGACATGCATCTCGTCTTTGTGACCGGACTCCCCGGGTACGGGCCGGGCGATCTCATCGATGTGGATGTGTACGACGATGAAGTATTCGTCGATGCCGCCGATTACTTCTCTCGGCCGCTGAGGCTCACACCTGCCGAAGCACTCGGACTGCTCGCTTCCGGTATGACGTTGATCCAGTCTGACCAGGCGCCGCCAGCGCTGCACTCAGCTGTCGAGAAGCTTGCCGCCGTCGTCGTACCCGCGGATGGAGACGCGGTCACTTTCGACGTGCCTACTCCCGAATACGTCCGGCCCCTCAGGGAGGCGGTTTCGGACCACCACGTCGCCAGGATCGGGTACGTAGGAATCGCTACCAATGAACGTACCGTGCGCGATGTAGAGGGTTGGAGTGTGTTCTTCAACCTCGGTAACTGGTACCTATCAGGGTATTGCCGGCTCGCTGAAGCCTCACGCGTATTCCGGATCGACAGGATGGATTCCCTTGAGATCCTCGCCGAGACCTACGAGATGCCCGATGCGCCGGTGCAGACAACGATCGACTATCAGCCCCGGAAATCGGACGAACAGGTGCGGTTCACTCTTGCGCCGTCGGCCAGCTGGGTCGCCGAGTACTACCCGGTCGAGGTCAAGGAATTGGACGGCGGTCGGTTGCGCGTGATAATGGGCGTTTCAGATCCCCTCGTCGCTGCCCGCCTCCTGTTGCAACTGGGGGATACCGTGTCCGATATCACCGGCGACGTCGTGCGCTCAGCCCTCGCAGATCTCCGCACCCGGATAGTGACCAGATACGCATGAACACGGTGACTACCTTGTGAATAGTCCTTTACCCCAACGCCCATTTGCCGATGTCAATGAAGTAGACGGCACTATTGGAGCAGCTGGATGACAACCATCAGGACAACATGTTCACGATGCGGGGATGTGGAACTCTCCACGACCGACATCAGTCTCGAACTCGCTGGAACCGGTGACGAGGGGACGTACCGATTCGCATGCCCAACATGTTCAACGACCCAGCATCGTCCAGCATCGCACCGAGTTGTCAGCATCCTCCTTGCGACCGGAGTTGCATACGAGGTTGTCGTAGACGCAGTGCCGATTACCGAGAACGAGATCGGCAGATTTGTCGCCATGCTCGATCAGGATGACTGGTTCGGGCGGTTGGTGGCCTCAGGGGGATGAGCTCCGGCCACATGTGAGGGGCCAAGGATGCCGTCGCTCTCAGCGGCGGCATCTTCACTATGACCACTGCTGCGCCCTACCATCTCACGTATGGGAAGCCTTGGAACCGGCGAATTGATCGTCATAGCGATAGCCGCGCTCGTCGTGTTCGGGCCCAAGCGCCTGCCTGAACTCGCCAGAAAAGCAGGCGAACTTCTCGCAAAGGCACGCACGGCGACTCGCTCGCTCACCGAGTCGCTCGATGGCGACTATGGAGACCTAGCGGCACCACTGCAAACACTGAAGTCCGAATACGACGCAACCGTCAAGGAGATCAAGAACATCGGTACGACGGTCACCGGAATGGGGACGACGCTGCCGGGAGAAGACGTAGACAGCGCGGAAGCAGTAGACGGTAAAGGGTCGACGGTAGACGGTGCGGAAGAAGAGGAAGAGGCTGACAGCCGGGAAGCAGTAGACGGTAAAGGGTCGACGGTAGACGGTGCGGAAGAAGAGGAAGAG